>JAKEEH010000084.1 GCA_022616725.1 Limisphaerales bacterium | reverse complement strand
CTCGGGTATTTCGCAAGGGCAACCTGTTCTTGCAGCCAGGCATCAATGCGCGAGATGTCACCGTTGGCGAAAGCGCTGACGTCATCGAATCCAGGCACCCGTAGCGGCGACTCTGCCCGGGAGTCCGTAAGTGAATACCAAGCCCCAGCGAGTACTGCGAATAAGGCAATCAAGACAGCCAAAATGATCCAAGCGGCAGTTGAGCGGTTCCGCCTCTGCCCGGATGCGGCGGGCGGATGCTCCTCCGCCCGGCCAGCTTGCGACTCCTGTTGCAAAAGAGCTTCCAACTCATCCTTGAGCGGGAGCAGTTGTTTTCGGCGCGCAGACTGGTTGAGCCAATAGATCCAAGCGTAGAGCAGCGTAATCACGACCGTGAAGGTGATATTCACCGCCAGGGACTGATTGGGGAGGCCCCAGAAAAACACATTCGTGCCAAGCCAGAATGGGAGAAGGTACCACCACAGCACCGTGCGAAGCAGCTCCGCCTGATGATAGACGCGGTGCCGCTCCTGTTCGAGCCATTGCGCCACCGGGGCTGCCGGATCCGGGCGCGGGACGCGCCTGCGGCATTCAATCATTTTCCATGAGATCAACAGCGCGCCGCCAATGTTAATCAGAGCGCCAATCCGTGTGACCGCATATGGAAATAGAAAGAAAAACACGCCGAAGCCGACGATCACCACCGCGCAGCCGGCCAACTCGCGGAAGTCCCGCCAGTTCAAGGTGCGGTGCAATTTCGACATTCTATCCCGCATAGCCTCGATTTGGGCGCGCGCGTCCACGGGCGGAGCGTCCTCCAGTTTTTGCCTCCGCCAAAGATCCTTTAATTCCTGGTCATTCATGCACGGTCTCCTTAATCAGGGCTGAAAGTTTTTTCTTCGCGCGGTGCAGGGCGACGCCGACATGGTTGGCGCTCAGGCCCAACGCCTCCGCGATTTCCTCATAGCTGAGATCCTCGAGAAACAGGACGACGAGCGCCTTCTCGGCTTCGTTGAGCTGGGTGACGGCTTCATACAAACGCGCCAGCCGGCCATCATCCGATTCCTCCTGCTGCTGCGCCGATTCAATGTGCCGCGCGAGATCATCGGGCCCGAACGGGGTCGCGCGGCTGTTGCGCCCCGCATGCTTCCGGACAAAACTGATCGAGGTGTTGAGCGCGACGCGATAAAGCCATGTGCCGGCATAGGCGTTTTCCTTCAATCCGGGCAACGCGCGCCAGATTTGGAAAAGGATTTCCTGATAGAGATCGTCGCGGTCCGAGGGGTTCCACGCATAGGCGCGGCAGATTTTAAGAATCTTTGGTCGATTCTCTGCAATCAGCTTCAAAAACCCGGTTTCATCTGGCTGCTCCAAACTCAATCGCTAGACCTTTTAACTGATTAGTCGCAGGGCGTGTGAGAATTTATTACAAGGGTGAAAAATCCGAGTGATAAAGGTAAAGGGGTGGTCAATAGTATCGTGCTTTCATCTATTCCAACGCTTCCAACAAAGCAGGTGCGCCATTCAACCCAGCGCCCGACTGCCCAGCGGGGTCGCGACTCTATTTCATCCTCCGCTTCCATAATCCACCTGCCAATCCGAATACAGGGGCAACGGGCTGCCGCATGCTGCCGCATAACCAAAAGGATACCACAGTGCAAAGCCTGCGGCGGTAGGTTACCAATGTGCGGAGAGACGTGCCTGCCAGTGAACTCTCGAATGGCAGGGTGTGGGGCCTTCGACTAGCGCAGTGTTGCGCCGCGTCTTACTGTTGCTCATCGGAGATAATCTGCAGCAGTGTGCGCTTCAGTCGTGCGGCATCGACCGCAAAGTGACGGAATGTTCTGAACGCTCCGCCGTCGGACTCGTCAAGTAAGCCGAGAACGAGATGCTCCGGCTCAATCTCCGTACTGCCAAGCGAGTCTGCGTGTTGGGACGCTGCGCGCAGAATGCCGCGCATCGAAGGGCCGTAACCACTCGGGGCGACCTCAGCCGGAGACCCTGACGCCGCGACATGACTGCGAACGGCCTCCAATGTGAGGCCAGCACTCACGAGAACAGTAGCGCCAACTCCTTTGCCGTAAGAGAGTGCGGCCAATAGCAAGTGATCACTGCCCACGTGGTCGTAGCCGAATCGACGGGACTCCTCGCTTGCGAGGGCCAATACGTCCTGTGCCGCCGTGGAGAATTGCTTTCCTTCCGTCTTGGGCGTGAACTCCGGAGAAAAGGTGCCGCTGATGAGATCGCCAGTTGCTGCGTCCAGGTAAAATTCAGCACGCCCCGAGGACTGCGGATCGGTAAACGAAACCACTGCTGCATCTCGCACTCTCGGCGTGTGAAGTTGCTCGGCGGAAATGCCGCATTGCTTGGCGTGCTCAATCGCCTTCGCAATGAGTTGTTCGTGCGTCATATCGGAGAGGGGTAAAGCGGCCTAACGTCCACGCCCAGCGACCGCCGCCGGAGGACCGGTGAATGGAATGGTCATGAGCAAAATTCACTCGAACCGCCCGGCAGGCGGGGTTAGGCCGCGTCACAGTGAGATGGAGAATCGCTGACGTAATGCCGCAGCCGCTGCGTTTGCCTCAGCGCGAGTGCGGACGACTAAAGAAATCGTCGCGAATGAGCCAACCTGCACTCCCGCAACGCCCGCACCGGAAACAGTCTGGCCCGACTTCCTCAACTCAGCGTATGGTTTGTGATTGGCGACCAGAATAATGGGCTGCTCGGACCATCCATCCATAGTCGCACGGCCCGAAATCTGGACGTAGCTGCCGTCAGGCGTATCAAAAACGACGATACGCTCCGGAACAAAAGCGTCGAACGGCTCGACGGGAATGGTAAGGATGCGATTGTTATCGGAGTGAGGCACTCGAACGACGAGTCCGGTAGAGTTCTTCGATGACTCAACGTAGAAACCGTCTGTAGCTTCAGATCCGGTGATCTGCCGTGCAGACGTGCAGCCACTGACAGTACCGAAAGCAATCAGAAACAGGGCGTAGTAATGTTTCATGCGCCAGTGTCTAATAACCGAAGCTCAGCGACGGCGGCCACGAGGGGCGGCGATTGCAACAGTAACGGCGATGCCGCCGTTTGCGGCAGCGCATGGTTAGGCTGCGTTGTTATCATCACTCGAAATGTGTTCGATGAATGAACCACTGGTCAACCAGCATCGGCGGGAGAAAGAGCCAACCCAATGCTGTGAGCCGCAGCTTCTGTCGACCGGCGGGCGATGTGTACAGCTCGGCGCAATACGCCGGCGACCAACTGTCTCGGTTGTCCTGGCCGCCCTGATTGTGTCCGAGATACTGCCCGCGCAAAGACAACACGATGTAAACGCCGAGGTACGCCGCAACGGTGATGAGCCAAAGGACACGACGGCGCTTCGACTTCGGGCGAGCACTCGTGCCGGCGGATGGGGTCATGACGTGTGGAGCGGCCTAAGTTCAGCGATCCACCCCGCGGGAGCACAGCGGATGCGCGCATGAGGCTGGGCAAGCTGCGTGGATTGCATCTCTGGTGCATAGTAATGGATCGAAAGGCAGCGTCAATTTTTGCGACGGCGTGGAGAGCGTGGAGAGCCGAGGCACATCGGATCCCCTTGGCCTGCCACTCTTTCAAGGTAGGATGATTTGGTATCGAATGTCTTATCGAATGTCTTTCCAGGGTAGCTCGTTCCTCGCAACCCTGGGCTGAGTGATGCAATCCCGTGGGGATTGGCTCAAGACATCTTGCTCCATAGCCAGGCATGGACTCGAGGGATACGGCGAGTGGGAAGAGTGAGGATGTTGGCTGGGCTGGATTCCGAAGCGACTGGAGCGAGAGCGCGATGGCTGGGGATATTATTGGTGTGCCCGTCGCTCAGTTTCAGAGTCAAGTTCGGACGTCAGACCGGCTTTAGGCGAACTACCGGTCGATGCGGCTTCCGGCGTGCTACTTCCGAGAAACTCGCCTTGTCGTACATCGACTTCGCGCCGAACCACATGAAATCGTGGACTGCGTCCGCAGAGGGGGGGCTGGAGTGGCGAACAGCCGACACGAGATCGGCCCCCTCCTGACGTCGGGGGTTACATCAGACTTTGAACGCATTGACCAAAGGGCCTTTCCATGCGCCGCAGCCAACGGCTCCTGGGCTGAGCGATGCAATCCCGTTGGGATTGGTCCGTGTCGGCAGCCTCTTGGTGCTTTTCAAACGTTTGCGGGCAGTATTCAGTCCTTTTACGTATGAAAGGCTGCTTCTTTTTCTTTGGGCTGTTGATGCTGTGTTTGCATTCCGGCGTGTCGGCGGACGGGCCGGTCACGCGAAAGCTTTACGTCGCCAACACCGCTGGCGACAGCTTGAGTCTGGTTGACCTGGAGCGACGGGAAGTCGTGGGCGAATTGCAGGTTGGGAAGCATCCGCATGGGTTGGCGCTGGCGCCGGATCACAGTGTCATCTATTGCTCAGTGGAATCAGAGCGAGCGATCAAGTTCATCGACACGGCCACAGAGAAGGTCATCGGAATGGTTCCCACCACTGGCGTGCCCAACCAATTGGCCGTCACGCCTGATGGCCGGTGGATCTACGTCGCAATCAATGACAAAGGCAAAGCGGACGTGATCGATGTTCGGGAACGCAAGGTGGCCAAAACGCTCGACGTCGGAGCGCGTCCCCACAATTGCTACGCGCCAAAAAATGCGAAGCACATGTACGTGACCTCGATTCGTGATCACGTCGTCAAACAATTCGATTTCGACCACGATCATGGGCTAACGAAGACGGTGAAGTTCGACGCGCCGGTGCGCCCGTTGTGCATTACTCAGGATGAGAAATGGCTTTTCGTCGCGCTTGAAGGACTGCACGGGTTTGCCTGGGCGGACCTGGCCACCGGAAAACAGATGGGACGAATGGAACAGCCTCTGCCGCCGCCGGATAAGCGCTCGAAATTCGCTTACATGAACACACACGGGCTGGAGCTTCGGCCGGGTGATCGCGAACTTTGGGTGACGAGCTTCATCGGGAACGGTCTGATGATTTATGACATCAGCAGCCCACGACCGAAGTACGTTACCACGGTTGCCGTCGGTGACGCGCCGAATTGGCTGACGTTCAGCCCGGACGGCAAATTCGCTTACTCCGCCAATGCAGGGGCGAACAGCATCAGCATTGTCGATTGCGAGAAGCGAACCGCGCTGAAGGAGATCAAGGTGGGCGCGATTCCGAAGCGCCTGCTGGAGGTTCATCCGCCACGTGGTTCAAGGGGTTGACATTTCAACGTTCTGCTCTCGTAGCCCGGAAATACGCCGATGCCCGCGGCCTCAAGAGCAACCATCCGACGACCACAAGCAGCAGGGCATGCGCGACCAATTCGAACAGCGTGTGAAACGCACCGAGGATCACGTGGTATGCGATCCACACCAGGAGACCCCAGCGCGCCCAGTTGCGGCCACGCATCGTAAAAATACCGAAAAGAATTGCGAGAATGCGGACAAAGCAAATCAGGACAAGTTCATATTGAAATGGGCGGGCCGTCTTGAATTCGGCAGCGTGATAAACAAGCCCGACGATGCCAGTCGCAATGAACAACCAACCGATGATGGTCACGGACAATGGACGTTGGATCATACTGGCCTCCTGACTTGATTGTTCCACACTGGCGTTCAAGGGCTTTGGCTTGCGGTCACAGCATAATTACCGATGTTCGGTGGCGACGGCAAGGTGCCTCGGTGGAAGACCGGAAAGCCGCGAAAGCCGCGAAAGCCGGCT
>JAKEEH010000479.1 GCA_022616725.1 Limisphaerales bacterium | reverse complement strand
GATTCGATGCGGTGTGCGACTTCGGATGGCGACTCCACGACAGTGGACTTGATGTCAATGACTCCGACCCCAATTCCGAGCTTTGGATTGAGGCCGCGCAAGCTGGCGAGTTCTTCGGGAGAGCGGCGAGTCATTTCCAGCACGACGTGGTCGGCTTCGAGTTGGTTGAGGAACTCAAGCAGAGAAGTCCACGTCCCCGTTTGAACGGTTTGGCCTCCGTAATTACCGAAGCACAGGTGCACGGCTTTTTCGCGAGGAGTAGAACGCAACATTTCATTGACAGCACGGGCGGCCCAAGCTGCGTCTTCCGGGTGGCCCGGGATATTGGCCTCATCGACCTGCACGACGTAGGCATCGATTCTGCGCACTTGATCGGCCATCACGCGCGCCAGCGCCATGGCGAGCGCGGCGGGATCTTTGTAGTGATAATCCAGGAGCGTGCGCGCGAGCATGTGCGGGCCCGTGATGGTGAATTTCAACCGGGCGCGCGTCAGGTTTCGGGCGCGTTGATAGGGGCTCACGAGGTCGAGTGTCCCGGGCGTGATCGGTCCTTCGACGACGGCGGCGGGTTTCGCCCGAAAACGCAACCGTGAAAGCCGGCTGAATTCGTCGATGTCTGAGAGGCCGATTTGGCTGCGGACACCTCCGAGCGGGCGCACGAAATAATCGATCATGCCATTGGTGTCCGGGTGATTGACGTCGAAGCGATATAACTCCCCGTCGGCTACCACGTCGATGCCGGCAAGTTCCTGGATTTTGAGGACGACACTGGTGGCATCGGCGAGGGCTTGTTCGCTCGGCAACGCGGCCAGCCAATCGGGCAGCGGATAGCTGCCCACGACGGTGGTGAGGATTCGCGGCGCGGCGCTCATTTCTTTTTCAAAACGCGCTTATCGCCCTGCCGCGCGGTGAGGCCTTCTTTGTCCAGGCGTTCGAGGAGAGGAATGATCACACGGCGATTTGTGTTGAGGAGCTGGCGCAGATCGCTGGCGGTTGCGCCACCCGACTTTTGCAGATGGGCTTTGATCAATTCGGCGGCTTTGCCGTAGTGGTCCGCGAGCATAACGGTGTCAGCGTCCAGTTCGATCACCTCTCCGGTTTGCACAAGAAAGCGTAGGGCCTGTAGCGCAGGCGCGTCCGGCGCGAGCTCCTTTCGGGAGGGGGGCTCGAACGGCTTCGTATTTAGCGCAACGCGCAACTTCTTCCCGACCGCTTCCAATTGCGGCGGCAGGGCCAAACGATGTTTGAGATCGCGAATCGCCGCGCCGGTTTGCGCGAATCCTTCGCGACACAGCGACGCGACGAGCACGTCAAACAAGGCCGGATCGGGCAACTCCAGGACGCGGCGCAGTTCGGTAAGCGCGAGGCCGGCGCGATCGGGATGGGCGCGATGTTCGGCGCGAATCGCGTCCGCGGCGCGGGCACACGCTTGCCGAAAGAATTCCCCCTGCACAATCCAATCCCCGCTGACGACCAGACCTCCCGCGCCGGCCAGGGCGTCCACGGCCCCGGAAATGTCGCCGGAACTGAACCGCGATTTGACGAACAGCGTGCCGCGCTTCACTGCCTTGTCGCGCTGCAGCAGCGCAACGATGGCCGCGCGCAAATCATCCGGCGATTCGGACCGCTGGCGCAGAAATTCCCGCTCGTGTGTCGTCCGCAATCGCCGCCGCGACGCGTCCGGCTCAAGCACGATACCGCCTGCCAGGGTCATTTGCTCCGACCAATCACGAATAATAAACCGGTCTCCGGCAAACATAAAAACGGGCGACTCGAAACGGAGTTGGGCGAGCCTCCGCCCGCCGGGCGGCAACGGCCCATCCCACGGAATCACCACGCGCGCCGGGTAGTTCGCGCTGCTGTGATGAACCCGCACCAGCGTTCCATCCTTCAACGGGCGGGCCGACGGCGATTCTTCCTGCAGCAACCGAGGCGACTTCTCCAGCAGCACATCCGCCGTGTCGTGCGGCTTGCCGAATTCGGCGAGCGTCACGGTATCCCCGCGCTGCACGCCGCCTGCGTGCTCCTCCCCAACGGCCACGTCGGGCAAATTCAGCGCCGTGCGCGTGCCCGGATATGAGATTTCGACGTCCTGGCCATGGCTTTGCACGCTGCGAATACGCGTGGCCGTTCCTTTCGGCTGGATCACGACCCCCTGGCCCCGCCGCAGTTGGCCCCCGCTCAATGTCCCCGTCACCACCGTTCCGACTCCGCGCAGCGTAAACACCCGATCCACAGGCAGCCGCGGCTTCTCGATATCGCGCGGCGGCGGCGCACTCGCCAGCACTTGCGCCAGCTCTTGCTTCAGTTCATCCAGGCCTGCGCCCGTGACAACCGACGTCTTGACGATTGGCGCATCCGCAAACGGCGAACCCCGGAGCCATTCCCGGACCGCCGCCGGCCCCGTCTGATCATTCGCAGGGAGCAGATCGCCTTTGGTCAGGGCCACTACGGCACGGGTCACGCCAAGGTATGTCAGGATTTGGAGATGCTCCTCGGTTTGTGGCATCCAGCCGTCGTCCGCCGCCACGATAAATAAAGCAAGGTCGATGGAACCGACGCCAGCGACCATGTTTTTAACGAAATCCTCATGCCCCGGCACGTCCACGATGCCGAGGTTGAGGCCGGGCAGTGTCAAATTGGCAAAACCCAGTTCGATGGTGATGCCGCGCGCCTTCTCTTCGGGCAGGCGGTCAGGATCGGTTCCGGTAAGAGCCTTGACGAGGGCGCTTTTGCCGTGATCGACGTGTCCGGCAGTTGCGATGATGTAGTTACGTATACTCAACACCGAACTAATAGCTGGTTTTCGATAAAGCCGCCACTGAGTAGTGAGTGGTGAGTGGCCAATGACGAAATCCGAAAGAATGTCTAACCCCGAATGACCAAACCCGAACATTCGTCATTTGTCATTCATTAGTCATTCGTCATTCCTTCGGATTTTCGGGCTTGACAACCATTTAGCTGTGTACTATTCTACTAATACACTATAACTGTGCACTTGCGTATCTCCAGCAATGACGGCGTGCCGATCTACCAGCAGATCGTCAACCAGGTGAAGTACCTGGTCGCCTGTGGCCGTCTTGCACCGGGAGAGGAAGTTCCTCCTATCCGCGTTCTCGCCGAACGACTGCTCGTCAACCCCAACACCGTCGCCCGCGCATATCTCGAACTCGAACGGGAAGGCATCGTCCTCAAACGCCACGGCTCGGGCACCTACATCTCCGATGCTGGCTCTCCGCTCGCGCGGAAGGAGCGTCTGAAAATCCTTGCCGAACGCGCCGATGCACTGCTCACCGAGGCTCATCATCTCGACATCGGCCTCGACGACCTGATCGATCTGCTCAAGCAACGCCAGAAACACCTAAACCAGGCAAAACATGAATAATTCAGTGCCAACATCAGATCCAGTCATAGAGATCCGCGGCGTCACGCGCCGGTTCGGCTCCAAACGCGCCCTCGACGATGTCACGCTCTGCCTGCCGCGCGGCATCGTCTTCGGGTTGGTCGGCGAAAATGGCGCCGGCAAGACCACCCTGATCAAACACGTCCTCGGTTTGCTCCGGCCCCAGTCCGGCTCCGTGCGCGTCTTTGGCCTTGATCCGGTGGCCAATCCAAAACCCGTTCTCGGGAAGATCGGCTATCTGTCCGAAAACCGCGACCTGCCCGGCTGGATGCGCGTGGACGAATTGCTTCGCTACACACAATCATTTTATCCATCGTGGGACCCCGCATATGCGGAAGAGCTCCGTTCCGAGTTCAGTTTGGAACCCGCCGCGCGCGTCAAGGAGCTTTCCCGCGGCGAAACTGCGCGCGCCGGCCTTCTCCTTGCGCTGGCGCATCGCCCTGCCCTGCTCGTCCTCGACGAACCCAGCTCTGGCCTCGATCCGGTCGTGCGGCGGGACATCCTTGAAGCGATTATTCGTACCGTCGCGGACGAAGGCCGCACGATCCTTTTCTCCTCTCATCTCCTTGAGGAAGTGGAACGCGTTTCGGACCAGCTTGCGATGATGCACAACGGCAAGCTGGTGCTGTGCGGCCCGCTCGACGACATCAAGCGCTCGCACCGCCGTTTGCTGCTGCGCTTCGACGCTCCGCTGCCCCGTCCTCCACGTCTCGACGGCGCCATCAGCATTACAGGCGCCGGCCAGGAATGGAGTGTCATCTGCAACGGCGCTGGCGATGTCGCCGCTGCCGCCGCCCGCCTTGGCGGAACCGTCGTGTCGGAACACGCCCCATCACTGGATGAGATTTTCGTCGCTCACGCCGCCAAGAAAGGAGTCCTGTGAACAAATTATTGCTTGTCATTCTCGTCATCGGCGCCGCTGTCGGTCTTTTCTGGTTTCGAACCCAGCAGCGCGCCCAGCTCGCACGTATTCAGGCCGCTGAGGCAACGCTCACTGAGACCT
The DNA here is from genome assembly GCA_022616725.1 of Limisphaerales bacterium. Lineage (GTDB taxonomy): Bacteria > Verrucomicrobiota > Verrucomicrobiia > Limisphaerales > JAKEEH01 > JAKEEH01. The sequence continues at coordinate 729 of JAKEEH010000479.1, read as the reverse complement.
CTGCCCGTGCCGAACACGCCGAGCGCCGCACCAAAGCTCTGCGCCAGGAGGTAATCGAGCTTCAGGCGGCCAATCTCTCGCATGCGGCCGAGAAAACCACGGCATCCAGCAAACCCCCTGGATCCGCCCGCACAGAGCATCCAGCAACCAAACTCTTCCGTGATCCGGAAATGCGATTATTGATGAAGAAGGATTTTAACGCGGCGATGGAGCGAAATGCGGCGAAGGTAGTCAACTCAAATCTGGTCGCTCAACTGGGGCTCAATCCCGATCAAACCGCGCAGCTCAAGGAATTGGTTCGCCGAAAACAGACCGGTCACACGGAATTGCTCATGGCCATGATGAGCGGCACAGCCTCGGATGCCGAGCTTGCGCAAGTTGCCCGCGCCGCCCGCGAGCAAACCGATGCGGCCAATGCAGAGATTCGGACTCTCCTTGGCGAGGATGGATTCGCCGCCTATAAGTGGCAGGAAGAATCGTCCCATGAGCGCTCCCAGCTTTCGGAGTTTCGCGCGAAATTCGCCGAAGCGGGTCTTCCCGTAAGCCCGGAACAGGAAGAGGCGCTTCTCCAGGCGATGTACGATGAGCGGACCCGGTTTCCCTTCAGTCACGATTTCCACCATCCCGAGAACCTCGACCCAAATCAGCTAGTGGAAATCTACAGCGAGGAAAACCTCAATCGCTGGATCGACGAAATGCAACTCCTAAACGACCGGATCATTGCGCGCG
>JAKEEH010000083.1 GCA_022616725.1 Limisphaerales bacterium | reverse complement strand
GCGGTTGCCTGTTCAAATGTTCCACCTATATTAAAATACGTGAATTCGTCGCCGAAAGGGCGAGGTGCCGCACTGAATCCAGCCAATCGGTTCGAGAAACTGCATCTCGAACCTGACCCGGACGCGGACTTTGGGGACGAGACTTCGGAGCGTCCGCGGCGGACGGAGTTTCTCAGGGATTCGACGCAGACGATCATCACGTACAACGACAGTCCGGATGTCGGCTTCGAGGCGAGTATCAACGCCTATCGCGGGTGCGAGCACGGCTGCATCTATTGTTACGCCCGGCCGACGCACGAATACCTTGGCTTCTCCTCCGGCCTCGATTTCGAGAGCCGTATCATGGTGAAGGAGAATGCGCCGGAGCTTTTGCGCAAGGAGCTCTCGTCGCGGAAGTGGAAGCCGCAGATCATCGCGATGAGCGGCGTTACGGACTGCTATCAGCCGGTCGAGCGGAAGCTGCAGTTGACCCGACGGTGTCTCGCTGTGCTGGCTGAATTCCGCAACCCGGTTTGCATTGTTACCAAGAACTATCTTGTCACGCGCGACGTCGATTTGCTGTCGGAGCTTGCCCGATTCGACGCGGCGGCGGTTTTCATTTCCGTGACCACGCTGGACAGCACTTTGACGCCGAAACTCGAACCCCGCGCTTCGTTGCCGGCGCACCGTCTGGCGGCGATTCGTGAGCTCAGCCGAGCCGGGATACAGGTGGGCGCACTTGTTGCGCCTGTTATTCCGGGCCTCACGGATCACGAAATCCCGGCCATTGTTCGCGCGGTGGCCGAGGCTGGAGTGCGCTTTGCGGGGTGCGTGCCGCTGCGACTGCCGTTCGCCGTCAAAGACCTGTTCGAGGACTGGCTGTCGCGCCATTTTCCGGAGCGAAAGGAAAAAGTGATTGGGCGCATCCGCAGCATGCGCGGGGGCAAACTGAATGATCCGAACTTTGGCAGTCGCATGGAAGGAGAAGGCCCGTTCGCGGCACAGATTCACTCTTTGTTTACGGTGGCCTGCCGCCAGGCTGGTCTCGAAGGCAACCGGCCAAACCTGTCCGCGGCGTCCTTCCGTGTTCCGGCTGGAGCGCAGGCGACATTCGATTTTGTCAACGAATCGCGGTAGCACATCCGCCCGTCACCATGCGCGGATTGATCTGGATGGCGAGTTATTCAACTACCCGGGCGCGGATTTGAACGCAATGACGCTGATGGGCGGGAGGGTAAAGGAGGCGGAGTACGGCTGGCTGTGGACCTGATAATTCTCAGCGTGGACACCGCCGAGATTTCCGACGTTGCTGCCGGCGTAGATGCCGGCGTCACTGTTCAGGACTTCCTGCCAGAAGCCCCCATGTGGGAGGCCGACGCGATAGTTGTGCCGCGTGACAGGCGTGAGATTCATAATTGCAATGAGACGGCTGCTGCGGTCCCGGTTCTGGCGCACGAAAGAGAGAACGCTGTTTTCCTGGTCGGAGCAGTCAACCCAAAAGAATCCATCCATGTCGTAGTCCCCCTGCCAGAGAGCTGGCTCCGTGCGATAGAGTTTGTTGATATCCTCGACATATCGCTGCAAACCGGAGTGGAATGGACCCATGCCGAGCAAATGCCAATCGATGCTTTGGTTGGCGTTCCATTCCGAGCGCTGGCCGAATTCGCCGCCCATGAAGAGCAGCTTTTTGCCCGGAAAGAGCGTCTGATAACCCAGGAGCGCCCGCAGGTTGGCGAACGAAAGCCAGTCATCACCCGGCATCCGGCCGAGCAAGGATCGTTTGCCATGGACCACTTCGTCGTGCGATAGCGGCAGGATGAAATTCTCGTGATGGTGATAGAGCATCGCAAAGGTCAGGTCGTTCTGGTGATATTTGCGATAGACGGGATCGCGGGCAAAGTAATTGAGCGTGTCGTGCATCCAGCCCATGTTCCATTTGAAGGTGAAGCCGAGCCCACCGAGATAGGGGGGACGCGTCACCTGCGGCCAGGCCGTTGATTCCTCGGCGATTGTCACCACGCCCGGATGTTCGGTGTGGACGACGTGATTGAAGTGGCGCAGGAATTCGACGGCTTCAAGATTCTCGCGGCCACCAAACTGGTTGGGGATCCATTCGCCGACGCGGCGTGAGTAATCGAGGTAGAGCATTGAGGCAACGGCGTCCACGCGCAGGCCGTCAAGATGAAAGCGGTCAATCCAAAACAGCGCGTTGGCGGCGAGAAAATTCCGGACCTCGTGCCGGCCATAATTGAAGATCAGTGTGCCCCAGTCCTGGTGCGCGCCTTTACGGGGATCCTCATGTTCGTACAGCGCGGTGCCGTCGAAACGCGCCAGCGCCCAGTCGTCGCGGGGAAAATGGGCTGGAACCCAGTCGATGAGCACCCCGATGCCAGCGTCGTGCAACGCATTGACCAGATACTGGAACTCGTCGGGCGTGCCGTAACGCGCGGTGGTGGAGTAAAAGCCTGTGACCTGATAGCCCCATGAGGGGTAGAAAGCGTGCTCGGAAACCGGCAGGAACTCGACATGGGTAAAGTTCATCTTGCGGACGTAATCGACGAGCGGTCCTGCGATTTCGGCATAGCCGAGCGACTCGTAGTGGTTCTTCTTCCGCCACGAGCCGAGGTGGACCTCATAAATGCTCATTGGGGAGCGAAACGGGTTGTGTTCCGTGCGCCACTTCACCCACGCGTCATCCGTCCACCTGAATTTTCTGTTGTTCCAAACGATGGAGGCATTTTTCGGAGCAGGTTCGAAAAAGAAGCCGTAGGGATCGGTCTTAAGCACCAGGCTCCCATGATTGTTTTTGATCTCGTATTTGTACAGTGCGCCTTCGAGCACGCCCGGGATGAAGATTTCCCACACGCCAGACGCGCCGAGGCTGCGCATCGCGTGCGCTCGCCCATCCCAGTTGTTGAAAGCGCCGACCACGCTGACGCGTTGGGCGTTGGGAGCCCACACGGCGAAGCTTGTGCCGGCGACGCCATCGATCACCTTGAGTTGAGCGCCCAGCTTGTCGTAGATGCGGCGTTCATTGCCTTCGCCGAAAAGATACAGGTCCATTTCGCCGAGGGTCGGCAGAAACGAATACGCGTCCCGCTGCTGTCGCACATTGCCGTAATGATCGGTAACGACCAGATCATAGGCGTAAACCTTGTGCGCTTGGGTGGTGATGCCTTCAAACAAGCCGGCGTGGTGCAGACGCTGCAACGGAAACTTTGGCTTGTTCTTTTCATGCGTGGGAACCAGTTCGACTTTGGCGGCGTGAGGCAGCATCGCCCGCGCGACAAGTCCCGAGCCATCTCCCATCGGATGCATCCCCAGGAGTTGATGAGGAGAACGATGCGAGGCGTGGACCAGACTTAGCAGTTCAGACTCCGTCAGCAACATGCCCAGCCAATGTGCCAGTCCGCTTTGCGAAAGCGATGATTTTTTGAGTTCGTTCGACGGCCGGCTGGCTAGTGTGTCAGGCGCTTACAGCGAAGAAACCAGGTCGGCTTCATCGCGCTGGGCCGCTCCCGGAACGGGAGCTTGAACCGAGTTGGCAAAGAATTGGCAGCTTAGACGCACCAGGTCTTCGAGTTCCTCGACGGTGCCGGGCTTGACCAGATAGGCCGTCGCGCCCAGTTGATAGGCACGCTTCACGTCCTCGACGGCGCCCGAATCACTGAATACCACCGTAGGAATTGCGCATTGGGGATGTTCCCGCAGCCAGATCAGTAGATCGAACCCGTTCACCCGCGGCATTTTCAAGTCCGTGAAGAGGAGGGTCGGCAATGGAAATCTGGCGCGGTCGGCGTACTTTCCGCTGCCAGAGAGATAGGCAATGACTTCGCTCCCGTCGGGCAGAACCTCTACAGGCTTCGTCAGGCCGACCTTACAAAAGGCGCGTTCCAAAAACAGGGCGTCAGACGGAGTGTCCTCAGCAACTAACACTGTCAGCTTCGGATGCACAAAGGCGGACAATAGCAGGGGTCGTACCGTTGCCTCGCTGGGCGAATTCCTCGCATTTGCCCCGGCTGTCACGACTCGGCGCGGAAGCTAACTTGCCTTGGCGAGTAAAAGAATTTGCCAGCGGCGAGCTCGACCCATGGCATATCTGTAAAAACTGTTGAATTTCCGGCACCTCTCCGTGATATTCATGGCGCTCGCGCGGCAGGGGGCTGTCCCGGGCGTCGGGGCGTAGCGTAGCTTGGTAGCGCGTCTGAATGGGGTTCAGAAGGTCGTGAGTTCAAATCTCACCGCCCCGACCAGTATTTACTAAATCTGTGGTGGGAAAGAAACTTCGCGCGCCGCGCTCATCTCAGAATATGGCCCGCTTCCGGCCGGGCGAAGCGCGGGTCATTCCCGGCCTTGGCACTGACTTGCTGGAGCTGCGGCAGGCGCGGACGCTTTGGCAGCTCAACCGATTTGACGATGCCCTGCGGATGTTCGAGGAGACAGCGCGCAAATATCCGCAAAACCTCGTCGCGCTCGTGGACGGCAGCCGCGCTTTGGGCGCCCGCTTCGAAATTTCCCGCGCCGAGGCTATGCTCGATCGGCTGATGAAGCTCGGCGCGCACAATCCAGAAGTCCTCCACCTCGCGGGCCAGAGTTATCGCATGATTTTTCGACCCAACAAAGCGATGCGCTGCTT
>JAKEEH010000478.1 GCA_022616725.1 Limisphaerales bacterium | reverse complement strand
TGCGCATCGCGCTCGATCAGCCCGGCGACGATGTAGAGGTCGTGCTTCTTCGCCAGCGAGCCGAAGTAATCGGCGCTCGGCCCGGGAATGGGTTCCGCGCACTCAGCGTAGGATTTTCCCAGGCCGAAATAGGTCAGCGTTTCAGGGAGAACAACGAGATCGGCGCGCTGTTTCGCCGCATCCTCAATCAGCGGCGCGAACTGATGGCAATTATCCGCCATGCTCTCGCCGCCCTTGGGTCGGTAATGCACTGCCGCCAGGCGCGCCTTGCGCGCGGGGGGAGCGCTCGTTTCGACGAGTGAAATTTCGGACCACTCCGCTTTCCCTCGCGGCGCCCATTGCAGGTAAAGCTCGACGACAGCCCGAGTAGCTTTTGCGGGCGCGCGGTAGGTTCCCGTCACTTCAGTCCAGCCCTTGGGATCAGTTGCACTGTCGGCGGGATACTCCGGTTCGGCGGTGCGGCGGAAGCCAGGCAGGACGGTACTGACCAACGGTTCGTCCGTGAGCACCGACTGGCCGAAATCGCTTTGCCACACTACCCGGGCGACGGCGCTTCGGCGCGGGCCGGGAACGTTTTCGCAACGGCGCAGGGCGCTGAAGCGATAATAGCGCCCGCCGGTGACTGGAATCGGTTTGTGCCAAAAGCCCTGGAGACCCTCGCGCGCGTCGCTCTCGATGAGAAAGCTGCCTTTACCGCTGGGGCCGCCCCGCGGGTTGTAAGAAAAGGACGGCCGGATTTCCTCGCGTGGCGCGCCGGTCTGCCAGCCCTCAGGAGCCTTAACGTCGCTGGCGCCCGCCGAAACTGAAAGCGCGCAGAGCAAGCCGAAATGAAGCAGTTTCATAGTACCCTAATATTACGGCGATGCCGGCGGGTTTGACGAGTATTTGATTTGGTGCCCGCTTAACTCGAGTTGGAGAGCCGAAACCAACCAACCCCGATCTTCCGGTGATCCATCGCTTGACGCCAATGTGAGCATCACAAACAGTGTCGCGCATGGCGGGCGATGGGAAGGCACATATCGTGGTTTTGGGCGCGGGGTTTGGAGGATTGACCTTTTGCAAGAAATTTCGACATCCGGACGCGCGCGTTACCATTGTCGATCGCACGAACCATCACCTCTTCCAGCCGCTGCTGTATCAAGTGGCAACCGCCGGATTGTCCGCGCCCGAAATCGCGCAGCCGATTCGCTCCATTTTGCGCGACGCGCCGAATCTCTCGGTGCTGCTCGATGAAGTGGCCGACTTCGACCTACCCACCCGGCGCGTCCTGCTGAAGCAAAACGCGTTGAGCTACGACTACCTGGTGCTCGCGCTCGGCGGAGTGACCAGTTACTTCGGCCACCCGGAGTGGGAGGAGTTTGCGCCCGGCTTGAAGTCGCTCGAAGACGCGCTGCGCATGCGCCGGGATTTGCTGCTCGCCTTTGAGCGCGCCGAGACCGAGCCCGACCCAAAGGCGTGCGACGCGCTGATGACCATCGTGATCGTAGGCGGCGGACCGACCGGTGTGGAACTGGCGGGGGCGTGCGCCGAACTCGCGCGTTACGTCTTGCGGCGCGACTTTGATCACATCGACCCGGCGAAGGCGCGAGTGATTTTGATCGAAGGATCGCCTGTGGTCCTCTCGCATATGCCGCCGGACCTTTCGGAAAGTGCGCGCCGACAGTTGGAACGTTTGGGCGTGCAGGTGCGAACGTCCTGCCGCGTCAAATCCATCGAGCGAGCGGCGGTGCATCTGGAAAGCGGCGAAACGATTCACGCCGCGAACATTCTTTGGGCCGCAGGGGTTTCGGCGAGTCCATTGACGCGCAAATTGGGCGTCGAACTGGACCGCGCCGGGCGTGTCAAGGTGCATCCGGATTTGAGCCTTCCAGGCTATCCCAATGTGTTCGCCATCGGTGACATGGCCCTCGTGTTGCAGGACGACGGCAAGCCCGTCCCAGGCGTTTCTCCGGCGGCCATGCAGATGGCTACCCACGTGGCCCACATCATCGAAGACGATCTGTCGATGGGCCCTGGCGCTGCGCCCCGGTCAGTATTCAAATATTGGGACAAGGGAACGATGGCCACCATCGGGCGCTCGGCGGCCGTCGCCTACAGCGGTCCAATCAAGATGCACGGCTTCATTGCATGGTTGGCGTGGCTGTTCGTGCACCTGGTGTTCCTGATCGGCTTCCGAAACCGGCTCGCCGTCTTCATGCAATGGGTTTACTCCTACTTCACCTACAAACGGGGAGCGCGCATCATCACGAACTGGCCGCCGAAGGAAACCCCAGGCACGCAAGCGCCAAACACCACGGATATGTCGAAGCTCCGGGAAGAAGCGGCTCCGCGTGTCCCTTTCTCGGGGTGAAACACCCATTTCGATTCGGGCGGACAAGGTTATCTTTTGGTTATGGAGAAGCGCGTAAAGCGCCGAAGGGCCGTCCGAACACCGCAGCCTTTCTGTCCGAATTGTCAGATGCGGAAGAATCAATGGCCGGGAGAAGGATACACCTTTCAGGGCCAGTCATATTGCTGCCAGGGCTGCGCCGAAGGAACGGGTTGCACGTGCGTGCAAGTGCCCACGCGCGGCTATTCGCCCGAAGGCCAGCGCGCGACAAAGTCCCAACCGCGCCCGGGCAAGCAGCGTTCCGGCGCGCCCGCGCCCCAGGGTGAGCTAAGCGGATTTCGTGACAATCGCGGCACTGAAGAAGCGATCGATCAATCCGGCCAGAGCAGTTTTGCCGGCGTGAAACCTGATGGCGACACCGAACGGACTGTCTGAGCGTCGCTCAATTTAGCTTCAAAAATACCAGGCGCGCGCCACACTCGCGCCATGAAAATTGTCACCGACGAGCGCTGCACGGGTTACTCGCGCCTGGCCCACCCCGAGCGGCCTTCGCGGATCAGCAAGACGCTGGAGAAACTCCGTGCGCAAAAGGACCTGCCTATCGCGTGGGCTGCGCCCCTCCCTGTTGAAGATGAACAAATCCTGCGCGTTCACTCGAAGGAGCATTTCGCCCGCGTGAAAAAAGCGGAGGCGGACTTCGACGGCGACACTCCAGCCTATCCCGATATCTTCGCGCACGCGCAGCGTTCCGTGGGCGCGGCCTTGCAGGCGCTAACCGAAGCGCGCGCGGGCGAAGCGGTGTTCAGCCTTATGCGCCCGCCCGGTCATCACGCCACCCGCGACCGCGCAATGGGATTTTGCTTTCTGAATTCGATCGCGATTGCGGTGCTCGAAGCGCTGATGACGGGCGCGCACAACGTCGCCGTGTATGATTTCGACGTGCACCACGGCAACGGCACCGAAGCGATTCTTCTCGATCATCCGCGGGCGGCCTTTTTCTCGATTCACCAGCATCCCTGCTACCCGGGCACTGGCACAAAGAACGTCGGGCGTAACTGCTTCAATTATCCAGTCGCGCCCGAGACGCCGCGGGAACAGTATAGAACAGTGCTGAACAAAGCACTGGATGACCTGAAAAAGTTCAAGCCGGATGTCGTCGCGGTCTCCGCCGGGTTCGACGCTTACGCGCGCGATCCGCTGGCACAGGAAACATTGGAGGCGGAGGACTACCATTGGCTCGGCGAATCGATCCGCAAACTCGGCACCCCGGTCTTCAGTCTGCTCGAAGGTGGTTACAGCAACGACTTGCCCGATTTGATCCTCGCATACCTCAAAGGGCTGGAAGGCATTTGAGGAGCAACGATAAAATTGTCCTGAGCAGGGCTCACTTTGCTGCGCCCGCCGCCGGCGCAGTCACTGGGCTCAGCCGTTTGATTTCGGCCTCAAGCCGTTCAACTTCCTTTTTGTCCCCGGTCTTCTGTGCAAGCGGCAGCAGTTTTTGATAGACGCTGAGTTTGTCCGGATAATCCGGATATTCCGTCAGGAATTGCTGGTAAAACTGCATCGCCTTTTGGTCCGGGCCATATAGCGTGCGGCGTTGTCCCAACAGCAGGAGCAGCCGCGCCTTTTGTTGCGGAGATGGGTATCGTTTCAGCGCCGCCTCGTAGTAGTCCAGCCCGTCGGAAAGTTTTTTCTTGCCCCAATACAAATCGGCCAGCCTTTCGGTGAGCACGGCGCTCTGCCGAGTGACGTTCACAACCGGAGGATTCTCGAGATATGCAATCAACTCATCGGCGGTTTCGCCTCGGGCCAGGCGAACGGAGACATCGCGCGCGATCGGCCACTCCAAAAGAGCGCTGCGCCGCCGTTCCAGGTCTTTCACGGTCTGTTCGTACCTTTGTCCGTAAGGGCGGTATAATGGATCGCCCAGCATCACTGTTTGCCAGGAAATCGAGTTGGCCGAGGCCCATGCCGCCTCGGCAAAGTTAAACCCGGAGATGAACCGATGAAAAAACACCGGGAGGTCCGGAGTCAACGCCAGATATGGCTCGTCCACGTTGCCCATCGTGATGGTTGCGCCTTTATGGAGCAGCGGCCCGACCCAATTGGCGTTGGTCGAACGCACAGTCTGGGCGCTGAAAGAATGCAGGTGATAAGCAAACGCGCCCGGCATGAATTCGACCTGCGAACGGGTGAACGGCCCCGAGGCGTTCCAGTCGTACCACCCCGCGTAAAATGCAATCTGACTCATCGGATAGCCGGCTGACCACGTCGCCGCCTCCTGATCCACCTCGGTCTCAAACCCTGAAGCCCGAGCCAGCCCGGCCATTTGACGCAACCACTCGTCCCCCTGCGCATAGCCTCCGTTGGTGACCCCTCGAGCGTCAATGTAAACGCGGCCCCAAAGGCCATTGGTCTCGGCTTCCATCGCCTTGTGGATCATTCCTGCGGCGACGTCAGCAGTTGGTCCATCCAGCCGTGTGACCAAAAAAATGCCGTTCGTTGGATGCAGCAACGCCGCGTTGGTCGTGCCATAACCCGGATTTCTCATCGGGCCAGCCCACAACGGATTGTGCTCCACGAACGGGAGAGCGGCCAACTGGCTGTCCACCGACGCCTC
>JAKEEH010000477.1 GCA_022616725.1 Limisphaerales bacterium | reverse complement strand
CTGGCGGACATTCCGGCAGCGGGCGGAGCCACCGCGACGGACAACTGCGATACGGATGTGGCGATCACGTCCTCCACCGGACCCCTGGTGGGCGGCGCTTGCGGTGGGACGGTGACCCGGACCTACACGGCGACCGATGACTGCGGCAATACGGCCACCTGCACTCAGGTGTTCACGGTCAATGATACGACCCCGCCAAGCATTGTCTGCCCGAACCCGTTCAGTGTTTCCTGCGCGAGCGAAGTCCCGGCTCCCGATGTTAATAACGATGTTAATAATAGTGTCGTCGCCAGCGATAATTGCGCCGTCTCTCCGAACGTCGAGCATGTCAGCGACGTCATCAGCGTCCAGAGCTGTGCCAACAGGTATCTCATCACTCGCACCTATCGCGCGACGGATGACTGCGGCAACACGGCCACTTGCACCCAGCTTATTGCGGTCGATGACCAGACAGCGCCCACGATCACCTGCTTCGCGCCGCTAACGGTCTCTTGCGCGGCAGATGTGCCGGCGCCGAACCCCGCGAGCGTGATCGCTACCGATAATTGCCCGGGCGATGTCACAGTCACGCACGTGGGCGACGTGATCAGCGGCCAGACGTGCGTCAACCGTTATCTCATTACCCGCACGTATCGGGCGACGGATCTGTGCAACAATAGCGCGATGTGCACCCAGATCATCGCGGTCGATGACCAGACGGCACCGACGATCACCTGCACTGATATCGTCGGCGATACGGACACGGGGCAGTGCGGCAAGAGCAATGTGGTTTATAACCTCACAACCTCGGATTGCTCGGGTGTGACACTGGTTTGCAACCCCCCGAGCGGCTCGACGTTCCCGAAGGGCATTACGCCCGTCACCTGCACGGCGACCGACGCCTGCGGAAACTCCGATAGCTGCAACTTCACCGTGACGATCAACGATCCGGGTTCCAACTGCGAAGGGTGCATAAGCCTCGTCAAAACCGCCAGCCCGACGGCGATGCCGATTGCGGGCACTGTCACCTATACCTACACGGTAAGCAACTGCGGCGCCCAGGTCCTGGCCAACGTCACTGTCGTGGACGACAATGCGACACCCGACGTCCCGTCTGATGACTTCGTAGTCGGCACCATTCCCAGCCTGGCGCCGGGGGCGAGCTCCACCTTGACCAAGACCCTGCTGCTGCCGATCAAGATCTGTAACAACGTCAACGGCGAACAAACGGGCCTGATCATTCCGCAACTCCTGGACAACGGGAACATTCAAGTCACGTTCATACAGAGTACATTCGTCAACGACAATACGTATGGGACGGATGTGATTGGGTGGCCCGAGCCGCGCGGCCATACCTTCAAGGATCTGTTGAACAGCGACCACGCAGTCTTCCAGTTCAAAAATGGGGCGAGCGAGGTTGTTCTGCAGTTCGGGCAGGACTACATAACACAGAACCCTGCCTATCCGTCGGGCTACGGCACTCGCGGCGTCAACGGCGGTGACGGAAGCATCACCATTGGCAACGCTGCCCATTTGCTGTTCTTCTCGACCTCCCTGACCGAGAACCTGAACAAACAGCCGTTCCTCTCGGAGTTGTCGGCGTGCACCAACAACTCTCCCGCCTTGAGCGATCCGAACAGCCCGCTGTGGGAGTATCACATGACCTATACGGTGATTGTGAGCAATGCAGCGTTCGGTCCCAGTGGCTATGGCGGCGTCACCGTCCTCGACCAGCACAATTCACCGCAGAAGGGGCCCCTGTTCATCCCTGAACCTTGCACAGCGTGTGTGACCAACACAGCCGTCGTGACGGCAAATTACGGGACCAACGTGATAACGGCGACCGGTCAAGCCGTCGTCGCCGTCGGACTGAACCCAGGCGTGAGCATCCAGCGACAAGGCAGTTCGGTCATGATCTGCTGGCCGGTGATGTGCGTGCCGTTCATCCTCGAGGAAGCGACGAGCTTGAGCCCCGTGATCCAGTGGGCGCCCGTCAACGCGGTGCCAACAATCGTGGGGAGCAACCACTGCGTCACCTTGCCTGCGGATCAGCCTCAGCGATTCTACCGACTGCGCACGCTTTAAACCCACGAATGAAAGACCGGGTTTCGGCCCGGTCTTTTGCTTTCGTGAGGGTTGGCGAGCGATTTTATTCGATCTTTATACGATAGAATCGCGTCGGAGGCAGCGGAGCCGGGTCGTTAAACGGCTTCGTAGTCCCGTCGCCAACCACGGTGGTGAGCAACTGCCAGTTGACGTCGGCCAGCGTATTCTTGTATTCGACTCGGTACATCACGCCCGGTTCGGTCGCGAAAGAACCGGTGAAACTGCCGCCACCGGCGCTGCTATAGTTCAGGCCACCGATGGTGGGTTGGGCCGCCCCCTGAATAATCGAGAAGTTGCTAAACTGCCCAGTGGTGACAAGCGTTGAATTCGTGTGAGCAGAGGCCGCCATTCCGACAAGCAGCGTTTGCGGTAGAGTCTGCGTTCCCGTGGCGAACACATTCCAGTCCGCGCCATTCACACTCACGTAACCGGCGAAGTTGTTGCCGGTTCGCGTGAGGCGCAGCCAACGCGGAATGTTCAGAGCGGTGACGTTCGTTCCCCAGTTGGCAGTCGTGCCTCCGAGGGTCGTGCGGCGGCCGGCTTCAACGAGGTTTCTTCCCGGCGGCAGCGGATTGGCCAGCAGGTGAACACTCGGGCTGTTGTCGGCCGTGCTTTCCCGGGCGATGAGACCGCCTTTGGCGATCGTGGCCGGCCCGGCGGTCGCGGGCAGGCTCAGCGATTCAAGGCGCACGCGAACGTCGAAGTCCCCGGTGACGGACCGGTAAGCCCAATAGCCTTGATCGGCGTTGCCCCAGATATCCGTGCCTGAAGCGACGAGTTCAAAGCTGGAGTTATCGCAAGTGAAATTGCTGCCCGGGCTCATCGGAAGGCCGAGATCGGCCGCAGCGCCGAACACCGTGTTTGTCCCGGACGACTCGAACCCTTCGCCATTGCCTTTGATATCCTTGATAGCGATTCCTTTCACGACGAATTGCCCGCTTAGTGGCACACCCGTGCCGGTAAGAGATTCATACTGAAGCTGAACCGAACGCTGATCGGCACGCGCCACGACATTGGTGACCCGGATGTCGGCCCCGCCGTTGATTTCGTAAGCAAAGAAATCGACCGCCGTCGCGCCCGCATTGGTATCCACCAATTCGTGGAAGCAAACGCCGATGCTAAACCCGTCCACACTCCCGACGGAGACGATAAACGGTGGCTCCGTGTCCGGAATCACGGTCAACTCCGCCGATGAACTGACGTTCGAGCCGCCGGGCACGACAATGATCACGTCAAACATTGACCCGCTGTCGCTCAACTGCGTCAACGGAGTTGTGTAGGTCGCGCCGGTTGCTCCGGGAATTGCGACGCCGTCTTTGCGCCATTGGTATCGAGTCGCCAGGTTTGATACTGGCGTCGTGTAAGCGACGCTGAAAATAACATACCGGTTTTCGGGCACAGTTTGGGTTTGCGGTTGCTGGGTAATGGTTATGGGCGCGCATGGATTGATCGCCGCGATGTGCAGATTCGTGATAATGCTGGGCGTCCCGTTGGCCGGGGCGGTGAGCTCGCTCGGCAATTGCCACGTCACGCTGATGTGGTCGCCGCCGGTGCCTTCCTTGTGATACATCTCGATATAGTATCTTTGGCCGGCTTCCAGCGGTATGGGCAACGAAATATTTGACGGTGGTGTCCCGCGCGTCCCTCCGGTGCGATCTCCCGTCCACATGCGAAATGGTCCCCACGAGTTCTCGGCTGCGATGCGCACCTTGTTGTAGGGATTGTCATCCGGGCTCAGATAGAGCGCGCTCGAATCGTCGGTGCCGAGATAAAAAGTATAGTTCCCGGTTTCCGGCGGGATCACGTATCCCGAGACACGCGTGCCATAATTATCGAGTTGGTTCACGCCGGTTTCAAAAACGTCCAAAAGGCTGACCCCGCCCGCGGGAGTTCCAGCCTTGAATGTCGCGTGGTTCGTGAGGTCGGCCACCAGTGTGCCGCCAAAACCCGAGTAGATTTCCCGGCGCAGGTAGCCGGGCTGCACGCAAAACGTCGTCACCGGCAGCGTCGTGCCCGCCAGCGGGTTCGCCGCCGTCGCGCTGTCAGTCATGTTGCCTACGGTCAACATATAAGTGGTTCCTTCAGCCAAACGAAAATTCGCCCGGACCAGCGCATTGGATCCGTTCTCGGACAGAACCACGTTTGTAATCGAAGCCATGCCGTTCAATTGATAATTTGCCGGATTGCCCGCCGTCACGGGTTCCATCCGCTCCGAGAATTTCACCAAAATATCGAGGAATGACTCCGTGCCGCTCACCGATCGCACAGTCGGAGCAACCAGGTCGGCATTCACGGTTAAAGTCGCCACCTGGCTCGTGGCAGCGCTGAAAGCGTTGTTGACAACCGCGCGGAACATCGCGCCGCTGTCGGTCGCGCGCACCGGCGCGAGGACATAAGGCGTGGAAATCGCCCCGGGGATGTTCGTGAATCCCCCGGCGCCATCGCTGCGCTGCCACTGCAGCGTGCGCGGTGGCGCGCCCGTGGCGATAGCGGTGAATGAGGCCGGAGCATAGGAGGCCTCGTCAATTGTAAGGCTGGGCGGATGCGTGCGGAAACCGACCGGATCGGTTGGGTTGCTCGGAACGATGCCATTGTTGAGTGCGAGATCGACCGCCTTCAGAAACATGTCTTCACCCGTTGGCGTAAGATTCTCCCTGCCCGAGGTGCCCGGCACCGAAGCGCCCGCTGCCTCGCGGCTGCCCGCAGCCAAGTATATCCGGTAACTGCCCAGAATATCGGCCCCTCCGCGAACTGGAGTGCCGGCCGGCCATTCCATGATTATATTCACGGTCGTGGGAGTCGTGCCGCCCAAAGGCACAAATGTGGCCTGAGCCAGCACCGTGCCTCCCGTCACGGGGCCTTCGACAATCTGGCTGGTATTCCGGTCCAGCGCCTCATCATAAACCTCCACGGTCGTATTCCCGTTCATGGCGACCCCGCTGAAAATGAAGGCCGTTTCCGGATCATTCAGATCGAGGGCGGTCACAGGAGTCGGAACGCCATCGGGCAGCGTGTTGCCAACACACCAGCCCATGCGGTTGGCGCGCACCAAATATGCGTTAATGGTCAAAACGGGTTTGGTCACGGCGCTGTTCCATTGCGTGACCTGTGGCACCACTTGAACCGCGCCACTGCCAAACGTTCGCCCCAGGATCACCAGGTCGTTCGTGTTCAGCGCGTCCACATCAGGTTGCGGCATGGCGTTCGCTCCCCCATCGGGCGGATTGTACCGAATGACGTTGTGGCCGGCATTTTGCAGCAGGACAATCCAACCATGGTCCGACATGGCAGGGTCATTTGTTGGAAAAAATGGCCCAAGGCCGGCGGGCGCGTCGCTGATCCACACGATATTGGCCGCGTGAACTGGGTAGAACGCACAGGCAATTGAAACCAGAATAAACCGACGGAGTATCGTTTTCATAGGTGAACGCAGTGAAAGACTCACTAACATGACTCGTTTCCAAACTGGGACGGCATACTTTATACAAAGCCGCTGCGGGTCGCGTCAAGGATGCCGGCACCGAATCCTTGTCCGATGTACAAACAGTCAGGTGTCGTCGTTCACCAGCAGCCCAGCCGGAAAGACCTGACGTCCAGCGTTGGCGTGCCATCCGGCTGCGGCCGCAGCGGCTCAGTGATTTCAACGGCGTGCGGTTTTACCTTTGTTTTGCGGGCGAAAATCGCGCTAGCTCG
>JAKEEH010000082.1 GCA_022616725.1 Limisphaerales bacterium | reverse complement strand
GGTCGGAGGAGGGGCGATCCTGTAGTGCGCTTGCTCATCCCGCTCGACCAGCCTCATGTCAAGGAGATGGCGCAGGGGGTGGACGGCCCAGCGGGGATTCTCGGCAAACTGCTTGCGGCTCCCGGCCTTGCGGCTGATCTCCATCGCGGAGAAATATGCGTCTGGACTGCACTGCAAAAAATTGAGGATTGATTGCTGGTCGGCGCTAACCATAGCTGGATATCGGTGAATCCTGGCCGCCGCTTAAATGGCCGCGACAATGACGAAGCTCTAATTCCTAATGACGAAAGAAGCCCGAATGTTCGAAACCCGAATTCGTCATTAGTGCTTCGTCATTGTCAACGATGGGTGTCCCAGCCTGGATCATTAAGGTAGCTAATGCGGCATGGCTCCTGATCAAGAAAAGCTGTTGCTCTTTCGGCGTAAGCTCTTGTGCCGCAACAACGTAGCTTATGGTTTGACTGTGACGTCACGAATGTTAGGCTTCTTTCAGTACGTGCGATGGGGCTGAATGGCGAAACTCCTGCTCAGTTTCCATCAGGTATTTTAATTTTACTTTCATGAGTGACTCGACAATAACGGCCGCCCCGACCGGCGGCGCTCCAAAGGTCGCCAAAGTCTCCGAGGCGATCATCCGCATCGCGGGTAATTCCCAGGATGGCATCCAGGCGATTGGGGGATTTCTGGCCCGGCTGGCGGGCCGCAGCGAACAAGAGGTGATGACGTTCATGACGATTCCGTCCACCATCTCTGGGGGGCCGTCGATTTTTCAGGTTCGGATCGGTTCTGGCGAGGTCCTAAGCGCCGGAGACGAAGCGGACGTGTTGCTGGCGTTTTATCAGCATTCCTACCAGGACCACATCGATTCGCTGAAGAAAGGCGGAATCGTTCTCTTTGACTCGGACCATGTGGAGCCGAATCCCGAATGGCAAAAGGAATATCACCACATCGGCGTGCCTATCTCAGGGCTGACTGTCGAGGCGATTGGCGGCACCGCCAAAGATAAAGGGAAGAACATATACGCGCTGGGGTTGATCGCCCGGATGTTCGACCTGAATGTGCCAAAGCTGACGAAACTGATCGAGGAACGTTTCGGGGGCAAAGACCAGAGCATTGTGAACAACGCGCTGGCGGCATTTCACGCCGGCTATAACTACGCGCTGGGCAATGTCATCGACACTTTTCAACTGCTGGAGAGCCAGAAGAAGGACCGGCACCAGGTCGTCATGAACGGTAACGAGGCGCTCGCGTACGGGTTGATTGCCGGCGGGGTCCGCTTCGGCGCCGGATATCCGATCACGCCGTGGTCCGATGTCATGGAACTGCTGCGTCGCGAGTTGCCGAAGTATGGGGGCACATTCGTGCAATGCGAGGATGAGATCGCGTCGATCTCGATGGCGCTGGGCGCCAGTTACGCGGGCCGGGTCGCAGTGACAGGGTCCAGCGGTCCTGGGATTTCCCTGAAAACCGAAGCGATCGGCTGGGGGGTAATGGCGGAAATGCCGCTGATCGTTTGCGATATTCAACGGGGCGGTCCTTCGACGGGCATGCCAACGAATGTCGAGCAGTCCGATCTGAACCTGGCGGTTTACGGCGGCCACGGCGATTGCCCGCGCGTAGTGCTGGCGCCCGCCAATGTTGAAGACTGTTTCTATACCGCCATTGAAGCCGTAAATATCGCCCGAAAGTTTAGCGTGCCGGTGCTCATCTTGAGCGACCAGGCGATTGCGACGCGCATTGAAGCTTTTGGAGAGCCCAATCTTGAAAAGGTCTGCCAGGACATTTCGCCCGACCTCGCTCCTGTTCCGGATCACAAGCCATATGACTTGGAAGCGGCCGATGGCGTCACACACCACCTCGCTCCAGGCACCCGTATCATGAGCGGCAAGTACCCGATCGCGACCGGTCTTGAGCACGACGAGATGGGCCATCCCACCGGTTCGCCAAAGCTGCACACACAGATGACCGCCAAACGCCGCAAAAAATTGCAATCGCTCGCGGCCACGTTGCCGGTGCCGCAGGTTTATGGTCCGCCCGAAGGCAACGTTCTACTGGTCGGCTGGGGTTCGACGCAGGGACCGATCCGCGAAGCCGTCGATCGCGCTCGCGCCGCGGGCGATAGCGTATCGGCGGTGCATATCCGCTATATCAGCCCGCTGCCGCCCGGTTTGGAGAACATTTTTTCGGGATTCAATCACGTCTTTGTCGTCGAGATGAATGACGAAGGACTCTACGGGTATGGTCAATTGGCCGGCCTGCTCCGGGCGCGCTTCTGCGACCCTAAGATTCGCGGCATCACCAAAACCGACGGCCTCACGTGGAAGGTGAAGGATATTTTACAGCGCGCCAAAACCAACGTCACGGAGGGACTGAAAAAGCTATAATTCGGAGAACGGCAGAATGATTGTTCTGGATGGATTTACAACAGCGCTTGAAAGAGTTCTTCCGCAGGCTGGAGGCCGCGCCTCCCGCGAGCAATGCGGAGGAGGCGCTCGCCTTGGTATCTCGAATGATCGAAGAAGTCGAAGACGACTTGTGTCCGCTGCCGCGCCAGGATCCGCCACCCCGCTTCTTTACAGGTCGGATGTATGCGCCGCAGGAAGACAGTGTGAAACGCTTTCCCAATGGGATTGTTCGCGCCACGACCCGCCGACATCGCATTGTCTGCGGTTCCAACGGCTCTATTTCCGTATTTCACATTCGCTTGAGAACCTTGGAACTCCACAAAGAGGGTAAAAATGAGCGCGCCCCTTGAGTTTCTAGAACTAATCGCCGAGGTGGTGCGCACCTACCCGGTAACGTGGATGGAGTATGACCCGCTTCCGTCCGGGGTCTGCTTTTTCTGGGTTTCCATCGGTGAACGCGAGTTCGTGATCGAATACCACCCCACGCGCGAGACAGGCGTCTCAGAGAACTTCCCCGACACGCCGCCGTTCGTCGGACACGATGAAGTGTATCCGTCTCTCACGGACGCGATTCGCCGTTTTAAGGCGATGCTCGCCGATGCGGCCCAGTCCCAGGCGGCTGGCGCTAAATCCACGCACGCTTACGTACTTCACGACAAGAAAACGTAATTGAGATTTTACCATGAGCGACACCACTAAACTCGAAATGCCAGTTCGCGGCGGCAATATCCTTGCCGTGAACCCGCCAGCTTTAGCCACCGACGAACGCAAAGGTCTGACCAAAAAGGAGATCGCTGCCGATCACCCAACGTGGTGTCCCGGCTGCGGTGACTTTTCGGTGCTGGCGCTTTATTTCAAACTGATTGAGAAGCGCAAAGTTTGGCACGAGAACATCACGACGGTCGCTGGCATCGGCTGCTCGAGCCGCTTTCCATACTTCGTGCAAGCGCACGGGGCGCACTACATTCATGGACGGGCGCTTCCCTTCGCCAGCGGGATCTCATTAACCCGGCCTGACCTGCACGTGTTTGTCTTTGGCGGCGACGGCGACGCCTTCTCGATTGGGGGCAATCATCTGAATCACACCGCCCGCAAGAACATTAAGATGACCTATGTCATCATGGACAATTGGGTCTATGGCTTGACAAAAAAGCAGACTTCCCCCACTTCGCCGCTAGGTTTCAAGAGCAAGACTGACACCTGGGGCGCGGTCGATCATCCGATCAACCCGATGAAGCAACTCGTTTCGGCGGGTGCGACCTTTATCGCGCGCACGACCCATACAAATCCCAACCACGTGCTTCAGATGATGGAAGCCGCGATGGATCACGACGGCTTTAGTGTCATTGAGTGTTTGAGCGAATGCGTCGAGTTTTACGAAGGCGCGTTTGACGCCTCGAACCCGCGCAAGGGCGGCGTGTTCAACACAGTGCCGACCGATCACGATGTCACGGACGAAATGGCCGCTTACAAACTGGCGGACGCGGCTTTCCCGGGTTACTTCGGCATTTTCTACAAAGTCAATCGTCCGACCAAGAACGCAAACGAAACGAAAATCAACGCGGGTGCGCAGGAAAAATCCAAAGGCCTGAAGGACTGGCAGATTCTCCAGAAGAATTTCGACCGGATGAAGTAGGCTCGCTACGCGCTACAATTCGGCGCGTGCAAACACAAAAAAGCGAGGCCGCAAGCCTCGCTCGAATTCGCAAGTCAGAATTACTTCTTCGAGCTTTCTGGCTTTTTCCATGTCCGGCGTGGCGCTTTGGTGACCAGCCCTTGTTTGATCGCGGTGGTGGACACGCGCACATACCGCACCTCGCCATTGATAACCGCCTTGACGCGCTGCAGGTTTGGGAGAAAGCGCCGCTTGGTGATGGCGGTCACGTGCGTGCCGATGCCACCTTGCTTCTTGGCCTTGCCGCTGCGCCAGATAATGCTGCCCTTCATCGGGCCTTTGCCTGTCAATTCACAAAATCGTGCCATACGCTAAACGTTAGATCGTTAAAAAAGTTAAAAGAGTCAAAACGGAACTCGAGCGCGGAACTTAGCATCAATACCTCGCCCTTGCAAGGGATTATTTCGGGACCATGTCGGTGGCGGTTTCTCTTTTTGACCGGCCAGACGCCGGCCGCTTCCGTTCACAGGAACGGCAGGCCCCAAACCAAGACTGTTTTGATCCCTCTGCGACGATGAGCATCGATGGGCATTTTTGCCGCAAAAAAAACTGTAGCCAAGGACGGCCAGTTAATGGTACGATCGAGTTGTTCAGCCCGTTTTATACTATGAAGACGCGATTCTACTTCTCGCTTCGAAATCTGCTTCTGATTGCGGCCGCGGCTCTCCTCCTGGTTATCACCAGCCGACGCGCTTCAGGGCAGAGCCTCACCAATGACCTTGTTTCCCACTGGCCGCTCGACGTGGTTCAAGGGACCAAGACGCCGGATGTCGTCAGTGGCTACGACATGGACTTGAACAATTTGACGGCGGCAAATCTAGTCATGGGTTATGTCAGCAACTGCTTCAGCTTCGTTAATGCAAACGGGACCTTACTGAGCCGAGTACACGCGCCCGCCGATAACCTGCCCATCAACAAGCACGCAGCTTTCACCATTTCGCTATGGATCAACGCGACCGGAGCCGGACAGGCCGATTTGAGGTTCTTCTCGGAAGCGAACACGGGCTTAAGCGATCCGTTGTTCAATCTTGGTACGCACAGCACGGCGGCAGATAACAGCGTGGACTTGTATTTTCGGCAGGCCGGAGAAGAGGTGGCTCATCTGCGAACCGTTGGCCAACCGTTGGACGGCACGTGGCATCATTTTGCCTTCGTCCAACAGGCGGATGGATCGCGGACGATCTACCTTGACGGCGTGGCGGATGGCCTGGCTATTCCGCCGAAGCGAGCGGGGATAACATGGAATTTCAACGACACGACGATCGGGGGTATCCTGCGGGCATCGGCATCGCACTGGATCACCGGGCTGATCGATGAGGTGGCGCTGTGGAAACGGCCCCTGAGCGAAGCGGAAATCAATGATGTGAAAAACAACGGCGTTCCGAGCATCGGCGGCGGCACACAGCCGTTGGAAATCAAAAGCTTCAGCGCGGATTTTGCGGCCGTCGCGCAAGGTGATAAGGTCACGCTGCGATGGGACGCCAGCAAGGACGCGATGCTCTCGATCAGTCCGGGGGTGGGTGACGTGACGCCCAACAGCCAGTTCGGTGTCGGCAGTATTGAGGTGACCGTCAATCAGGATACCACCTTCATTTTCACCGCAACACGCGGTCAGGAAATGCTGACGAAGCAAGTGCAGATACGCGTGGTGACGGGGATCGCACCCAACTGGCGTTTAGTTGAGAACTTTGAGTTTCTCCCCTTGGGCCAGGTTCTCGGTCAGGCCAACTTTCTCAATCCGGAAGGAGTATTTTCGGTCCTGGCAACAGAAACCAATCAGGTCATGGGCTACAGCGATGGCGATGACCTTGCCGCCATTCGTTTGAATTCGCTGGCACTAAACGAAGGTCAAAGTGCCACCCTCTTCTTCCGCCTGTCGGTCGAAGACCCGGTCAGCACCATCGGAATTACGCTCGGCCTTACCGAACGGCCGATCCGCTTCAACGGCGACTTCGCCGGGAATATCGGTCCCTATATCCGAATCGATCGCACTGCTGGCGCTGCCATGGCCTCCATATCAGCGCGTAACGGCGTGGGTGCAGCTTATTCGCTCGCCCCTGATGCCATCGAGGCAGGCAAAGTTTACAATGTCTGGATCGATGCCGAAAACCGGCCCTTCGACGTCGCCGGCGGCGTTCAAATGGGCGGAGACCGCTATTCGGTTCATCTCGCGCAGGAAGGAGGGCCTCGCACAACCTTGTTCAGTGATTTTACCGCCGACCGGGACGCAGTGAACATTGATCCCGCCCTGGGTACGCCTGGCACTAATCTCATCTACATCTTCTTCTCAGCCCTCGACGCGAATCAGGGCACAAACAAGCTTTTATTCGACGATTTTTATGTCAGCTCCAGCGGCTTTAACAGCACTGTGCCCAGCCCGGCCCGCTCCTTTCGCGTGCCCATCCGCATGACGAATCTCGCGTTTGACGCGCTTGCCGGATTCTCCTTTTCCTGGAACGCCATCGCGGGCAAGACCTATACAATAAACCGCAAAGTCGCGCTGAACGATCCCTGGTTCCCGCTCGAGATCGACTATCCCGCGGGCGGGGCGGTTGGAGACACGGCTACTTACACGGATCTGGACGCGGTCTTCGGCGGGCCCGGGTTCTATCAGGTCGTCGAAGAACTGCAGCCCTAAGTCATAGCAGTTACGCCGCTTGCAGTGGCGCGGCGCTTGCAATCTATGGGTCGCGGCGCAAAAGCGATGAATCACCGTCGCAGCCGCTTGCCATCGTAAGCTGCTCAGGATAAGCCACTTACAACGAACCTTATTCGTTCGCTTCGTTGCCCTTCTGTAAGCCTCTCAAATCTTGTCAACCGCAAATCAAAACTTTTTTGTCGCGTACTGGCGCGTACTGGCACGTACTGGCACGTATAGGCACGTTAAAACGCCCCTCCTCGCCCGGACCGCCAAAAACCTATGGTATAATATAGGCGTGAAGACAGAGCTATATTTATTATATATGTGTAGCGCAAGCCTCCGCGCTTGCGGTTTGCAGCGGCCTCTCGCCACCGGGAGGACATCCGACTCCAAAATCCATCCAAAACCCATCCATTTCCCATCCGAAAAACGAGATTTGCCACGTCACGGACGGGCAAAAGTGGACAAAACTGGACATTCCTGGACGGAAACAGGGGAGGGGGTGTCCACTTTTGCCCATTTATTTAACTGCCTCGCCAAAACTGACTAAAACTGACCCGCCAAGAACTTACGACGAGTACGCGCTTGGCCGTACGGTTTGTCTCGCCCACCCAAAACCGGAAAAAAACCGGAGAAAATCCGGACAATCCGGACCGCCGATCCGAGGGGCACCGACCTGGCATTCTTTCAACCATGCTCGCCATTCAACCCTTCAGTGATCCCGCGCCTGCCGACACGCGTTTCATTGGTCGCGGCGTCATTGCGTCATCGCCCTTCTTCTGTCAACAATCAGCCTTCATGGCTCGCCTGCGCCTGATCTGTCTGCTCCTGACGCTGTTCACATTGTTGGTTTATCTGCGCGTTTGGCAGCATGACTACGTCCTCTATGACGATCCGGACTATGTCACGGAGAACCGAACGGTTCAGGCTGGATTGAGCGGGGAGGGAATTCAGTGGGCCTTTACCACGACGGACGTCAGCAACTGGCATCCGTTGACCTGGCTTTCGCACATGCTTGATTGCGAACTGTTCGGCCTCAACCCCGGTCCGCAGCATCTGGTTAACGTCCTGTTTCACATCGCGAACGCCGTTGTGCTGGCGCTGCTCATGTTCCGCTTAACGGGCGTGATGTGGGCGGCGGGCTTCATCGCTGCGGCGTTTGCCTTGCATCCAACTCATGTCGAATCCGTCGCATGGATTGCGGAGCGCAAGGACGTGCTGAGCACGTTTTTCGGGTTCATCTCCATGCTCTGCTACGTGCGCTGGCGCGGAGCCAACCTCATCACCGAGCCAAGGTTGCAGAACGCCACGCGCCAGACTGCCGTGGCCGACACTTCAAACCCATGTCGTTCGAGATCTCCCTGGTTTGTGGGATTTGGTGTTTGGGGTTTTTGCACCCTCGCCTTCTTCGCGCTCAGCCTCATGGCCAAGCCAATGCTGGTAACGCTGCCGTTCGTCTTCCTTCTCCTCGACTACTGGCCATTAAAGCGCTTAACCCTTCAACCCTTCAACCCTTCAACCCTTCAACTCCGGCTGCTGGAAAAATGGCCCTTCTTCGTGCTCACCGTTGCTTCGTGCGTTATTACGTACCAGGCGCAAGTCAGTGATGCTGTGGTGGACTTTGACCAGCGGCCGCTGTCGCTGCGGTTGCTCAATGCTCTCGTTGCCTATGCCCGGTATGTCGGAAAGCTGTTTTGGCCCACTGATTTGTGCGTAATCTATCCGCTCGAACAC
Source organism: Limisphaerales bacterium (assembly GCA_022616725.1). Taxonomy (GTDB): domain Bacteria; phylum Verrucomicrobiota; class Verrucomicrobiia; order Limisphaerales; family JAKEEH01; genus JAKEEH01. Next base: position 5,191 of record JAKEEH010000082.1, on the reverse strand, counting down.
CGCCTTCCATGGTGGCCCGCAGCAATTGCCGCAGCCGGGTTGGCCGTGATTTCCTGGGTAGTGTGGCAATGGCGGCGGCGCAAGCCCTACTTGCTCGTCGGTTGGCTCTGGTTTCTGGGCACGCTCGTTCCCGTCATCGGCATTGTGCAGGTGGGCGGTCAGTCCATGGCCGATCGTTACACCTATTTCCCGTTTATCGGCCTGTTTATCGCGATAGCATTCCTGAGCCGGGACGTCGCCGTACACCTCCCGTTGCGACGCTCGGCGTCTGCTCTTGTGGTCGTGCCTGTGGCGGCGCTTTTGGGTTGTGCCGCAGTAACCTGGCGTCAACTCGGCTACTGGAAAGACAGCGAAACGCTGTTCACGCGCGCGGTCGCCGTGACGCGCGACAATCACGTTGCGCGAGTCAATCTCGGGGTGGCCCTGGAGGAACAACGCCGGTTTGATGAAGCTTTGATCCATTATCGGGAGGCCTTGCGCATACGGCCCAGCGTCCAGGTTTACAACAATATCGGCAATATCCTCTCGGCTAACGGGAAAAACGACGAAGCGCTGGTGTATTACCGCGAAGTTCTGCGCCTGATGCCGCACGCCCCGCTGGCCAACATGAACGTTGGCATGCTCCTCCTGGAAATGGATCAGTTCGACCCGGCCATGCAACACTTCCTTACTGCTGCTCGAGCTGCACCGGACGATCCGCGCCCGCACTCGTTGATGGCAAAGGCGTGCGTGAAACGCGGCCAGAAGGCCCAGGGCGTCGCTCACCTGCGCGAAGCCTTGCGCCGCTCTCCCGATGACGTGCAAATCCTCCTGGTTCTGGCGCGGTTATTGGCCGCCGACCAGGACGCGAGCGTTCGCAACGGCGCGCACGCCGTGAAACTGGCTGAGGCGGCCAACGAACTCACGGGCGGAAACAACTCACTTGTTCTTGACACACTGGCCATGGCCTACGCTGAGGTTGGCCGATTCAACGAAGCTCAGCAAACCGTCGCCAAAGCCATCGCGCTGGGCGGCGAAGGCACGGAAGATATTTCGATCCTGCAGGAACGCCTCGCTCTGTATCGCACCAATAAACCCTACCGCGAAAGCGCGACCAACATGCCAACGCCGCCCAAAACACCTGGCCGCTGATGTCGAATTTACTGCCGTTGACCTCCCCGATACGATCACTCCATGAAATTCGGCGCGCACATGTCGTCCAGCGGCGGCGCCTGGAAAGCCCTCCAGCGCGGCATCTCGATCGGCTGCGACATCATTCAGATTTTTGTCAAGAACAACATGCAATGGTTTGGCAAGCCGTGCCCGCCAGATCAGCTCGCGCTATACGCGAATGAACTCTCGGCCCAAAAACTGGCCGCCGTGTTTGGCCACACCGGTTATCTGATTAACCTTGGCGCGCCCGCTTGTGAAAACCGCGACAAGTCTGTCAAGTCCCTGATCCAGGAGATCGGCTTCGCTACTGACCTCGGCCTCCCTTTTTTGGTCATGCACCCGGGCGCTCATCTCGGCAGGGGCGAAGAGGCTGGGCTCAAGCAAATCATCGCCGGACTCAACGAGGTCTCTCGTGCCACGAAGGCGTCGCCCGTGCGCATTGCTCTCGAGAACACGGCTGGACAGGGAACCTGCCTTGGCAACGACCTGCGTCACCTGGCCGCGATTTATGAAGGGGTGAACCACCCCGAACGCCTCGCCGTGTGCCTCGACACCTGCCACCTGTTCGCGGCCGGTTACGACATTCGATCACGCAAGGGCTGGGACGCTGCTATTGCCGAAATCGATTCATTGGTCGGACTGGAGCAGATCGTCGCCTTTCACCTCAACGACTCCAAGACGGACCTTGGTTCTCGGATTGACCGCCACGCCCACATCGGCCAGGGTAAAATCGGCAAACAGGCGTTCCGCCACGTCGTCAATGACCCTCGCTTCCGCGACGCCCCCGGCTGCCTCGAAACGCCGAAATCAGCCGACCTCCACGAGGATATTCAAAATTTGAAGATCCTGCGCTCCCTCCGAAACGGCTGACAATTCAGAACGTCGAGTCAGGGCCGCTTTACTTTTGACTTCGAGCTCGGCTTTGCCGCCGGCGCGTTCGTCTTCGCGAGCGCTTCAAAACGTTTCTTCAAATCGTCCAACTCCTTGCGCAGCTCGCGATTTTCCCTTTGCAAAGTCAGAACTTCGCCGCGCAAGCTGCCCAATTCCACCGGCGGCGGTCGATTATCGCGTAACAGTGTCAGGGCCTTTTCCGCGGCAGTCCTTTCGGGACTTTCGCGCAACGCGGTTGTGAATTTCTCCAAAACAGGAATTGCCTTCGCATCGTCCAGCGTCCCAAGCGCGTTGATCGCCGCGACCTGGATACGTTCCTTTGGATGGTCCACGTGGTTGACAAGAAACTCGCGCACCGTGTCCTTATTCTCCTCGTGCCGCGCAATGTATGCCAATGTCTCCAACCCGCGCACATATCCGGAGGTGGTGAACTTCCCGTCAGCCTCCCGCAAAACGTCTGCCAGCGGTTTGACATAACGCCCATCGCCCTGCGCGCGGATTCCGTTGATCGCGCCCTCCGCGACGACGTTTTTATACGATTCGGAGCGCAACTGTCGCACCAGCGTTTCCTCGACCTCAGGTTTGTGATAGGCGCCCAGGGCAGTGAGAGCCCCCGCGCGTATGTCGGGATGTTTTTCCTTCTCGACAATGTCGAGCGCAAGTTTGCAGGAGCGCTCGCGATACGATCCTGCGATGTCGGCCAGCACCTGCCGCCGTGCCCGCGGGTCCTCTTGAGATGTCGAGGCCAACAGCGCCTCATAAGCCTCTTCGCTGTCGATCGCCCGAAGAGCCCGCGAGGCCGCAATCCGCACGCCGTAAAATGAATCGCTGTTCAGCGTCTCCTTCAACTTCGCTACCGCGCCTCGGTCCTTCTTCGTGCCCAACTGTTCGGCCGCCAGCAACCGCCCGACCAGGTCTGATTTGTCGGCAAGCTGCGCATAAAGCATGTTGTTCGGCAGGTTGAAGGTGATCCTGGCGAGGACTGTCAGGTCAGGATCGATCCGCACAATCTCCGGCCCTTCGCTGAGCGAGAAGTAAAAATCCTCCGCTTTTTCCTTGACCGTGAAGCGGCGGTCGGTGTTTGTGCCCTTTGTCTTGAACCGAACCGTCAATGGCACGTTGAAGAGCAAGACGTCCTCGCTCAGCTTCTGCTTCTGCTCGACAGTGATTTTGGCCAGCTTCGTCTTTTCATCCCATGAATGCGTGGCGTTCAGGTCCGGCTGCGACGCGTGATAAACATATTGATCGAAAAACTGATCAAAGGAACGGCCCGAAACCTCCTCAATGACCGCGTTCAAGTCTTCAGTCACCACGGTGTCGTACTGGTGCCGCTCGACATAGGTCTTGATGCACTTGCGATACAACTCCTCGCCCAACTGGCTGCGGAGCATGTGCAGGACCCATGCGCCCTTCGGATAAACCTGGTAACCGAACTGCTGCTCCGGGTGATTGAAGTCGCGGCGCACAACGGCGTTGGTCTGATCCGGATGGCCGGTAATAGTTTTCGCGCTTTGATAAAGACTATAAAGCATCGCCTCCCGCCCCTCGCTCTGACCTTCGTAGAGAATATCATAATAACTTGCAAAGCCCTCGTTGAGCCACACGTGCGCCCAGTCTTTACAGGTCAGCAGATCCCCGAACCATTGATGCGCCAATTCGTGCGCCACCAGGCCGGTGCTGCTGCGCAGCGGCTCGAATTCCGCCGGGTGTAACGTGCGATCGTGCAGCGTCGTCAGGCTGGTGTTCTCCATTCCGCCCCATCCGAAATCATCCACGCACACCTGGTAATATTTCGCCCAGGGATAAGGCACGCCGATCTCCTTCTCGAAAAACTCCATCATCGCCTTCGTTCCCTTGAAGGAATTGCTGGCGTAAGCGATCTGCGACGCGGGGGTGTAAAACGCCAGGGGAATGTCTTTGTACTTGTCCTCGATTTTCTTCAGGCGTCCGGCCACAAGGCATATCAAATAATTCACGTGCGGCTTGTCCTGCGACCAGCGCACCGCTACGAGGTCAGACCCGGCCTGCTTCTCTTCGGACATCAATTGGCCATTTGACAATACCACCATCCCCTCCGGGACGCGGCAGGTGACCTCCGACGTGAACTTTTCATTGGGCGCGTCAAAACTGGGATACCAATGCCTCGCTTCGATTGGCTCGCCTTGCGTCCAGAGGTGCATGTCCTCTGGTTTGTAACCCATCTCCGGCGTGCGGAAATAGAGGCCCTTCCGCGGCGTGGCGCTGTATTTGATCGTGACCGTCGTTTCTTTATCCACGGCGACAGGCTGCGCAAAGGTCACGATGACGTTCCTTTCCGTTGCTTGAAACGCGCCCACCTTTTCCGATCCGGTGACAGATTCAACTGCGAGGTCAACTCCGTCCAGTGTCAATTCCGCAAGAGGTCTTGCCACGGGCTTAAAGCGCACGGTGGTTTCACCGCGCACGGTTCGTTGGCGGAAGTCCGGCGTCACGTCCAGCGCGATGTGGAGAATGTCAAACTCCCGGTCCGGCGCGTATTTCCTGTGGGCCGAAGAGTCCGAGGGCGCCAACCATGCCTCCGCCCGCCCGCAATAGCGGTGTTCCAGAGCCCCGGCCGTGGAGGAAGAAAGGAAGACCGGCAGAAATGCCGAAACCAATCGTGTTGCCCAAATGCGTTTCATGCGATCGGCGATTGTTCTACACTCCTCCGTTCGCGAATGCACGTACTTCCTTGCGGGAGCGCAGGCGTCCTAACTTAGTTTAACTAATCCGCAATTACCCGATAAAACCGGTTGGTGGCGCCAGAGATGGCATGATCAATGACAGCTTCCGAACCATCGCCCACGAGGGTGGGCAGCGTCTGCCAGTTTGCGGCCGGCAACGAAGTTGCGAATTGCACCGAATAGTTCCAATTGGACTGGGTTTGGAACGAGAAGTGAAAATTGGGACCGACCACTGCGACATTTTGCAGCGCAAGAGAAGTTAACGGGTTCCGCACCACCACGACAATATTGCCTGACGTAGTCATTGCACCAGCGTCATCGGTCGCTTTGGCCGTAAGCGTGTAGGTCCCGGCGGGCACATTGGTCCAGGCGTAGCTGTACTCGCCCATCGTGTCTTCGCCCAGTTTGTTCACGCCGTTGAAAAACTCGACTTTCGCGATCGTGCC
>JAKEEH010000081.1 GCA_022616725.1 Limisphaerales bacterium | reverse complement strand
TCGTCCAGTTTTGTACAGTATTCATGAGTAAGTTGCTCAACATTCCGATGTTTGGCTGGAAACGAGGTACAGAGCCGATGTCGAAGGTGTGAAAACTGACACACCCCCCCACCCTTTGTGTACCAGTTTTGTATCACTTTTGTGTCAGTTTTCATAGATCGGGAGGGCCCGGCGGTTACGGGTCCCCGTCATTTCTTTTCAACTTTTTTCAATTTATTTCAATTTCGTTCGATTTTTGTCCCAACTCGTCCCGTTTGCCACTCGTGGCCCCTCGGCATGGGCCACCCATGCGGCCCACGTCGTGGATTCTGCGCCGAAGCGCCGGTCACCGTTATACTTTCCAGTCTCATGTGGCCATTATACCACAAATACGTATTCAATACAATGCTATAGTTATATGTATTAGTTATGGTAGTTAAAGCAGTTAGAATAGTTAAAAGAGTTAAGTGGGGTTGAATCGGCAGATGCCCTTCGCACGCCCAGGATGATCAAAGTGGGCACACCGCGCCGCTGCTCGTCCGGCAGACCACTGGAAATGGTTGCTTGCGGCCTATCAGATCGTCCTCGAACGGACGCCGCAGTTGAATGGAAGCCGACGCCGCCGGGTGGCGCGCCCTGAGCAAACGCTGGATTTGCGCAGAGGAAGGAGGAGTTAGAGAGGGTCGATCTCCGCAATGGGCCCTTGGGCGAAAAACTCAACGTGTAGCAGAAATGTTGTGGTTTTCAGAAAAGTTCTCCTTGATTCCTCCCCTGCGCCGCCCTACCCTGCAATCGCCCCGCCATGCTTTCGGAGGCCGATACATGCCGAAAACACGTCGTCCCGCTGCTGCAAGCGGCAGGTTGGGACAACGAGCCTCATTCCATCGCCGAACAGCGCACCATTACAGACGGCCGCATCGTTCCGGTCGGCAAAGGCTTCGTCCGCAAGCCTTCCAAACGCGTCGATTACATCCTGCGCCGCACCCGCGATTTCGCCCTCGCCGTCGTCGAAGCCAAACCCATCTGGAAACGAGCTGGCGACGGCCTCGCCCAGGCCAAAGAATACGCCGAAATGCTGGGCCTACACTTCGCTTACGCCACCAACGGCCCGGAGATCATCGAGTTCGATTACTTCACTGGCCAGGAGCGTATCGTCACCACTTATCCCACTTCTTCCGAGCTGTGGCAGCGCTGGTGTGCGGGGCGAAAGCTCTCCGACGACGCAGCCCGCCGGTTGCTCACCCCGATGCACCACCTCACTGGGCGAAGCGAGCGTTATTACCAGGAGATCGCCATCAACCGCGCTGTCGAAGGCATCCTTACCGGCCGCCCCCGCCAGTTGCTCACGATGGCCACCGGCACCGGCAAGACCGCTGTCGCTTTTCAGGTCTGCTGGAAGCTCTGGAACTCCGGCTGGAACGCCACTGGCCGCCACGGCAAACCCAAAATCCTTTTCCTGGCCGATCGCAACATTCTTGTGGACGACCCGATGGGCAAAGACTTCGCCGTGTTCGGTCTCGCCCGATGGAAAATCGAAAACGCCATCGTGAACATGGGCCGCGAAATGTATTTCGCCATCTACCAGTCTCTGGCCAAAGACGAACGCCGCCCCGGCCTCTACAAGGAATTCCCGCGCGACTTCTTTGATCTTATCATCGTGGATGAATGCCATCGCGGCAGCGCTCGCGACGACTCCAACTGGCGCGAAATCCTCACTTACTTCGAGCCTGCCTACCAGCTCGGCATGACCGCGACACCGCTGCGCGAGGAAAATCGCGACACTTACCTTTACTTCGGCAACCCGATTTACACCTACAGCCTCCGCCAGGGCATCGACGACGGCTTCCTCGCGCCCTATCGCGTTCACCGCATCATCTCCGAGTGGGACGCCGCGGGCTGGCGCCCCAGCCAGCACGACCTGGACCGCTATGGCCGTCCGATTCCGGACGAGGAATATCAGACCAATGACTTCGAACGCAGGGTGGCGTTGCTCGCCCGCACCGAAGCCATTGCCCGCCACCTCACCGATTTCCTGAAGAAGACCGACCGCTTCGCCAAGACCGTTGTCTTCTGCGTGGACCAGGAACACGCCGACGAAATGCGCCGCGCGCTCAACAACCTTAACAGCGACCTGGCGCAGCAATACCCGAATTACGTCTGCCGCGTCACTTCCGCCGATGGCGACATTGGCCGCGGTCACCTCGGCCATTTTCAAGACGTTGAGGGCACCACGCCCGTTATTCTCACCACGTCACAAATGCTCACCACTGGTGTGGACATGCCCACGTGCAAAAACGTCGTGCTCGCCCGCGTCATCGGCAGCATGACCGAGTTCAAGCAGATTATCGGGCGCGGCACCCGTGTGCGCGATGAATACGGCAAACTCTGGTTCAACATCCTCGATTACACCGGCTCCGCCACGCGCCTTTTTGCCGACCCAACTTTCGATGGCGATCCCGCCCGCTTGACTCAGGAAGAAATCGATGCTGCCGGAGAGACCAAAGCCATCGACGTGATCACGCCCGAGCCACCCGAAACGACTGACGTGGACATACATGAAGGCGGGCTGATATCTGAGCCGCCTTCCGTCGAGCGAAAGAAATACTACTTCGACGGCGGCCAGGTCGAAATCTCCACCCACCTCGTGTACGAACTCGACCCGGACGGCAAACAACTCCGCTGCATCCGCTACACCGACTACGCCGCCGAAAAGGTCCGCACCCTCGTCCCGACCGCGCCCGACCTGCGCGCCCGCTGGACCGACCCCGAGCAACGCTCCGAACTCATTTCAAAACTCGCCGAGCGCGGCATCAACTTCGAGCAACTCGCCGAACAGGCGCAGCAACCCGAAGCCGACCCGTTCGATCTGCTTTGCCATCTCGCCTTTAACGCGCCCTTGCGCACCCGGCGTGAACGCGCCCAGCGCCTCCGGCAGGACCGCAAAGATTTCTTCGACCAATACGGCCCCGAAGCCCGCCAGATCCTTGACGAACTGCTGGAAAAATACGCCGAACACGGCGATGCTCAGTTCGTGCTCCCCGATATTCTGAAGGTCCCCCCGATCTCCAGTCACGGGCAAGTTGGCGACATCGTGAAAGCGTTTGGCGGCGCAGACAAACTGCGAGGCGCCGTGCATCAACTCCAGGCCTTGCTCTATGCCGCGTAAGCAAGCGCCCCCGAATTGCTACATCATGCAAAAATGAAAAAGACTCGCCAACCTTCACTCACTGCGTCTGCGCTCAAAGCATTGCACGAAGCGGTCGCAAAAGTCGTCCGGGACCATCGCCAACAAGGCCGGCCACTCGCCGTGTGGCGCGATGGACGTGCCGTCTGGATTTCTGCCGACGAAGCGACGGCTTTGCGTGAAGAACCAGCCTCATTTCGAACTGCGCGTTATGGCGAAAACCGCTGAATTACAAATCCTCGACGAACTGCTGGAAAAATACGCCGAGCATGGCGACGCTCAGTTCGTGCTGCCCGACATCCTCAAAGTCCCGCCGATCTCTGCCCATGGGCAGGTCGGCGACATCATCAAAACTTTCGGCGATGCGGACAAGCTCCGTCGGGCCGTGACTGAACTTCAAACGCTGCTGTATGCCGCCTGACGACCTACCATCACATTTCATCGACTTGGTTCAAGACGCTCTGTTGAAGTCCTTCTGGCGTAAGAACGCGCTCCTAAATTTTCTACGCCGGCACAAGATTTCGGAGAACTTTCTTGCGACTTGGCAAGAGACCGAAACCAAGCGGGTATTTGTTGCCCGCCTGCTTCCGAAAGTTGAAGGACACAGCAGGGGCAGCCAAATCATAAAGCAAATGGCGGTATCCCTTGCGGAACAAGTGAAGTTTCCCGATTTGGAGGGGTGGGAAGACACGCCACAGAAAGTGCAGGCAGCAAACGAGGCGGTGCAAGCGCTTCGCCAGTATCTCGATTTACACAAACAGAAGGCGGAAGAAATCAAGGCGCGGGAAGAGACAAAGAAGGTCGCGCGTCAGCGCCTTCAAGAAACCATAGCTAAGCGGCAAACGCTCGAAAGCCTTTCGAGCCAATTGACGGAATTGTCAAGGCGACTCGGAACGCAGGCCGCAGGATACGAATTTCAAAATTGGTTTTACGACCTTGTTGGCTTCTTCGAGATGACGAACCGTCGCCCTTACGTGGTAAGCGGGCGTCAGGTAGATGGTTCTGTCACTGTTGAAGGCACAACGTATTTGACCGAACTGAAGTTCACTAGAGAACAAGCGGGCGCGCCGGATGTGGACACGTTCCTTGCGAAAGTGAATGACAAAGCGGACAACACCATGGGTATCATGGTCTCAATGTCGGGGTATTCGATAACGGCAATTCAGCAGGCATCCGGACGGAAAACCCCTCTCATCTTGATGGATTTCAGCCATGTTTATCTAGTCCTAGGTGGAACATGGACATTGCCGGAAGTTGTGAGCCGACTTCGCCGTCATGTATCTCAGACTGGTCAAGCCTTCCTTCCTGCTTCGGAGTTCGGGTCATGACTCGGAGAAGGTGATTACCGATCGTCAAACCATGGCAAACAATCCGCCAGAGTGGCAAAGATACAAGGTTGGTAAGCCGAGCGCGAAGCCCGATTGGGTTAATCCAGACTGCCAACCCCTAAACTACATTTATCATGTCGCGCATATTCCCGTCGCGCTCGAGATTCTTCGGACCGGTTGTTTGACGCCTCGCTTGGTCTACGACAAAAGCAAGCTCAATCAGCGTCGGATAACAGTTACCTGGCTATCACCAAATTTTTGGAACGCGGGCTCTCGGTACGGGAATATCCAATTCGTTTTTGATTGGAAGCGCTTGGCTGGAGGAGATGACAAACGTTTCTATTGGGTTGAGGCGATCAATTACAGTCCTGACGCGTGCCGCATTCTCGTTACAAAGAACGATCGCAGCAATGAATCAGATTTGATTGAGTTTGATCCCACCGTTGGCGACGGACCCTGGTGGTGGGACACGTCAACTGACGCGCACTGGTGGAACGGAGACTACTGTTTGGAAATCATGGCGGAGGGCAAATTACCGATTTCTAAATGTGAGAGAGTCGAGTTTGTTGACCATCATCCGCACGGCTGCTGCATCGACCCGAATAAGTGCCAATACAAGGGCCTCGGCAAGGAGCGAGCTGCTGCTTTATTTTTGGCGGCGACGATCTCTCAGGAGATTGACCTTTCGCCGATTAAACTCATCCCTGCTGGAACAAGAGCATTGACGGCCTTCGACATGCCATGCCGTGGCTGGTCGGCGATTTGGCGGGAGATTAGAGACTTGCAATTTTCGGGCCCAATTACTTCTCAAATGCCAGCGGCATTGCCAATCTTGCGCGCGGCTTTGGGAGCATATTCACGAACCAATCAATCCGAATGCAAAATGTTGTCTGCACTCTTTGTTTCATCCGCTGAGTTTCGGAGAGCTTTTGAAAATCTGTTTCAGACAACGTTCGCACTGCCTCCTGCCGATTTGGATACCGAAGTCTTTTAAAACGAACTTGAGAACTACAACCCACCCCACGACCGCCCAATCGCTCGGCTCCCTCTTGAAGTCTGCGCGCGACATCATGCGCAAGGATAAGGGACTTAACGGCGACCTCGACCGCCTGCCGATGCTCACGTGGATCATGTTCCTCAAATTCCTCGACGACCTGGAACTCCAGCGCCAGGAAGAAGCCTCACTCGCCGGCAAAAAGTTTAAGCCAGCCATTGAACCGCCCTACCGCTGGCGTGACTGGGCTGCCAATCAGCAAGGGATCACCGGCGATGAACTGCTCGCCTTCATCAATCAGGACGAATCCACCCTGCCAAACGGCAAACGCGGCCCCGGCCTCTTTCGCTATCTTCGCACGCTCACCAGCTCCAATGGCGACAACCGCCGTGACGTGATCGCGACCGTCTTTCGCGGCGTGCAGAACCGCATGGTCAGCGGTTACCTGTTGCGCGATGTCATCAATAAGCTCAACGGCATTCATTTCACCGCCAGCGATGAGTTGCACACTCTCGGCGCGCTCTACGAATCGATGTTGCGCGAAATGCGCGATGCCGCGGGTGATTCTGGTGAATTCTACACGCCACGCGCGGTTGTTCGCTTCATGGTTCAGGTTACCGATCCGCGCCTGGGCGAAGTGATCCTCGATCCTGCTGCCGGCACCGGTGGTTTTCTCGTCGAAGCCTACAACCATCTCGCTAAACAGGTGAAGACCGTCGCCGACCGCAAGCTCTTGCAGGAAAAGTCACTCTTCGGCTGCGAACCCAAGCCATTGCCCTACCTTCTCTGCCAGATGAACCTGCTCTTGCACGGCCTCGACGCGCCGCAGATCGATCCGGGCAACGCCCTCCGCCACAAGCTCACCGACATTGGCGAGCGCGACCGCGTGGACGTGATCCTCACCAACCCGCCCTTCGGCGGCGAAGAAGAGCGCGGCATCCAGGGCAATTTCCCCGAAGACAAACAAACCTCCGAAACTGCCCTCCTCTTCCTCCAACTCATCATGCGCAAGCTGCGGCGTTCGCCCCGTCCCGCTCTCAACTCTCAACCTTCAACCATCAACTCTGCCGCGCGAGCGGCAGTGGTCGTTCCCAACGGCACCCTCTTCGGCGACGGCGTCTGCGCCCGCATCAAAGAAGAACTCCTGAAAGAATTCAATCTGCACACCATCGTCCGCCTGCCGAATGGCGTGTTCGCACCTTACACGCCGATTCCAACAAACGTCATGTTCTTCGACCGCTCCGGCCCGACGAAGGAAGTTTGGTACTACGAACAACCGCTGCCCGAAGGCCGGAAGAACTACACCAAGACCGCGCCCATCCAGTTCGAGGAATTTGCCGACTGCATCAAATGGTGGGGCAAGGCAGGCCAGGCATCTGGTCGGGAGGAAAACGAACGCGCGTGGAAAGTGGCCGTCGCCGATTTGCTGGCAAATGGCTGCAACCTCGACCGCAAGAACCCGCGTGGCAAAGAAGACATCACGCACCTGCCGCCCGAACAACTCGCCGCCGACATCTTGAAGAAGGAACACCGCATCGCGGAGATCATGACAAGTATCCAGAAATTGCTTCTGAAAGATAGCTGACTGTGCCGCATCCCAGCTTCAGGATTTATATCGACGAGTCCGGTGACGAAGGTTTTGCCTTTAAGGCGCCGCGCGTCGGCAGTTCACACTGGTTCGTTCTTTCGGCTGTCATCACGCGATGGGAGACTGACTTGGAAACGGTGCGACTGGTCGATGAAGTTCGGCAACTGTTGCGCAAGCAACCTCGGCAACCTCTTCATTTCCAGAGGTTCAAGCATGAGCACCGCCTTCCCTACGTCGAGAAAATATCCCAGGCCCGTTTACGCACCGTTGCGGTTCTCGTTCATAAGCCCTCGCTAAAGGAACCCGACACTTTCCGCGGCCGGTTCGTTCTCTACTATTACACGGCTCGCTACTTGCTCGAACGCATCTCCTGGTTTTGTCGCGACCACCGGCTCGCCAACGATGCCGGTGACGGTTCCGCCGAAGTGGTTTTCTCCAATCGGGGTGGAATGTCCTATGAAGAGCTCCGTGAGTACCTGCGCAAACTCAAAGCGCGGACGGATCTTGGCGACGTGCGCATCGACTGGTCGGTGATTCGCCCAGAGCAGATTCAGGCGATAAATCATGAAAAACTGATGGGCCTTCAGATCGCCGACGCCGTTGCCTCAAGCTTTTACTTCGCGGTCCAGCAGACCCCGCTCGGCTTCACAGAACCGCGCTACGCCGAGATGCTCAAGCCGGTCGTTTATCATCACTCCGGCCAGCACTTGGGCTATGGCCTCAAGTTTTGGCCCAGGGAAAGCGCCGAATTGCTGGACACCGAGAAAACCCTCCAATGGATCAAACAGACCTACCAATAAAAAATGCAGGTCCCGGGCTCCAGGATCCCACCCACGAAGGGCTGCCGCTCCGAAGAACGACCTGGAGTGCTCCCGCGCTTACCTGCACTAATACGTTGTCATGCCGTACGCACCCTGTCAAGCGTTGCGCTGTCAGCCCGTCAGCCCAGCAAATCATGAGCAAAAAGTGGCCAACCGTTAAGCTGGCTGCTGTGCTCACGCGAGTCGAGCGCGAGGAGAACGAGCGTGCCTGGAAACTGCCGGTGAAAGATCTGGTTAGCTACGACGCCAACGGCCTCCTTCAATCCGTAAATCTCGACCGCAAAAACCCGCGCGGCAAAGAAGACATCACCCATCTTCCGCCCGAACAACTCGCCGCCAGCATCCTGCAGAAGGAACAACGAATCGCGGAAATCATGGCAATGTCCGCAACCTCCTCGCAAAGCAAACATGAGAACAACCAAAACGAAGCGAATCCGAAAGATGAATGCGCATCGTCCTGATGGTTACGCCGCGCTCCGCGTGTCGCATCGGAAAGGACAGCCTCCGCGGTCACCACGTCTGCGCATCAAATGCGGTGATTGCGATAATGCACTCGACATTTTCTACGACGAGGAAGCATTGGAGATCGGCGGGGTGCATGCCTCAGTCGAAAACTGGCGAGAGATTCTGCTGCCCCTGCTTTCATCAAAACCGCGCCAATGAGCAAGCAATGGCCAACGGCAAAGTTGGGTGAGGTACTGCGGCATCGGAAAGAATTCATCACGATTGATGACCTGACGAACTACAAACGGCCGCGCGCCCAGCTTCACGTTCAAGGCATCGTCCTTCGCGACGAAGTTCCGGGCGCGCTCATCAAAACCAAGACGCAGCAGGTTTGCCGCGCTGGCGAGTTTCTCGTCGCAGAAATTGACGCGAAAGTCGGCGGCTTCGGCATCGTCCCGGAATCGCTCGATGGCTCAATCGTCAGCAGCCACTATTTTCTCTTCCTGATTGACGACGCGAAGCTGGATCGGCGCTTTCTCGATTTCTTCATCCGCACGCCGGCCTTTCGCGGGCAAGTCGCGGCGCAAGGCTCGACGAATTACGCAGCGATTCGCCCGGCGCACGTGCTTGGTTACGAAATCCCGCTGCCCCCGTTGGCGGAGCAGCGGCGGGTGGTGGCGCGGATTGAGGAACTGGCCGCCCAAATCCACGAAGCCCGTACCCTCCGCCACCAAGCCGCCGCAGAAGCCGACGCGCTTCTGACTACCGCCCGCCGTGCAACGATTTGGCAAAGCAAGACCAATTCTGTTTTGCTGGAAGATGTGTGCACTGCAATCATTGACAACTTGCACAGCAACCCTCGGCTTTCGGAAATCGGCATTCCGTGCATTCGCTCGCCAGATGTTGGCTTCGGGACGCTCAACCTCGACGGCGCACAGCGCACAGACGAAGAAGAATTCAATAGGCGAACAGTCCGCGGGGAGCCTCGCGAAGACGACATTGTTTTGGTTCGCGAAGGTGGAGGAACTGGCAAATGCGCCGCTGTGCAACGCGGCCAACGGTTCAGCCTTGGCCAACGGGTGATGATGCTTCGCCCGAATACCCAGCGGATTCTGCCGCGCTTTTTCTTGCACCAATTGCTTTCGCCACAAATTCAGGAAGACCAAATTGCGCCGTTGTCGAAAGGTTCAGCGTCACCGCACTTGAACATCGGCGCACTGCGGAAGTTCGATTTGGCACTGCCGCCGCTGTCCGAGCAACGCCGGATCGTGGCCGAGTTGGACGCGTTGCAATCGGAGGTGGACGCGCTGAAGCGCCTCCAAGCCGAAACCGCCGCCGAACTCGACGCCCTCCTCCCGGCCATCCTCGATAAGGCTTTCAAAGGAGAATTGTGATCTCGCATATGATGCCTGACGATTCGATACAATACGGGTTCAAGCGAATCAGCCCGGCGAATTGGAAAGAGATGGATGAAATCATTCAGTTTCCTTCACCTGTAACGGATGAGATATGGGTGCGAGCTTGTTTGAAACCTCAATTGGAGTCGTCTGTGCCGGAAAACATCGCGGCGCTCTTCGAAGTGGTGCGCGGTTCTATGGTTTACGGCTGGTTCTTTTATCCTCTAATCACGCTTGCAACGGAGCAGTGCCACCGTGTTGTTGAAGCTGGAGCGCGTTTGCGCTGTGAGCAACTCGGTTTGGCGACGAAGCGAGTTGGAAAAGACGGAAAATCGCTTGATATGAAATTCGCTGATATCGTTCAATCTCTGGTCAATGCTGGGGCGATTTCGAGAAGCGACCAGCCACGGTGGAATTCGGTTCGCAAATTGCGCAATCGCTCTTCGCATCCGGCGAGGCAAACAATCCTTTCGCCGGGTATGGCTCTTTCGATTGTAGAAATCGCCGCCACATTTCTCAACAGACTCTTCAAATGAAAGGCCGACAATCCGAAACCGCTGTATCGGCGCCGAAAGCTTCATTATGTTGGCCTGGCTTCGAATCTCCGCTCACGGCTCCGCCATCACCTGAAAGGCCGCCATACTGAATCGGGGGATCGCTTCAGCGTGTATCTCACGATCAACGATTCCCACCTTCGCGAGCGGGCCCACTTTTCGATTGGCGAATGGAGATTGGAAAAACATTATTGCGCTATGGCTGATCCTTTTCCACGAATGGCGACGGTCCGCCAGAAATTTGACGTGCCCGCGCCGATCGATGTCCGTGCGGCTGTGCGGCGGGAGATGGCGCGCCTTGCCCCCCGAATCCGCCCGGGAATGCAGATCGCGATCGGCGTGGGCAGCCGAGGGATC
>JAKEEH010000080.1 GCA_022616725.1 Limisphaerales bacterium | reverse complement strand
GTTGGATTGATCGGTTTTTTCTTTTTCATCCCTGCTGAGTGGCAGGGCCAAAACGCTCAGTCCAACCTTTTTTTGACTCAGCTATGGGACGGCTGTGGATTCAAGCATTGATAAAATGGGTCACCTATGAGTTTCTGGCTCATTCCGCTCGCCGTGGCATGGTACTTTTCAATTGAGTACGTTCGCGGGCGCCCGAGAACGCCGCGTCGGGTGTCTAAAGTGCTGTCGTGGCTCAGCATTTTGGGCGCTATTGGCCTCTTAATCTGTGCATTGGTATTCCGGCTTCAGAAACGGAATTGACAGACCTGACTCGTGATCACGCCGCAAGAACAGAAATATTTACGACTCGTTTCGATAATGAGCGACTTTGACAAGGAGGCCACTATGCTGACATGGGGGGGTGTTTGTCGGCCCGCTTCTGGGGAAGGGATTTTACCGGCTGCGGTTGTGGTGATTCAGCAATTCAACGAAGGGATTGACAGGCCGCCTGATTTCTGCATACTCGCAGACGATTCGCGGCGGTGAAGTTTTCTGTAAACGATTTTGACTGAACTGTTTCAAACTTGTTTGCGTTCCCTGCCATGAAAGTCACCGTCGAAGCCAAAGTGCTGGAACAGGGAGCGGCTTTAACCCTCGCCGATGTAACGATTCAACGCTTCAACGATTTTGGCGTTTCGCCGATTTAACGATTCAACCTTTTTAACGATTTAACGGCTCAGCAACGAGTGATAGCCATTGCCATTCTTTTTCGCTACTATGCGTGAGAAATGAAGCCGAATACCTGTTGCTCCTTCAGAAAACGAACGGTGATCCGTGCTAGGCACGTCGCATAGACTGGCTTCAGGTTAGGTGGCATTGAACGCCATGAGTGACTTAGTTCGATCAGCCATGATTCCGGCCCTCGTCATTGCGGGCATCTTTGCCGTTGTTGCTGCTCTGGACAAAGAACGCCCACGTGCCCGATGGGCTAAGGCTTCGCTGCTGCTTTTCGCAGTGGTCGCGGTTTCGTCGGGAGTTATTACTTACCTGCTCGACTCTGGACGACTGGGTGTCTTTGTCCGCGGCTCTTCTTTCACATGGGAGCGTGTTGCAGCGGGTCTGCGGGGCATGAGCTTTGGCATGTTCTTAGTGCTTTTGGAATCTGGTCAATTTTGGATCAAGAAGCAGCCCACAAAGCCAAACGATCTTGTCAGAGAGACAGACACATGAGATCAAGAGTTCACTCGGAGCAACCCACGTAATCAGCCCGACGGTCACCCGTTGACGCTCTCAAAGCCATAAGGTCTAGGCGGCATTCGCAACCATGACACGAAAAGTAGCCATAGTCCTTGTTCTTTGTGTGGTCGCATTCGCTGGGTGCGTTCTTCGACGCTCGGAAGCGGACATTCGGCAGTGGTTGGAAAAGACGACACTCTTGAGAAGCAGTTTGTCCGACGTGAAAGCGACGGCGACGCGGCGTGGGTGGTATAATGCCCGCTCGCAAGGGAGCGACGGACGCACCACCGGCACTTACATTCGCGCGAACTTGGCGATTATCAGGGTTTTCCTTTTCGCCCGAGTGTGACAGTCTTTTGGGAGTTCGACGGGAGCAACCGATTAGCGGACATTCGCATTTGGAAGACGACAGATGGATTATGAGACATGCGCCCAACCATCCGCTGCAGCGACTTGAGCGGTCAGGGGAGAGCGCGAAAGGTTCGCCTGTTGCGTTAGCAACCAGCAAATATGGGGAAACCATTGGCGGAGAACTGGGAGGTTCCATTTTGCTCCGTCCGACGGACCAAAAGCCCGAAGGCCGAGTGCCGGGCGGCACACGAGTCAACTGCTCCCGGCCATCGCTCTGCGCTTCCTCGCCAGGCATGAATAACCTTCGGATGAGCTATATCTGGTCCGTTAGGCCGCTATGACAATGGAGCACATCGCACGCTCGTTTAAGGTTTCATTGTCGGTTACGCATCCCGACATTGATCCAACGCAGATTTCCACAGCCCTTGCGTTGGCGGCCGACCGAGCCACACGCGCTGGCTCGTCCCGGACGACGCCCAAAGGCGAACCCTTGGCAGGGGCGTATGAGTTCTCGTCCTGGACGCATCAGTTTGACGCGGAAGGAGCGTCCGAGTTGGGAGTTGTGCTTGAGGGGTTAGTGGAGCGATTGCAGAGGCATCAGCAGTTCTTTCATCGACTCGTGCGGGAGGGTGGCTCTGTCGAGTTGTTCTGTGGTGTGTTCGCCGCCGGGAATTGGGACGAGATTTTGTCGCACTCGCTCATGGCAAAGCTTGCAGCCCTTCGCGTGGATTTGCGTTTGGACGTTTACCCCAAAAATGATGACACAGCGCCTTAACCATGCCCTGCAGCGACTGGAGCGGTCTGGAGGGAGCGCGAAAGGTTCGCCTGTTGCGTTAGCAACCATCAAAATATGGGGAAACCATTGGCGAGAACTGGGAGGTTCCATTTTGCTCCGTCCGACGGACCAAAAGCCCGAAGGCCGAGTGCGGACGACTCGAGTGCCGAGGGCAGGCACGAGAGGAATGCGCCACAGGTGCAGGTCGGAGACCGAGCACGCGGGCAAAGTGCGAGTCCGTTCTCGCGGTCAAACTCCACTCCTTCAACGCCGGGCGGCACACCAGTCCACTGCTCCCCGGCCATCGCGGTGCGATCTAATCCGCTCCGCTTCCTCGCCAGCCATGAATAACTTCGGATGAGCTATATTTCACGTTAGGCGTCTCTCGCGCACATGCCAGCCCGAATCCCCTACACAGAGTCTTGCCAATTTCTCCAGAGCAAGGAGCTTCTTGAGACCGAGGAACCTCCGCCATTGCCGGAGCGACCGCCCCGCCACGACGACGAGCAGCTTGGTGTCAGTTTCTTTCGCACTCGGCTTGCCGGCGTTGCCCTCGACGGTCTCACATTGCCGCGCACTTTCTTCGGGCGATCAGAGATTCGCGGCGTTTCGTTTCGCGACTCAGACCTTTCCGAGTCCACCGCCAATTGGAACGATTTCATTGACGTGGACTTCGGTTCTGCGGATTTGTCGCGTGCCGATTTCAGGGCCTCCATCTTTGAGCGTGTCAGCTTTCGCGGAGCGGTTCTTCGGGGCGCAGACCTGCGCCGCGCCACATTTCGTGGCTGCACGTTCACGGACGCTGACATGGCAGGTGCGAGGCTCACTCGCGCTTTCCCCTGGGTTTTCCGTTTGTCGCGCGCGCAGCGAGCCGTTATTGATTGGCAGCCACCAGGCCCAGAGCCAGAGGGCGGCTGATTTGAGTATGACCGTGCCGCCTCTTAAGAAGCTGGACGAATAACCGTCTTGGGGGCAGAGAGTTATGACAATCCAGTTTCTCGCGTTATTGCTCCGACCGACGGTCGGTTGGAGGGCTAACCATGCGCGAGGCTGTCTGAAAACTTCCCGGGCCGGGTCCTGCGATTCAACGATTCAGCGACCCCTTCAACTCTTCGACCCATCACCCTTCAACTGTCCCCATTTAACGATTCAGCCCCTTTAACGATTTAGCGGCTCAGCAACGAGTTATAGCAATTGCCATGCTTTTCGCTACTATGCGTCAGAAGTGAAGCCGAAAATCTGTTAGCCGACTTCGCACGCCACGATGCAATTCACGCCGCAGGAGATGAAGCTGATTGAGCGGTTGCGAAAGCAGGAGCGCCGCTGGCCGCGGACGCGCTGGATTCTTCTCGGCATGGCGGCGTTCCTCCTCGCAGGGTACGCTTACATTGCTTACATGCTGTTCAGCACTCTCGATTCAGACACTTTCTCGCCAGCAGACTCGGCTTTACTGTTCGCGCTTTACTGGCCCAAGGTTCTCCTGATGACGGTCATGGCCGGTGCGTTCATTGCGCTTGCGGTCAGAGATTGGCGCGGGAATGCACACCGGATGCTTTTGTTGAGATTACTTGACGCACACCAGAAACAGACAGATAGAGATGAGAAGGTCGGCTAAGCAAATCACTGGAGCGAATGCGGGCGGTCTGGGACTTCCGCATTGCTGGGGAGCGAGGCGCAAGGAATGCATCAAGGATGCAGGTCGCAAGACCGAGTGACTGTGGGCACAGCACTCGTCAACCCGTGTGGGCGCGATGACCGTTCAGCCCTAGCGCCCGCGGCTTTACGCAATCACTCCCATCACCGGTTTGCCATCGGCAATCACCAACGGGCGGTCCCCCACCCCGTAAACCTCCGTGTGCGGGTCAATTCCGAGCAGGTGATAAATCGTGGCCGCAAGATCGTCGGGCCGGACTGGATTTTCAGCCGGCAGAGAGGCCGTCTTGTCGGAAGCGCCATAAACGAACCCGCGTTTGATGCCGCCGCCGGCCAACAGCACCGTATAGCATTGTGGCCAATGATCCCGGCTCGCGTTCTCATTAATTTTCGGTGTCCGGCCAAACTCACCCATCCACACGACAAGGGTGTCATTGAGCAACCCGCGATCTTCCAGGTCATTAATCAACGTCGGGAGCGTCTGGTCTGTGATCGGCAAATGATACTTCTGGATAATCGGATACATCCGCGTGTTGTTGAACCCGTGAGTATCCCAACCGCCAGACTCGGTGCTCTGCCCCCCGATGCTGGCGGAGAAGTAAACCGTGACCACCTTGGTTCCGGCTTCGACAAGCCGGCGTGCCAGCAGACAACTCTGGCCGTAGGTGGTGCGTCCGTAAGCCTCGCGAACCTGCCGCGATTCTACCGCAAGGTCGAAAGCTTTGCGAAGCCGGGGCGAGTTCAGCATGGCCAGCGCCTTCTCGTAATAGGCGTCCAGGCCGCGCGCCGCAGCCGAGTAGTCCAGAAGTCGCGACTGGTTGTCGATCAGCTTCTGTAATTCACGCCGGCTCTCAAGCCGTTCGATGGACAGGTTCGCCGGCAAGCTCAATTCCGGCAGGCTAAACTCCGAATCGTTCGGATCCTGCGTGAAGAAAAACGGATCGTGGCCTTTGCCCAGGAAGCTGGCGTGCTGGCCGGGCGTAATCGAGCCATCCGCGATGACGTGCGGATAAGCAACGAATGTCGGCATCTCCTCCCGTACTGGCGCGAGCTTATCAATCACCGAGCCATATGCCGGATATAACTCAAGTGAGTCGCGCAATCGCTGGTCGTCCGTCGGCGGCGCGTGGCCGGTCAACGCATAATACGCCGCCGAATTGTGGTTCTTCATCGTGTGATGCATGGAGCGGATCAGCGTGACCTTATCCATGATCTTCGCGACCCGTTCCAAGCCTTCACAGACGTGCACACCCGGAACATTGGTGGGCATCCCTTTCAGCGGACCGCGGTAGGCTTCGGGCGCCTCCGGTTTGCGGTCGAACATGTCGATGTGGGTCGGCCCGCCGAATTGAAACAGAAAAATGACCGATTTCGCCCTCGCTTTCGGGCCTTTCTTCGCCGCGGCGGCGCGCAACAATCCCGGCATGTTTAGACCGAGCAGGCCGAGCCCGCCCACTTTGAGGAGTTGGCGGCGCGATATCGCCGTCGAATGAAAGCCGCGGCAGGCAAAGCTTTTCATAGCGTCATTTTCTTAGCACAAACTCTTTTGCGTTCAAGAGCGCCCACGTCAGGTCCTCCAGCGCCGCCCGCTGGTTTTCGGCTTCGCGCAGCGCCTTCACGCAGCGTTGCAACTCCGAGGCTGATGGCGCACGGCTCAGCGCCGCCCAGTAAAGTTCGTCCACTATCGCTTCGAGAGGTTGCCCCGATGCGGCGAGCTTGCCGAGCCGATTTTCGGACTCGGTCAGGATTTCATTCAACCCGGGACCACTGATCAACTGGAAGGCTTGCCCCATGCTCGTGTCCATCGACCTTTCGCATTCACAAGTCAGGAGACGTTCCGGTTTGCCGAAAACTTTCAAGAACAGGTCCCCATCGCTCATTTTCCGCTCCCGCGTGCGCGCCAT
>JAKEEH010000476.1 GCA_022616725.1 Limisphaerales bacterium | reverse complement strand
CGCAAAATCTATGGGGATCGAGGGAACGGATCAGGCCGCTTTGGCTAAGTTGCGCGGTCTCAGCGCCGATGAAGTCCTTCGTGGCGCGCCGCCTCAGCCGGGGGTTACTGTGCCGTCCTACGAGACGACGCCGATTCTTGATGGCAGGTTGATCACTGAGACAGCGGAGACCGCCACAAGGCTCGCCGCCAGCCGCGCGTCCCGCTGATGCTTGGCAGCAACAGCGCCGATACCGCAGGCAACCGGATCAAGGCTCGCACCAAGGACGAGTTCTTCGCCCGATACGGCCAGTGGAGCGCCGAGGCGAAGGCGGCCTACGATCCTGACGGAACGACCGACTTGGCCACGATGGTGTCGCGGGCCAACGACGACTTCGGCCAGGCCGAGCCGGCGCGCTTCGCCGCAAACGCCTTCGCTGCCAACGGTTCGCCTGTCTACCTGTACATGTTCTCGTACGTCCCGACGGCGATGAGGCAACAGGCGCGAGCGGGGTCTCCGCACGGCGGCGACGTCCCCTTTGCCTTCGGCATGCTGGGCGGCGGCCGCGGCGGCGCGCCAACACCAGAGGACCTGGCGGTCTCACGGATCGCGCAAAGTTATTGGGTCAACTTCGCCAGGACGGGCGATCCAAACGGACCGGGACTACCGACTTGGCCGCGCCACGTCGCTCGCAAAGATCAAATCCTCACTTTCCGGCCCGATGGTTCCGTGGGTGCGGGGCCGGACATCCGCAAAGCACGGCTCGACGTAACGGAGAAGGCCACTGAGTCGGGTAAGCGAGCCGACCCGTAGTCCAACTCTAAGCAACAAGGGGAGGAATATATGAAAAGACGATTATTCGTAGGCGGCGCACTGGCTGGCTTGTCCGTCACAGGAGCATTTGCGAAGCCGCAGAAAGTAAAGGCCGGAGATATTCCGATCACTACATTCGGCAAGACCGGCGTGAAAGTCAGCGTCATCGCGCAGGGCGGCGCGCGCATGGACTTGCATCCTGACATTGCGTCAGCAGCGGCGCACGTGCGCAACGTTTACAACGCGGGTATTACTTATTTTGATTGCGCGCGAGCTTATTGGAACGGGCGTTCCGAAGAAGCCTACGGTATTGGTTTGCAGGGCGTGCGCAAAAACGTATTCCTCACGACCAAAACGATGGGGCGCACCGCCAGCGAAGTAGAAAAAGATTTGGAAACTTCGTTACGTTTGCTCAAAACTGATTACGTTGATCTTTGGCAAGTGCATAACGTGATGAACCAGGCAGACATTGACAAGATTCTGGCTCCGGGCGGCGCGTTAGAAGCCGTGGTGCGCGCCAAGCAAGCGGGCAAGTGCCGCTTCATCGGATTCACCGGACATTTCGATCCTGAAATCCACGCGGCGCTACTGAAAGCGACAGACAAGTGGGAAACCGTGATGATGCCGATTCACGCGGCAGATCACGCTTACCTGAGTTTTGAGAAAACAACTCTGCCTGTCGCGGTCGAACGCGGCGTAGGCGTGCAGGCGATCAAGGTTTTCGGCAAGGCGTTCCTGCTGCGCTTGCTGAGTCCGACTGAGTGTTTGCGTTACGCGCTGAGCCAGCCGAGCGTTCACGTCGCCATTTGCGGCGCGGGCACGCAAGGCCAAATGGAAGACAACATCCGCACCGTCCAGAATTTCAAAAAGATGACACCGGAAGAGATTGCGGAGGTGCAAAAGAAATCGCTCGTCGGCCAAGGCGTGTATGCCGGAGTCACGATGGAATACTGGAAAAAGAAGGCTTAAAGCCACCGCAGAAATCAAGCATATCGCCATTTAGTTGGTTGGAGGATTTGATGAAACACTGGTCGCAAAGATTATTCGCGCTATTCTTGCTCATCTCAGTTACCGCGAGCGCACAGACGGGCGGAAAGACCAATCTCCCGCTGTTGCAAATCAAAGAGCAAGGTAGTTTCGCTGTTGGCGGAACGGTCATCACGAATCCAGGTAAGTTTGACCACTTGCGCCCGACGCCCGACGGACAAACGTTGCACGGTGATCATGCTTACGTGTTTTATCAGCTTCCGGCGCAGGCTCGTCAGTTTCCGCTGGTGATGTGGCATGGCATAGGGCAGTTCTCGAAGACCTGGGAAACTACGCCGGACGGACGTGAGGGCTATCAAAACATTTTCCTGCGCCGCGACTTTGGGGTTTATCTGATTGACCAGCCGCGACGTGGGAACGCAGGTCGCAGCACTCAGCCGGCTACAATTCAGCCTACGCCTGACGAGCAGGGATGGTTTGGCACTTTCCGCCTCGGCATCTGGCCCGATTTTTTCCCTGGTGTGCAGTTTTCACGCGACCCGGAGGCTCTGAATCAGTACTTCCGCCAAATGACCCCAAGCATCGGCCCGATTGATGGCGAGGCGAATGTGAACGCCATAGCGGCGCTCTTCGACAAGATCGGACAAGGAATCCTCGTCACTCATTCTCACAGCGGCGGCTTCGGCTGGCGCACGGCCATCAAGAACCAAAATGTCCGCGCCATTGTCTCATACGAACCGGGCAGCGGTTTCGTCTTCCCGGAAGGCGAGGCGCCCGCTCCGATTCCGAGTTCCGGTGGGGCGCTGGCGGCAGTGGGAATACCGCTGACCGAATTCATGTTGCTCACCAAGATTCCCATCGTCATCTATTACGGCGACTTCATCCCCAAAGAACCAATGGCAAATCCGGGGCAGGATGGATGGCGCGCTCGTTTGGAAATGGCGCGGAAATGGCGCGACGCAGTGAACAAGCGTGGCGGCGATGTTACGGTTGTCCATTTGCCCGAAGCCGGACTGCAAGGCAATACGCATTTTCCCTTCTCGGATTTGAACAATCTGCAAGTCGCTGACTTGATGTCCACGTGGCTTACCAAAAAGGGGCTGGACAAATATCCGAAGCGCAAGTAACCGTGTAGGAGCTTATCGCTATGAAACATTTCGCATTTATTCTACTGCTGGTTCTTCTCAGTACGTCAGCCTTCGCGCAAGAGTCTTTCGATTGGCCGCAATGGCAGGGGCCAGATCGAAACGCAATCTCCAAAGAACGTGGACTGCTTCAGGCATGGCCCGAAAAAGGGCCGCCGCTGGCGTGGAAGGCGAATGGGATCGGCAAGGGCATGGGAGGCATCGCCGTCAGCAAAGGCCGCATTTACACCACCGGCGATATTGACGGCACGGCTTGGCTTTTCGCGCTTAAGGAGACAAACGGCGAACTCGTCTGGAAGGCAAAGATTGGACCCGGTGGGGAGGTCGGAGCAATCTTTACTCCGGCGGGGCCACGGGGCACGCCCACGGTTGACGGGGACAGGCTCTACATCCTCAGTCAGCACGGGGAACTCGTTTGTTACACGACCGAGGGCAAGGAAGTCTGGCGCACTGATCTCGTGAAAGATCACGGCGGTTTGGTTCCGTTGTGGGGTTACTCCGAATCGGTGCTGGTGGATGGCCAGAAACTCATCTGCACGCCCGGAGCCAAAGATGGCACGCTCATGGCTCTTGACAAGATGACCGGCAAGAAGATCTGGAAAAGCCCGGTTCCCGTCCCTGCCAAAGAGATTCATGGCCGTTTCAGTAGTGGTCGGGGTTACGACTCAGGCGCGCGCTACGCCTCGGCCATCGCCATTGACTTCGAGGGACAACGCCAATACGTGCAACTCACCGCGAAGACCCTGGCCGGTTTCTCGGCATCCGACGGAAAACTGCTCTGGCAGTATGACCCCGTTGCGGCCCACATTAGCTGTTCCACTCCGATCTATCAGGATGGCTTGGTGTTCGCTTCCTCAGCTTATGAGGGTGGCGGGGGCGAGCAACCTGCGGCGCGTACATTGCGCAAAGACGGCGATGTCGAAGCCGTGTTCAAACGCAGCGATGTCAAAGTCGTCGAAAGCTCTTACATCTTTCCCTTCATCGCCCACGCGCCGCTGGAACCGCAAAATTGCACAGCGCATTACAAAGACGGCAAGCTTGAAATCCGGTCAACCAGTCAAACGCCGCAAATCGGAAAAACCATCGTGTCGCGCCTGATGGGCATGCCTGAAAAGGACATCACCATTCACCTGGTTCGCGCTGGCGGTGGATTCGGTCGCCGGTTGTATAACGACTATATGTGCGAAGCCGCGTGGATATCTAAAACCGTCGGCGCTCCCGTCAAACTGTTGTGGACGCGCGAAGACGATATGCAACACGATTACTATCGTTCCGGCGGATTCCAATACTTGAAAGCCGCGGTAGACAACAACGGCAAACTCGTCGCGTGGCAGAATCATTTCATTGGGTACGGCGAAGGCGAAACCTTCACACATTCCGGCCAGATTGACGGCGCCGAATTTCCATCGCGCTTTACGCCGAATTTCCTCATGCAGTCGTCAGTAATGCCGCTCGGCATCAAAACCGGAGCGTTGCGCGCGCCGCGTTCCAACGTGTACGCGTGGGTGTTCCAGTCGTTCCTTGACGAACTCGCCCACGCCGCCGGCAAAGACCCCATGCAATTCCGTCTTGAACTGCTCGGCAATGGGCCGCCCAAAGGTACGCAAGGCGTGCCACCTCCGGGTCTAATGGATGCCCAACGGATGATTGATGTCGTCAAACTGGTCGCGGAAAAATCCGGATGGGGAAAACAGAAGTTCCCGAAAGGCCGGGCGATGGGCATCGGCTTCTATTACAGCCATCGCGGCTATTTTGCCGAAGTCGCCGATGTCACCGTGTCAGTGAACAAGAAAATCAAAGTGAACAAAGTCTGGGTTGCGGGCGACATCGGCAGCCACATCATCAATCCCGGCGCATCCGAAAACCTGACGCAAGGCGCCATCGTGGACGGGATGAGCGAGATGTTGCAGGAAATTTCATTGAAGGATGGCCGCGTCGCGCAATCGAACTATCATGAACACCTGCTGGTGAAGATGTCGCAAACGCCGCCCATCGAAGTCCATTTCCTGAAATCCAATAATCCGCCGACCGGGCTTGGCGAACCAGCGTTGCCGCCGATTCTGCCTGCGATTGCCAACGCGGTATTCACAGCGACGGGCGAACGCATTCGAACGATGCCGATGACGAAGCAGGGCTTCAGCTTCGCGTAAACAGATATGCAAGGAAGGGACACGCTCTCTCATTTCGTGAATGTTGATCGGGTTCCAGTACAGTTTGACAGTCATCCTAGGTTTTCTCCTGCCGGCTCACCATTTCCTTGATCCAGATCGGGGCGAAGGGTGAGGTGCAACCCTTGGAAACGGGGTAGTCGCGATAGATTCCCAAAGCTTCTCCGATG
>JAKEEH010000079.1 GCA_022616725.1 Limisphaerales bacterium | reverse complement strand
GGCGGCCAAATGCCAACACGCTACGCCAACAACTACACTTCATTTGCCTGGAGCGATGGCACACCCACCGAAACGGAACGCGGCTCGCCCACGGGCATATTCGTCACCGGATTCACCAACGGCTTCCGCTTAACCGCCCCGGCAGATACGCGCGCGCGCCTATTGAGGGTGTATGTCGGACTGTATGGCGCCGCCGGAACCTTTCGGGCGTGGCTGAGCGATGGGAGCGCGCCCGCCTACTCGGATGCGTCTCTGGACGACATTTATGCGAACCGCTACGCGGTTTACCTGATCGATTATGCGGCGGCGGCTCAGGGGCAGAAATTAATCGTGCAGTACCGCGCCTCGCGGCTGTACGATATGGATTACGGGAATGTGACCTTGCAGGCGGCGACCCTTCAAGGCGATAGAGTCGGCCCGCCGTTGGAACTTTTGAACGCGCGAAAAGAAGGCGACGCCCTGGTGTTCCAATTCCGGACCGAGACGGGCAAAACATATACCGTGCAACGCGCAACGCAGTTGCCAGGCGCACTCTGGGAAACAGTCGCGATCCTCTTTGGCGACGGGAACGTTGCGATCGTCTCCGATCCCATGGGGCCAGCGGGCCAGGCGTTTTATCGCATACGAGAGCCGTGATGCCAATGCGTGATTGGTGATTGGTGAGTAGTGATTAGTCTCTGCGTCTCTGCAGTTGAGGATTCGGGTCCACCACAGAGGCACAGAGGACCAACAGGATTTGCCCATCTCTGTGTCTCTGCGTCTCGGTGGTGAGCCACGAAAAACACTAAAAAGTTGATTTCAGCGCCGCCGCCGGGATTAATGGCGCCCGTTCATGGACGCGGGATTCGTGGTTTTTGCAGGGTTGACGGTGATCAGCGCATCGGCGGCGATGTCGCTGCGCAACCTGGTACATTGCGCGCTTTGCCTGACTGTCACGTTTGCCGGCCTGGCGGCGCTCTACCTCAAGCTAAATGCGCAATTTGTTGGGCTTGCCCAAATCCTTGTCTATATCGGCGCGGTCGCGATTCTGATCGTCTTTGCGATCCTTCTGACGCGGAGCGACGAGCAGACCCTGCGGGCGACCATCCTTTCGCCAGCATGGTGGGTGGGCGTTTTGGTGGGAGTGGCGGTATTTTGCGCGCTGGCGGCGGCCATTTGCTCCAGCGCCCTTGCCAAGAGACCGGCTGTGCCGCCGACGCCGGTGACCGTTGAAAATATCGGTGACAAGCTCATGACGACTTACATCCTGCCGCTAGAAGTGATCGGTCTGCTCCTCACCGCCGCGATGATTGGCGCGGTGATCATAGCGATGCAGGAAAGGAGGAGCCGTTGAATCCGCTGCACGGCTACTTGTTGCTTGCGGCATTGCTTTTCTCGATTGGCCTGGCTGGGGCGGTGACGCGGCGCAACGCCATCCTTGTATTGGTCGGCATCGAGCTGATGCTCAACGCGGCCAACTTGAACTTCATCGCCTTCTGGCGGTATGGCCCCAGCCCCGAAGCCCTCTCGGGCATCATGTTTGTGATCTTTTCCATCGGCGTTGCCGCCGCCGAAGCCGCTGTCGGCCTGGCGTTAATTATCGCCATTTATCGGCATTACAGGACGGTGAATGTGGACCAGGTGAATTCAATGAAAGGCTAACTAACGTCCAGTCGCATGGTGTGGAATTGGAAATCCAAAAACAAGCTGGCCTGGCGGGCTTTGAAAAATCATTTTCGCGATCTACCCCTCGAGGACCTGGTGACGGCCGGTCGGAGTTTTCCGGTGACGGCGCGGGTCGATCTGCACGCGGCTCTGGTCCGAATCTTCGACAGCCGCTACCCGACCCGGCTTCTCGGTTTTCATTCCATGTATTCGCATGAGACGCTGACGCTGGCTCACCTGCTCGATGCCGACAACTCGCGCGTGCTCATCGCGCCGTTGCAATATGACGAGGTTGACATGGGCGCTGGAACCCCAGCGCGCTGCCTGAAGTATGGGTTATGGCTGACCCAAGCGGACGATATGCCATTTGTGGTCCTGCTCGCGCCAGCGGAGCGGTATGGCCGAACCAGCGGCACCTTCCTGGAAGTAGGCGTGCCCCCGGGCGAACGGGGATTGGACCTGTCCCGTTCATTTTTCGACGAAACTGAAAGATTGATCAATGAAGCGGCCTCCTACCGCGGGAAAGTCATTTCGCTGGAACAGTCCGATCACTATGGAGGAACGGCGGGGGCAGTGAAGGTGCACAAACTGCGCAGTGTCGTTCGCGAGGAGGTGGTGCTCCCGGAAACGACTCTGCAGTTGCTGGAAAGAAACGTCACCGGGTTCATCGAACAACGAGAACAGTTGCGGGCGGTGGGGATGTCGCTGAAGAAGGGGTTGCTTTTTTATGGCCCGCCGGGCACGGGCAAGACTCACACGGTGCACTACCTTGCCAGCCAACTGCCAAACCATACGACGCTGTTGATCACGGCGGAACAAGTCGGGTTGCTGAATGAATATTTTCAGTTGGCGCGGTTTTTACAGCCCGCTCTGGTCGTGGTCGAAGACGTGGACCTGATTGCGCGGGACCGTCAATCGATGCGCAGCGCCTGCGAGGAAAGCCTGCTGAATCGGCTGCTCAACGAAATGGATGGTCTGCGCGAGGAAGCCGCGATCCTGTTCATTCTGACGACCAACCGGCCGGACCAACTCGAAGCGGCGCTGGCTTCTCGCCCGGGCCGGGTCGATCAGGCAATTGAATTCCCGCTGCCAGATGACGAGGGCCGCCGCAAACTTATCGCCTTGTATTCGCGCGGGGTAATACTCCCGGACGAAATCATTAACCCCCTTGTGAGGAAAACAAAGGGCGCCAGCGCTGCCTTTATAAAGGAACTCATGCGACGTTCGGCGCAATATATGATGCGCACACCGAACCAGAAGAAATTGCAGCTTACCAACGTCGAAGCAGCGCTTGATGAGATGCTGTTCAGCGGAGGCAGTTTGAACCGCAAACTCCTCGGCGGAAATCTCGAAAGCAATTGAATTTTGACATGACAATCGCCGAAACACAGTGGCTGCGCTTAAAGTTGGATCTGTGACCAGCGCTGTTCAAAGCCTGTGGCTCATCCCGGTATTGCCGCTCCTCGCGGCAGGTTTGCTGGCGTTCGCAAAGCAACGGCACCGCGTCTTCGCGGGCACGTTGGCGATTGTTGCGCTGGTCGCCAGCTTCATCGTCGCGTGCGGCGCGTTCGCGGCGACTCTTGGCGCGCACGGGGAGCGCGCCGTATTCAACTTTACGTGGCTGCAGTTCGGGGAAACGCCTCTGCGCCTGGGTTGGGTCCTGGACCCGCTCACCGCCGTCATGGTGGTGATGGTTACCCTCGTGGGCACATTGATCTTCATCTTCAGCGTCGGCTACATGGCCGAGGACGAGAATTTTACGCGGTTCTTCTGTTTTCTCTCGCTGTTCGCGGCGGCCATGCTCGGGCTGGTCATTGCCAATAATTTATTACTGTTGTTCGTCTGCTGGGAGTTGGTTGGGCTGGCATCCTATCTCCTGATCGGTTTCTGGTATCACAAGCCGAGCGCGGCGGCAGCAGCGAAGAAGGCATTCATCGTTACGCGCATCGGCGACATCGGCTTTTTCATTGGCATACTTTGGCTTTACGCCGAAACCGGCACCCTGCTCTTGTATGACAACGGGAACGGTTGCCTTGAAGGCTCTGCCCTCGCCCAACTCGTCGCCAGGACCACAATCGGGGGGATGGTTGTCTCGACGGCGATCGCGCTGCTGATCTTCTGCGGCGCCATGGGTAAGTCCGGCCAGGTGCCGCTGCATGTCTGGCTGCCGGACGCGATGGAAGGGCCAACGCCGGTCAGCGCGCTGATTCACGCCGCCACGATGGTCGCCGCGGGCGTGTTCCTTGTCGCGCGCGTCTATCCGCTGATGGACGCGGATCCCGCCAATGTGGCCGGTCACTCACCTGCCCTCTGCGTCGTCACATGGATTGGGGCGATCACCGCGATCTTTGCAGCGCTCATCGCGGTCGCGCAAAACGATATCAAACGCATCCTCGCCTACTCGACCGTCTCTCAGCTCGGCTACATGATGCTTGGCCTCGGCACGGGCGGGGTGGCGGTGGGAATATTCCATCTGATCACGCACGCGTTCTTTAAGGCGCTGCTGTTTCTGGGCGCGGGATCCGTCATCCACGGCTGCCATCACGAGCAGGACATTCGCCGCATGGGCGGCCTGCGCAGATTCATGCCCCTTACGTTCGCGACTTACGCCGTCGGCATGATGGCGCTGGCGGGTTTCCCGCTGTTTTTCTCCGGCTTTTGGAGCAAGGACGAGATTTTGCATAGCGCGTTCGCGTGGGCGCCGTCGCGCTGGCCATTCTACCTCGGCGCCGCCGGCGCGGTGCTCACCACGTTCTACATGACACGCCAGATGTTTTACGTGTTTTTCGGCCATAATCGCGCGGACGAACCGGCTGGGCATGTTCATGTTCACGAAAGCCCTGCGATCATGGTCGTGCCTCTGGTGATTCTGGCAGCCGGGGCGGTTCTCTTGAGCATCGTGGGCACGCCGGCGTGGCCGTGGTTCCACGCATACTTGACAGGGCACGCCGCCGCCGTGCAACCGGTCGCGGTGGACGTGATTCTGATCATGCTGCTTTCGACGGCGCTCGTCGCGCTTGGGCTCGGTCTGGGCTGGTGGCTTTATGGCCGGCGCAGGATTGAGCGGGCTGACTCACCGGACCCGCTGGAAGCGCTTCAGGCGGATACCTTCACCGTGCTGCGCCAAAAATTCTGGATTGACGAAGCCTATGACAAAACCGTCGTGCGCCTCAATCGCGCTCTCTGCCGTGCGGCTGATTGGCTCGACGTGTTTGTGTGGGGCGGACTCGTGGCGCTGGTTTCTTATCTGGCGGTCGGAATTGCGTGGGTCAACAGGCTCATTGATGAGTACGTCGTAAATCTTGGGTTTGACAAAGGGTGCGGGTCTGTCCGCTGGACCGCGCGCCTTCTCTCGTTGTGGCAAAATGGACAGGTGCAACGCTATTTGCGGGCGCTGGGGGTCGCATTGGCCATTTTCGTCCTGATTTTCATTTGGGGGTGCCGCGGATGAACGACTTCCCCGAAATCACCGTGATGACGCTGCTGCCGGTGCTCGGAGCGATTTTCATCGCCGGCATCGATGACGAGCGCAGTCCCTGGCCGCGACGCATCGGTCTGGGATTTTCTGTTTTGGCATTGCTCATGGCGGTGTGCATTTGGGTGCGCTTTGACCCGGCCAATCCGGAACTCCAGTTTGTTGAGGATCATGAATGGATCCCAAGCATGGGTGTTAAGTACTTCGTCGGCATCGACGGCCTTGGATTGCTCATGGCCGGCCTGACCGCCCTCGTCATTCCATTTGCGTTGCTGACAACAGGGCGCGACGTCGAACGGCCTCGCGCGTTTTACTCGCTCATGCTTCTCCTGCAAGCCGGCCTGTTTGGCGCGTTCACGGCGCTGAATTTCGTCCACTGGTTCGTCTTCTGGGAACTGAGCCTCGTGCCGGCCTATTTCCTGATCAAATTATGGGGCGGCCCAAACCGCACTGCCGCGGCGACCCAGTTTTTCCTCTATACGTTGGTTGGCAGCGTCACGATGTTGCTCGGGTTCATGGCGATTTTTCTCTCGACGGGCAGTTTTGATTTCATTGCGTTGGCCGAAAAAGCGCGCGGCGTGCGCGACGGGCTCGGGGCCTACTTCGAGGTGAAGCTCGGGTGGTACGAACTATCAAGCCGTTCGCTGGCGATGCTGATTTTCCTTGGCGTGTTTCTCGGCTTCGCCGTGAAAGTGCCGCTCTTCCCGTTTCACACCTGGCTACCCTCGGCCTACGCCGAAGCGCCCTCTTCGGTGACGATGGTTCTCACCGGCGTCATGTCGAAAATGGGTGTTTACGGCCTGCTGCGGATACTGATGCCGCTGTTCCCCGAACAGATGCGATGGGGGCTTGACCTGTTGCTGTGGCTCGCGGTCGCGACAATCGTTTTCTCAGCCTTCGCCGCCTTTTCCCAGAACGACCTCAAGCGCGTCATGGCCTACTCCTCCATCAATCACCTCGGCTACTGCCTGCTTGGGATATTCGCCGCCGTGAAGTGGACCCAAAACGAGCCCGGCTGGGTCTCGGAGAAGGCTGCCGCCCTCAACGGGGTGTTGCTCCAGATGTTCAACCACGGGATAACAGCAGCCGCGCTCTTTTGTTTTATTGCGTTTATTGAGCGCCGGGCGGGCCGCCGTGGATTGGAGGACTTTGGCGGGCTGCGCAAAGTCGCTCCCGTCTTCTGTGGCTTAATGGGAATTTCCATGTTCGCTTCGCTTGGGTTGCCGGGGCTGAACGGGTTTGTCGGCGAATTCCTTATCTTCAAGGGAGCTTTCGCGCTGGCGAGTTGGGCCGCAGCGCTCTCCACCGTCGGACTGCTCGTCACAGCCATTTTCCTGCTTACCGTGATGCAGCGCGTTTTTCACGGCCCCCTGAACGCAAACTGGGGCGGCTTCGCCGACCTTACTCTGCGGGAACGTTCGGTTGCCGCGCCCGCGATTCTCTTGATGTTCGTCATCGGTATTTATCCCCAGTGGCTTCTCGACATCGCCAACCCCGCCGTCATGCAACTCATTGCGCACCTTGCCAACTGACATGCTCGCCTGGACCGTCTATCTCTCGTTCCTCGGCGTGTTGGCGTTGATGTTCGTTCCCGGCGCGAACGTGCGCGGTGTGCGCACGATCGCCCTGCTCACAGCTCTCGCGGGCCTGGTCTGCGCGGTTGCCGCGGCTTTTGGTTACGACACCAAGGCGGGAATTCAAACCGTGGCAAAGCAACCCTGGATTCCGGCGCTGGGCATCTCGTATTTCCTGGCGGCAGACGGCATCAGCCTGACGCTCGTGCTCCTGACGGGCATTGCCGCCGTGGTTGGGATTCTGTTTTCGTGGAACATCGAGCATCGCGCCAAGGAATTTTTTGCCTTTTACCTGGCTCTCATTGGCGGCGTCTATGGCGTGTTCATCAGCTTTGATTTGTTCCTGCTGTTTGTCTTCTACGAACTCGCGATTATCCCGAAATATTTCCTGATCGCCATCTGGGGTTCGACCAATCGCGAATACGGCGCGATGAAGCTGGTCCTCTACTCGTTCGTCGGCAGTGCGCTGGTGCTGATCGGATTGATTGCCGCTTACGTCATTGCCGGCCTGCAGACAGGCACCTACACATTCGACCTGCTTGCACTGGCAAAAGTGCAGTTTCCCGAACAGTTTCAGTATTGGGCGTTCCCATTGGTGTTCGTGGGGTTCGCCGTTCTCGCAGGCCTCTGGCCGTTTCACACCTGGGCGCCCACCGGCCACGTCGCCGCGCCGACCGCCGCCTCGATGCTTCTCGCCGGTGTGGTGATGAAGCTCGGCGCGTATGGCGCGCTGCGCGTCGCTATGACATTGTTTCCGCTCGGGCTGGCGGCGTGGCGCGGGGAGATCGCGGTTCTGGCCGTGATCGGCATCGTTTACGGCGCCCTCGTGGCGCTGGTCCAGCGCGACTTCAAATTCGTGATCGGCTATTCCAGCGTCAGTCACATGGGGTTCGTGCTGCTCGGGTTGATGACACTCACCACCATCGGTTTGAGCGGCGCGGTGCTGCAGATGTTTTCCCACGGCATAATCGCGGGCCTGCTGTTTGCTGTCGTGGGGAGAATGGTGTATGACCGCACTCACACGCGCGAACTTGCCGACCTGGAACCGATGGGGCTCAATCGCGCCATCCCGTTCGCCGCCGTGACGTTCGTGATCGCGGGTCTCGCCTCGATGGGAATGCCCGGCTTCAGCGGTTTCATCGCCGAACTGCAGGTGCTCATCGGCGCATGGCAAGCCTTCCCAACCCTGGCCGTGCTCTGCGGCCTCGGCATCATCATCGGCGTTGCCTATACCTTGCGCGCGATTCAGAAATCATTCTTTTCCGGGAACATCCTTGAGGCGTCGATTCAACGATTCAACGATTCAACGATTCAACGATTTAGCGAGTCAGCGAGTCGCCCCTCCAACCCCACCTCTACCCTTGAGACGATATCCATCCCCGAACGCATTGGCGCGGCCATTCTCATCGCCAGCACAGTGATCATCGGGCTGTATCCGACCGTGTTACTGAACCTGATTCGCTCGGGGTTTGACTCTGCTCTCATGGCGCCGCTCGTCAAAGGAGGGCCGCTGTGAAGGAATCCGAAGTCCGAAGGACGAAATCCGAAGGAAGCCCGAAATCCGAAATTCGCGCCCGTAGCCACTACTCACTACTCACTATTCACCACTCACTACTCACCACCCGTGGAGGTCCGCTGTGAGCTACCTCGACGTCCTGATCCTCGCCTGCCCCGAGACAATCGTCGCGCTCGCCGCGCTCGTGGTCCTGGCGCTGGATTTGGCGGTTTTCCGGCGGCGTCCGTGGGCCACTCGCATGCGTTTCGGCGCGCTGGCAGTTACGATCGGTTGCCTGGCAGCGCTAAGCTGGCTCTGGGGCACAATACCGGTTCGCCCGCTGCTTCATTCCGACGACGTTCTCGTCCTGAATTCGCTGACGCATCTGATCAAGATCGTCGTCCTGCTGCTCACGATCCTGACCGCCTGGATCTCCATCGAGAGCCAATTTACCGATCACGTCGGCGAGTACTTCGCCCTTCTGCTCTTTGGCACATTGGGAATGATGTTTCTGGTCAGCACCGAAAACCTCTTGATGATTTTTGTCGCCCTGGAGCTGCTCAGCCTATGCCTCTATACCATGACCGCCTTCAACAAACAGAACGTCCGGTCTGCCGAGGCGGCGTTGAAGTACTTTCTCTTCGGCGGCATGTCCGCGGCGTTCCTGCTCTTCGGCTTCAGCCTGGTGTACGGCCTTACCGGCGAAATCACGCTTGGAAGAATCGGTCGCGCGCTTAACCCTTCAACCCTTCAACCCTTCAACCCTTCAACCCTACCAGACCCGCTTCTGATCGTCGCGTTGATCATGGTGATGGCCGGGTTTGGCTTCAAGGTTGCCGCTGTGCCGTTTCATCTCTGGGCGCCGGATGCCTACCAGGGCGCGCCCACTCCGACGGCGGCTTTCATTGCGTCCGGCTCAAAGGTCGCCAGCTTTTTTATTCTGGCCAAGCTTTTGGTCGCGGGCTTCGCAGGCGCGGGCGGCGCGGCGGCGTGGCGCGGCTTCACTCAGGGCTGGATGCCATTGGTCGCGATCCTCGCGGCGCTTTCCATCGCCGTAGGGAACGTCGCCGCCATTGCACAATCGAGCGTGCGGCGTCTCCTCGCCTATTCCGCTATCGCTCACGCTGGCTACGCTCTGGTGGGTGTGCTGGCCTTCGGCTCCCCCACTCCATCCGCTTCGACCCTTCAACCCTTCAACCCTTCCACTCATCACGGATTCACCGCGCTGATTTATTACGTCGTCACCTACGCGTGCACCGCGCTCGGAGCGTTCGGCGTTGTCGCCATCGTGGAAGGCTCCGGTTCAACGGTTCAACGATTCAACGATTCAACGGTTGGCCCTCCCGACGACCTCCGCGCGTTCGCCGGACTGGGCAAACGCGCGCCCCTCCTCTCGTTTTGCATGTTGATCTTTATCCTTTCCCTCGCCGGCATTCCCCCGCTGGCGGGCTTCTTCGGAAAGTTTTATTTATTCGCTGCCGCGCTTTCCTCCGGCAAAGACCTTGCCCTGCTCTGGCTTGTTGTGTTCGCCATCGCGATGACGGCCGTGTCACTCTACTACTACCTTCAGGTCCTGAAACAAATCTACGTCGCCCCTCCGCCACGTCTTGACGATTCAACGACTCAACGATTCAACGATTCAACGACTCAACAACCCTTCAACCCTTCAACCCTTCAACCGATCACCCCT
This sequence comes from Limisphaerales bacterium, assembly GCA_022616725.1. Lineage (GTDB taxonomy): Bacteria > Verrucomicrobiota > Verrucomicrobiia > Limisphaerales > JAKEEH01 > JAKEEH01. The sequence continues at coordinate 5,739 of JAKEEH010000079.1, read as the reverse complement.
TCCTGGCCCGCGCAGGCCAGCGTCGTGATCCTTGCGGCGGCTGTCGTGATCCTCGGCCTCGCCCCGAATCTGCTCGTGGGCCGAGTGCTGGGGATGGTCGATGCTTCGCGTTTATTCTTGAGGTGATCCCATGCCGCGGCGCGAGTTGACCAACGGCCAGCAAGTTCACGACTGGTTGAAGGAAGTGTCAGAGGCGATCACTGCTCCTGCTGAAATTACTTTGATTGGCTCTGGTGCGCTGCTCTGGCACGCATTTGACCGTGGCATACAAGCCGAACTGCCGGAGGCCAGCATGGACGTCGATCCTCTTACGAACAGTGAGGAAGTCGCGCGCATCTGTTATGATGCGTTGATTGGCAGCCCGTTCGAGCAAACTCACGGGTGGCACGTCAACTTGATGCCGGATACCGTATTGCGTGAGTTTCCTGCGGATTGGCAAGAGCGCGCAACGAAACGTCACGTGGGGCAGTTGGATGTGATCGTGCCGGCACCGGAGGACCTGCTGGTCCCTAAGTTGAAACGCGGCGAACCTCGTGATATGAAGCATATTGAATGGGCTAAACGGATCGGCCTTACGCGTCAATGACTGCCAACGGGATCTTATATCAGGATTACGCAAAGCTTCAGTATGGCCGCATGCTCTGGAAAAATGCGGACATGCGCGAGCGCCTTTTGCGGCATTGGACCGATCCACGCCACCCGCATGCAGAACGATTTCGGCGCTGGCGACCTGAAGTGGAAGCCCTGCTTGCCAGCCCGAAGGGCAGCGACGAACAACTCGATCGCGACCTGCGCGCCCGTGGATTGAGCCTTCGCGTCGTGGTCCGCGAGATCCCCTCCGTCTTCGGCGACTTTTTCTAGGTCGGGGCCGCATTGAATGATCCTATCGGAATTGCTTCCGCTCTCCCGTTCGTTTTACGAACCATCGGCGGCGGTTGTCGCGCCTCGACTTCTTGGACACGTGTTAGTCAGGCAGATAGATCCAGTCGCCCTCACCCCAACGAGTAAAAGCGGAATCTTTGACCGCGAGACTTCGTCCGCAGCCCCCCGGAGAGGGGGATCTCGTGCCCGGTTTGTTGAAGAATCCACGCAACAGGTTTCGTCGGCAAGGAGCGTGGTGGCGGCGCTGATTGTGGAGACGGAAGCGTATGTCGCTGACGATCCTGCTTGTCATGGCTATCGCGGCGAAACGGCGCGCAATCGCAGCATGTACGGCCCGCCGGGGCATGCTTATGCTTATTTCATTTATGGAAACCACTGGTGCGTGAACGCCGTTTGCCGACCGAAGGGCCACGCGGAAGCGGTGTTAATCCGCGCGGTGGAACCCGTCGCAGGCATTGAGCAAATGCGCCGCCTTCGCTCGGTCAGCGACGATGCGGATCTCACCAACGGTCCCGCCAAGCTTTGCGGAGCGATGCAGATTGACCGGGCCCAGGATGGTGCCGATCTCTGCGACCAAGACTCCGGCCTCTGGATCGCGCAAAACCCCCAACAAAAGGATTACCTCCTTTCTCATGGCCCGATGGTGACGACGACGCGCGTCGGAATCACGAAGGCCGCCGAACTGCCGTTGCGGTTTTATCTCCAGGGCAGCGCGTGGGTATCGCGGCGGGAGCGCCAATCGTTGAATCGTTGAATCGTTAAATCGGCGAGTCGCGTTGATCAGAGCAATTCCATCAGGCGGCGCAGTTCGGTATCGGTGTTGTAAAAGTGGGGTGACAAACGGATGTAGCGGTTGCCTTGCCGGTCGGCTCGCAGCGAGGTGACGATGTTCGCCGCGCTGAGCCGCGCGTGAAGTTGAATCGTTGAATCGTTCTTCGTGGCGGAAAAGGTAACAATCCCGCTGGCCGTCTCCGGCGGAGCGTCGGGATACAGGACGGAGTAGCCTTTGGCTTGCAACGCGGGGACTAGCCAGGCGCGCTTACGCAACAGTTCCCGCCCAATGTTGTCAATCCCAATTTCCAGCAGCATTTCCATGGCGGCTTTCAGGCCTGCCAGTCCGACGAGATTGGCCGAGCCGGCTTCGTAGCGTCGTCCGTCCGGCGGGTAGGCCAGTTTCTCCTGGGCGACGTAGTTCGGGCACCGGACGTTGTGCCAGCCGTAAACCGGCGGGCGCAGTTGCTCCTGCCAGCTCTTGCGCACATAGAGGACCCCGGCCGCGCAGGGGCCGAGCAGCCATTTGTGCGCGTCGGCCGCCATGAAATCGACGTACTCAACGCTCGTGGGAAAAGCGCCGATCGTCTGGATGGCATCGACACAAAAGGCAATCCCGCGCTTCTGCAACAGGCATCCGATGCCCTGAACATCAATCCTCTGGCCGGAGATGAAATGACACGAAGCCAATGCGACCAGGCGCGTGTTCTCATCAATCTGCCCTTCCACATCGATCAGCCGAATGTGCCCGTAGTGCCGGATATTGAGAAAACGCACCTGAACGCCCCTTTCCGCCAAAGCTATCCATGGATACACGTTCGACGGGTAGTCGTCCTGGTAAATGACAATGTTGTCGCCTTTGCGCAGCGGCAACCCGCTGGCGACGTAACTCAACGCCAGGGAAGTCGGACCGACAAACGAAATCTCTTCGGGTTGCGCTTGCAGCAAGCGGGCAGCAGCGTTGCGAGCTTCGCTGAAGAACGCGCTCGGAATCGCGCCCTCCTGGTCGTCCCCCTCCGCTCGCGCGAGATATTCTCGGATCGCATCCCCGACCCGGCGCGGGAGCGGGCAATCGCCCGCGTGCGCCAGGAAGATCCGTTCCCGCGCGACGGGAAACTCCTGCCGGCGCAATTCTTCGTTGGTGAGAATGTCTTCGAGAGTCACGGGGAAGATTCGCGAGTGGGATGCCGCACAAGAATAAATGCGGAACTCCGACGTGTAGATCGGCAGCCAGAGCAGGGTTTCACAACATGTGTTAATTCCAAAGCGGCAGAGGACAGCCGCACTCCACGACCTGTCGGATCGCGGACGGGCTTTTGACCTACGCGGTAGCGTTGTGGAGCGCGGCTGTCCTCTGCCGCTTTGTCTCGCGCAGCCATCGCGCTACGCTGCGCTTGAGGACCACCGAGCCGCCGACCGCTGCGGCGGGTCCCCACGCGTGAACGTTGGGAACATCGGCGTTTTACAGCACATGCAGCGCCGCTGCCAACCGCGCCAAAGCGATTAGTCACTGCTGGTGTCATTGCATCACCTCGCCAATTTTCCCGAAGTAGCCGATGTAAAAGGACACGACGCGCACGGCAATCATAATCACGATCGCCAGATAAATGATTTTCGGAACCCAACTCGCGACGGCGCGGAATTGCGCGATACCGTTTTCCTGGTAGAGCTTGTGCAGGCGCTGCAAGCTGTCGTCCACGGTCCCGCTGATCTCTCCGCTATGATACATATTCGCAAAGAGCTCCGGGAAGTAACGCGTTTCGGAGACCAGCTCGGATGGGGTTCGGCCTTCCTCGATCTCCGGACGCCATCGCGCCACGCTGCGTTTGAGAATCACCGAACCGCTAGCCGCAGCGGCGAGTTCCCACGCGTGAACGATGGGAACACCGGCGTTTAACAGCGCGTGGAGCGCGGTCGCCAGCCGCGCCAGCGCAAGGTTGCGGCGCGCCGAACCCAACACGGGACTGGCGCCGGCGATGCGCTCGACGAGTCCCCGCCAGGCTTCACCATGTTTGCCTTGCGTGGCGAATAGCAGAACGTAGATAACCGCGTAGATCGGCAGCAAAATCACGCCGATCTTGCGCAAATAAGCCCAAACGTCGCCCGTGAGGAACAATTCCGGGAATGGCCCGATGAACACGGCAAAATGAAAGAGAAATGCCGGATAGGCGAGGTGTGAGATCACTTCGCGGGCGAGAAACGCCCGTTCCTGGTAATGCGCCGCGAGCAGGCGGAAGCACGCTGGCAGACGGCCACTTTGTTCGCCGGCCTCAAGCAATGCGGCGTCGAATGCGGGCACCCATGGGCGCACGGATACCATGGCAGTGCTCAACGTGCCACCCTGGTTCAGATGGTCGAAAAGACGCTTGGCCGGCTCACGCAGCCAGCTTCCCGCCGGATGCTTGACCTGGGCTTCAAGCGCCGCTTTTAGGCCAATTCCCGCGTCAGTGAGTTGCGCGAGTTGGTGATAGAACTCGGCGCGCTGGGAAAGTTTGCCGGGGGTCGGCAACATGGCGTGCCGGCGGCTCGCCTACGTCGTCACGCGGTCCAGCTTCGATTTGAAATCGCGCTTGCTCCGCAGCCCGACGATCTGATCGGTCACCTGGCCGCCGCTGAAGAGCAGCAACGTGGGAATAGCCCGGATGCCGTATTCACTGGCAAGGGATTGATGCTCGTCAATGTTTACTTTGCCGATTTTGACCTTGCCGTCGTATTCGGTTGCCAGCTCGTCAAGAATCGGCGCGACCATCTTGCACGGGCCACACCACTCGGCCCAGAAATCGACCAGGACCGGGATCGTGGATTTGAGCACTTCCTGGTCAAAGTTTTCGCTGGTGAAAGTAAGTATCTTTGGCACAGACATAATCCTCTTGGAGACAAATTCCTTCCGCGAACCCGAGTCACTTCAGAGTCAATAGCATCGCCATGCTCGCAGCGGCGGCAAGACCCATCACCGCAGCGGCAATTGCCAGACCAGTATCCAGGCCGCTCGAGCGACGCACCACGGTCGCTGTCGCGGCAGGCCGCGACACGGCATGCGGGACAGGAGCGGCCGCTGGCCGACCTGCTGTTCCGGGCGCTGCGGGGGCCGGGCGAGCCCCAGCCGTTGCCGGGGCCGCGGGGGCAGCCGTCGGGGGCCGTGGCGGTGCCGGCGTTGCCGCTGGCGCGGGAGTTGGGGCCGCCGTCGCTGGTGCAGCAGGCGCGCCCGTCGCCGGCAGGGCCGGAAGCTTGATCGTGGCCGTAGGTTTCGGCGGCAGACTTATGCGCACCGTTTCCTTTTTCGGCTGGACTTTGGCTGCTTCTCCGGGTTTTGGCGGTACGCCACCCGCAGGAGGGTTTGGAGTGTTTTCGGCCATAAAAATTATTCTGTGGGGAAACTAGAGTTGCCTGCCCGCACTGTCAAACGGTTATTCAGCGCGCGAGGTTAATAAATGAGCCGGCAGAAGCGCCGGCTCTGAAACGAAAGTCGCTCTTACCGGCGTTCGCGACGTTCCTCACGATCGCGGTAACCACCGCCCCCTCGGCCGCCCTCGCGAGGCCGTTCCTCGCGGGGACGGGCAATATTGACCGTGAGTTGGCGTCCTTGGAATTCCTTGCCGTGAAACATTTCCACAGCTTTGTTGGCGTCCGCTGGGCTGCCGTATTCAATGAAGGCGAAGCCACGGGACTTGCCGGTAAATTTGTCGAGCATCAGGTTGACCGAGCTCACCACACCTGCCTGCGAGAAATAATCCTGCAGATCATTCTCCATCGTTTGATACGAGAGGTTTCCAACGAAGAGTCTTGCTTCACTCATAAATGATTATCTGCTCAAAAAACCGAGTGGGGGGAATTCTGCCCTAGCAGCATTTCTGAATGTCTCATTTAGGTTACCGACAATCTGTCTTTTCTGACACCGACACCGCATGTTTTTTTCGCCGACGCGCCGACACTCCGACAATTCACCAACGCCGTCAATACTAATCACTAATCACCAAGCACCGAGCACACGGCTGATTCATCTGGTCTTGAGGAGGGAGTAGCGAAGCCGTTCGGGTGGGCGGGCCTTGCTTAATCCTGCTCGAGAGTCGGCGTGCCGTGGTTTGG
>JAKEEH010000475.1 GCA_022616725.1 Limisphaerales bacterium | reverse complement strand
CCGCTCACGACCAGCGCCACGGTGAAGCAGGCAATGCTGCGCGACGCCGGCTCGTGGCATTACGAATTCAACGCCGTCGTCAAGTCAGTCCGCGAACGCCTGCTCGCCCTGGCTGGTTTTTCGCCCGGGGCAGGTTGGGAAGCCATTCTCCTGCAAGGCAGCGGCACCTTCGGCGTCGAAGCGGTTCTGGCCACGACGATTCCTCCGTCTGGCAAAGTGCTCATCCTCACAAACGGCGCGTACGGCGAACGCATCGTCCAGATGGCGCAGTATCTCAAGATAGCCCACGCCGTCCTGCGAACCCCGGAGGACACGCCGCCGCAGCCTGCGGACGTCGAGCGCACGCTCGCCGCGGATTCCTCGATTACGCACGTTGCTTGCGTTCACTGTGAGACAACCACAGGCATTCTCAATCCGATCACCGAAGTCGGCCGTGTGGTGAAGCAGCACCGCAGGGTCTATATCGTCGATGCCATGAGCAGCTTCGCCGCTGTGCCGATCGACTTCGCGGCGGCGGGCATTGACTACCTGATTTCATCGGCCAACAAATGCGTCGAAGGCGTGCCCGGCTTCTCATTCGTGATTTGCCGTCGCGCCGACCTCATCGCGACCGAGGGTTTCGCCCGGAGCCTTAGCCTCGACCTGCTCGCCCAATTGAAGGGCTTCGACAAAAACGGCCAGTTCCGTTACACCCCGCCCACCCACGTCATTTTGGCTTTCGATCAGGCGTTAAAAGAGCTGGAACAGGAAGGTGGAGTCCTGGCGCGCGCGGCGCGCTACCGCCGCAATCACGAAGTGCTGGTAACCGGCATGCAGCAACTCGGCTTCCGTCTCTACCTCAATCCCAAGGTGCAAAGCTACATCATCACCGGCTTCCATTATCCTTCTGATCCCAAGTTTTCATTTGACGAGTTCTACCGCCGGCTCAGCGACAAAGCTTTCATTATTTATCCGGGCAAGCTCACGCAAGTGAACACGTTCCGCATCGGCACCATCGGCCGGATTTTTGAAAGCGACATCCGCAGCCTCCTGGCCGCGATACGCGAAACACTGGATGAGATGAATGCAAAAGCTCCGCCAACCTGACCGGCGCCTCCTGCGATGCCACCTCAAACCAACACCTTCACTGTCAACGGGCGCACTTACACTCCGCCGCCGCGCCCAGTCGTCGTCTGCTGTCTCGACGGTTCCGCAGACGAATATCTGGACGCCGCGCTTGCCCGGGGACGCATGCCCAACCTCCAGAAGATGGCCGTCGAAGGGTATCGCGGGTTGGCTCGCGGCGCGATGCCCTCCTTCACCAATGTAAACAACTCCTCGATTGTTACCGGCGTCCCGCCTTGCATTCATGGCATCGGCGGAAACTACTTCTATGACACCGCGTCCGGCCAGGAAGTGATGACGAACTCGGCAAAGTTTCTTCGTGCCGACACCATCTTCCCTGCGGCAGCCCGAGCCGGTCGTCGCGTCGCGGTGATTACCGCCAAGGACAAGCTGCGGGACATTTTCGCTCATGGCCTGATCGAGAAGGGCGGCATCGCGTTTTCTTCCGAGAAAGCCAATCAGGCGCGCCGGGACACTCACGGCCTCGACAACGTCGAAAAGCTGGTTGGACTGCCGACCCCGCCAATTTACAGCGCTGATGCGAGCACGTACCTCTTTCACGCCGGGGTCAAACTTCTGGAGCATAATCTGACCGACTTCCTCTACCTCTCCACTACAGACTTCATCCAGCATAAATTCCTGCCGGAACAGCCGGAAGCACTGGAGTTGTACAGCGCGATTGACGAGCAGCTTGGCTGGCTTCTCAAGCGCGGCGCGGTCGTCGGCATCACTGCCGACCACGGCATGAATTCCAAGCAGAAGCCGGACGGCTCACCGAACGTGATCCATCTGGAAACCGAACTGACAAAGAAATACGGACCGGGCTTTCGTGTCATCCTGCCCATCACCGATCCGTATGTCGTGCACCACGGCGCACTCGGTTCCTTCGCGGTTGTCCATTTGCCTTCTGGAACAAGCGCTCGCCGGAAACTTCATGTCCTGCAGTTCCTGAACAAGCTTCCCGGCGTTACGGAAGTTTACGGGCGTAACGCCGCCGAAAAACTCGAACTCCCCGCGGACCGTTTGGGCGACATTGTGGTAATCTCCGGACGCGATGTCGTTCTTGGGCGCACTCCCGAGTATCACGACCTCAAAGCCATCGAAGGAGGTCTGCGTTCTCACGGTGGCCGTTATGAAGAGATGGTGCCATTCGTCTTCTCCCATCCTTTAAAGCGCGAATACAAGGCCCGTGCGCTGGCCGATCCTCGCAATTTTGACGTCTTTGACTTTACCGTGAATGGGCTGCAGTTATGAGCACGATCGTCAACTGTCTCGTCGCCGGCAGACCGATTTCCTCGCGCAACCAGGTTACGGTCCGTTCGCCGTACAGTCGCGAAGTGGTGGGAACGGTAGGACTCGCTGGCCGCGACCACGTTGACGCCGCGTTTGCTGCTGCTCTCCAACCCGCTGAGCCCCTCACCCGCTTCACGCGTTACGAGATTCTTGACCGCGCCAGGCTCCTGCTCGAAGGCCGCCGCGAGGAATTTGCGCGCCTCATCACCAGTGAAGCCGGCCTTTGCATCCGCGAAACCCGCTATGAGGTCGGGCGCGCCCTCGATGTGCTCCGCCTGGCCGCGGTTGAAGCGCTGCACGACGACGGCCAAATATTTTCCGGTGACATTTCGCCGCAAGGCAAAGCGCGCAAAATCTTCACTGTGCGCGAGCCGGCGTCGGTCGTCGTAGCCATATCACCGTTCAATCACCCGCTGAACCAGGTCGTTCACAAAGTCGCTCCTGCTATCGCCGCCGGGGCGCCAATGATTCTCAAGCCCTCGGAGAAAACTCCGCTGACCGCCCTCCGTTTTGCCGAGCTGCTTCACCAGGCCGGCTTGCCCGGCCGCATGCTCAGCGTGCTTCTCGGCCCAACCGGCGAGGTGGCGGAACGACTGGTCCAGGACCCGCGGGCCGAGGTCGTGAGTTTCACCGGCAGCGTTGCTGTCGGCAAACGCATCGCCAGCATCGCCGGATACAAACGCCTCGTCCTTGAGCTTGGTGGAAACGATCCTTTAATCGTCCTGGACGACGCGGACCTCGATCTGGCGGCGCAGCTTGCCGCCGAAGGCAGCTATCGCAATTCCGGTCAGCGCTGCACCGCTGTCAAGCGCATCCTCGTTCACGATTCTGTGGCCGATGAGTTCACCCGCCGCCTCGTCGCAAAAACCAAAGAATACACCTGTGGCGATCCCTCGGATGAAGCGACCCGCGTTGGCACCGTGATTGATGAGCAATCCGCCATTTATTTAGAGAGCGTTATCAACGACGCCGTGACTGCGGGGGCCAAGGTCCTTTACGGCGGCATCAGAAATGGCGCTTTGCTCCAGCCGACCGTCATAACAAATGTGCCGCGAGACTCTCGAATGATCGTATGCGAATCTTTTGGGCCGCTCGCGCCTATTCTTCGCGTTCGCGACCTCGACGATGCCATCGCGCTGGCGAACGCTACCGCCTACGGCCTCAGCTCCGGCGTGGTGACGGGCAGCCTCGACAAAGCTCTCAAGGCCGTGAAACAACTCCGTTGCGGAACAGTCAACATCAATGAAGTGCCTGGCTTTCGTGTCGAACACTCCCCGTTCGGCGGCATAAAAGACAGCGGGTTGGGCGTTAAGGAAGGAGTTGTCGAAGCCATTAAATCGATGACGACCGTTAAGACTTTTTCGCTGCCATGGTAAGCGGCGTCGCTGGATAGCGGCGCTCGTGATGAACGCCGCTATCTTCGACTTCGTTCATGGCAGGCGGAAGCGATAGAAACGATTAGTATGGTTCACCGCGTCGTTGTCGTTGATCACCAGCACACCATTCGGATTCGCAAGTGCATTGCCAATGACCATCCAGCTCGCAGGACTTGTCAAACTATCGTTTGCTTCGAGAATGTAGGTCCAGTCGGGAGTGCCTTCGGCGCCAATTTTCACCAGTGGCCAAAAGGGAATGATATCCGTGAACTTCGCAGGCGTGGGCGATGGGATGACCCGCAGCACTACGTCGTTTCCGTCACCACCCATATACGTGATCTCGAATGCAATCCCCGCGCGCACGAATTTCGTGCCTTCGGGAAGCCCCGCAAAAGTTCCAGCAGGTGGCGGCGCTGCGGCCGGCCGCGTGACAATCATAAACGTGTCGCCGGTCGCGGGCATGAAACCGGGGACGATCTCGAGCGTGGCATTGGCAAGATTCATCCCGCCGCTGACGTCGAGTTGGTCATGGCTGCCCGGCAGCGTCCCGTTCAATTCAGCGACATACCGCGAACTCGCGGTAAAGGGAATCGACTGGATGTGCAACGCGCCTGGACTGTTGCCGGGGGCGACCGTGCCGCCGTTCACCGAGACAGCGAACAAATTGCCGTTGCCGCCGAGCGTCCCGTCCGGCTCCACCGTGACGAGTCCGGCTGTGAACGTTCCATCGACGAAGACCGTGCCGTTCTGCACCATGGTACCGCCCGTTTGCGTGGCGACGCCGCTCAATCGCAGCGATCCCGTGCCGACCTTCACCAGGTTCAGCACGCCGTCGCCGCTGATGGGCCCGGCGAAATGGGTATTCATGTTGTTGACACCCACGTGCAGCGCGCCTTGCGGGCAGGCGAGTTCGCCGTCTCCATGCAGGCTGCCGATGGCCTCATTCACACCGACAACACTGAGGCGGCCCGGCACATTCACATTCACCGGCGCGGCGCTGGCGATCTGTTCCGGTTCCAGCACCACGACTTCCCCCAGCGCGGCACCACCGCCGACCACAAGCGGCCCGGGAATCGCCACTGCGTTGGTTTTTGTGAGCTGCAATTGGCCCAGCGATACGTTCACCGAACCCCCGAAGGTGTTCGAGTCGTTGCCTTCCAGGACCACGCGTCCATCGCCGGCTTTCTCGAACCCGGCCGGACCGCTGATCACACCACGCAAGTGCACCTCTCCGCCGGGTTCGCTGAAAATACGGGCTGCCGTCGCGAGTGTGATCGGTCCGGCCCAGGTGCACAAGGCGTTGCCATACAGAGCGCCATTACCAGCGTAGCCGTTGCCATTAAGCACCAAGGGTTCGTCACGAATCGTCACCATTGAACTGAGCGCCATGGACGCGCCGCTGCTGACGACAGTTCCGGCACTAGGCGAACCGAGCGCTTCATCGTGGACGGCGTCGAGGACGCCCTCATCCACGTTTACAAGCTCGCTGAAAAGGTTCGGGCTGCGAAGCCGTACAACTCCATTGCCGAGCTTGCGCAGGCCTGCCGGGTTCGAGCCATCGCCCAGCGTGGCGTAGATTTCAAGGTTCGCGTCATTTGAAACAATCAGCGAGCACACTGAACTGTCCAGCGAAACGTTCCCGTTGAGCAACGAAGTGGTGATCGTTGGCCCTCCATCACCGACCACAGTGATGTCACCCGTCAGGGTCAACTGGCCGGGCCCGGTGTTCACGCCGCCGCCGCCCGCATAGCGCAGCTCGTTGATCGCTTCCTTGTTTCCGTCGATTTCCCAACGACCGCTGGCGAGCATGTTCACAACACCCTTGTCCGGGATTTGGTCATTTTGCACGTTTTGCAGGATGGCCGTGGGGCCGGCAGGCGTCGTACCGACAAACACAGGGCCGGCGAAGGCGTCGAGCGCGTCCGTGCCCGAAGGTTTCTTGGCGAGCAACGTTACCCCTTCCGCAGCATGCAGTTCGCCATTGTAGGTATTCGAATCCTCCCCCGTCAGGATGAGGCGTCCGGCACCGCGCTTGGTGAGAATCTGGTCGCCACTCAAAATCCCGCTGAGCGTCAGTTGGTCGTCTGTCGTGGCCGTGATCACGAGCGAGTCGCACGGAATGGCGACCGGACCGGTGCACTCGTTCGTGCCTGCGGCTTCGAACGTGCCGCCGAGGGCAAACGATTCCTCTTTAATGAGGACATTGACCAGTCGGAGGCACGCGCCGACACTCTGGGCCGTGCCCGCGGCGGTTTCGCCGAGACCGGCGTCGTGTGTGACTTCGATGCAGCCGGTGTCCACGCGAGTCATATCTTTGTAGGCGTTCTTTCCAGCCAGTTGCAGAGTGCCATTGCCCAACTTGGTCAATCCGCCATTGCCGCCCACCTGCGCCAAAATGACCAGCGCCAGGTCGGTATCGATGTCAAACTGCACATCGCCGGCAAGCAACGGGTCGCCGTAGAGGCGCGATTGGCCGGGAAATGGCGATTGCATTATGACGCTCCCGGCGAGCGTGGCATTGCCGAGATCAATCACGTAGCCAGCGCGATCCAATCGAATGGTGTCGATGGTTAGGCCGGCAATGTCGTTGGTGTTGAAGGTCTGCAGGGCCATGCTCGGAAAGCGCAGCACGACGGGCGCGGGCTCGCCGGCGCTGGGGCTGTTGCCGTTGTCCCAGTTGTGCGTGTCGCTCCAATATGCCGTCATCCCCTGACCTGTCCAGATGTGAGTGTCAGCGCGTGCGGCCAAGAGAGCCAGCAGTGCGCAACAAAATGCGATTCGTTTCAGGAATTCTTTGGTGTGCGTTGTTTTCATAGCGTTGTCGTGTTGTGGTGAAGACCGTTTGTGGCTCAATCCAGCATCGAAGGAGGCAGGAATTCGAAGTAACCCACCTTCAGCGCTCCGCTCTCCTCAACGAGCACGAGCTTGAGGTTGCAATACGGCGCGAAGTCGGGGTCCTTTTGTAGCTGCTCGGCGGATGTCTGGCGTGCCTGTGCCGCCTCTTGCAACTGAGCGGCGGAGAGTTTGACGCCTAGTTGGCACCGCAGGCGGGCGCGCCGGATGTCCACCGGCACGGAAGCGGGCATGTTGCCAATCGCGAACATCGTTTCGATCGGTTCCGCTTTCCCTGCCAGCACTTGAGGATCCATTGAGTGGACGTGAGCATCATTGAATTTGACCGGTTTCCCATACGCCGCTTCCGCCTTTTGCATCCAGTCCAGGAACTGCTCTGGCGTCACGTTTTTGATCGCATTGGCCTCGTTGCGCTCGAACTGCTTATCGTCGTTAGACGGCGCGAATTGGTTGAGGCTCATGCGGGCCACGGCGTGCGGCGATAACTGCGCGTGAGCCGCCGCGTAATCGCCCGTCACGATGGCGTCCAGGAACGGTTCTGCGGCGATGAGATACTTCCTCTCTTCAGGCGACGGCGCGGTCTCGTTTGATGCCTCCGTGTCGGCCTGGTCGCGTTTGCCGCAACCGGCCAGAACGCCAGCGGCCAGCAGCAGTGTCAATGCACAGTTCTTTGTCATATTTCTCCCTTCGTGTTTTGTTGCGTTGTACTCACGGCCACCGAACGCGGTAGAGCGTATCGGGTGGGTGAGCGAAAACCCCGGACGCCGCTCGACGCCCGCGGGCCACGACGCCGACACACAGAAGAGCTAACGACGTCGCGGCCGTGAAAACGTGAAATCAGCCGGCGGCAGGGCGCAGCAGGGACGACCTCGAGGATCCACAAACAGGCCGTCAGTGCCTGCCTTCGACTCTGGCCTCTCGGCTCTCGCCCT
>JAKEEH010000003.1 GCA_022616725.1 Limisphaerales bacterium | reverse complement strand
GAATAAGCTATGACACGGCAGCAGCTTTTGGATTTATATTTCATGGAGGCTCGCGCCAAACTGATCGACCTCGGCGCGTTCATCGATCGCATTGAGCGCGCTGCTGGCGACGACGATTTTCGCATGCGGGCGTTTCGACAGGCCCTTGGTGAGCTGAGCAAACCGGAGTCGCAAAGGGCAAGACGCATTCTCCTGAGCCTCAGCGATCCAACTACGGAACCAATGCCAGCCGCCACGACGAAGGCCGCCTGCGGAGCCTATCCGGGCACGAAGTGAGAAATGGCGATGCGCATCTCCGACAAAACTATGACCTTGAAAGCGGCAGAGGACAGCCGCACTCCACGACCTGGCGGAATCTGCGATGACCCGTCAGATGCGCGGCAGCGTCGTGGAGTGCGGCTGTCCTCTGCCGCTTTCAACCAACTCTCATCTCTCCACTCTTGATGCGCTACATCGAGCCACATGGCCACATGGTTAGCCGGGTCACCGACGATTACGTCGATATGGCGGCGGCGGGCTGCCAGGCGATTTGCGAACCGGCTTTCTGGGCCGGGTTCGATCGCAGTTCCGTTCACGGGTTCTTCGACTACTTTTCCCAACTCACCGAACACGAGCCCAAGCGCGCAGCGAAGTTCGGCCTCGCCCATTACACCTGGCTTTGCATCAACCCAAAGGAATCCGAGGACGTGAAGCTCGCCGAGGACGTTCTTGCCATCATCCCTAAGTTCCTTGACCGATCCAACGTGCTTGGGATTGGCGAAATCGGCCTGAACAAAAACTCACGCAATGAGATGAAGGTGCTCGAAATGCATGTCGATCTGGCCGCGCGCACCGATCAACTGATTCTGGTTCATACGCCGCACCTGGAAGACAAGCTCAAGGGGACCCGCTTGATCATTGATGTTCTGCGCGGTGACAAACGGATTCGGCCGGAACGCTGCATCATCGATCATGTCGAGGAACATACCGTAGAGATGGTGCTGGACGCCGGGTTCTGGGCAGGCATGACGCTTTATCCTGAATCCAAGTGCACCGCGGCGCGCGCCATCGACATGATCGAAATGTATGGCGCGGAGCGGCTATGGATGAACAGCGCCTGTGACTGGGGCGTCAGCGTGCCGCTGGCCGTCCCGTACGCCGGCCTGGAGATGCGCAAGCGCGGGCACAGCGCTGAAGCGATTGACAAGATGATTTATCAGAACCCGGCGCGGTTTATGAGCCAGTGCCCGAAGTTCAAACTGCCCAAGCATTAAGTGAAACTTTCTCACGGCCTTCACCTGGCCTATTGCACCAATATCCATCGCGGCGAAACATGGGCCGAAACACTGGACGCGTTGCAACGTTATACCCTCGCCGTCCGTGATCGCGTCGCGTCCGGTGCAGCCTATGCCATTGGACTGCGGCTGAGCGATCAGGCTTCGCGTGAGCTGAGCGACCCCGCCGCGCTGAAAGAGTTTCGGCGCTGGCTGGACGAGCACAATTGTTACGTGTTTACCATCAACGGCTTTCCTTATGGGAAATTTCATGGCGTTCGTGTCAAGGAACAGGTTTATGCACCAGACTGGACCACGCGCGAACGGCTCGAGTTTACAAATCGTCTCTTCGACATTCTCGCCGAACTGCTTCCTGACGGCGTCGAGGGAAGCGTCAGCACCGTCCCGTGTTCCTTTAAGGAGTTCATTCACGCGGACGATCAGGTCAAAGCCATGCGCGACAATCTATGGCAATGCGTCGATCACATCGCCTGCCTGTCAGAGCGCGCCGGCAAAATGCTGCATCTCGGACTTGAACCCGAACCTCTCTGTTATCTCGAAACCAGCGCCGAGACCGTGCTCTTTTTTCAGCAGCTCCGCGCCGACCGTGCCTTCGATGAACGCTTATCAAGACATTTGGGCGTGAACTACGACACGTGCCATCTGGCGGTGGAATTCGAAGAGCCCGCGCACGCGCTTGCGCAATTCCGGCAGAACAACATCCGTATCAGCAAGATTCATCTCAGCTCCGCGCTCAAGGTCCGTCCAACCGCAGAAACTCGCGCGGCACTCGCCTCCTTTGCCGACGACGTCTATTTTCATCAGGTAATCGAACGACGCCTCGACGGCACACTCCGCCGTTATCGCGATCTGGATGTGGCGCTGGCGAAGTCCATGCTGGAGGAGCCCTTGCCCGAATGGCGTATTCATTTCCACATCCCATTGCACAGCGAGCCCACGCCGTTGTTCCAAAATACCTCCGACCACATTCTCGGTGTGCTCCAGGCCCTCCATGAATTCCCCGATCTTTGCCATCATCTGGAGATGGAGACTTACACCTGGGAGGTCATTCCCGAGCCAATGAAAAGCCGCAGTGTGGTGGACCAGTTGACTTCCGAATACCAGTGGACGCTGGACAAACTCGGCCGCCACGGCTTTGAACGCAGTGGCTAGTCTGGACCAACACAGGACCATGGGACAGGCTGTCAGTTTCACCCGCCAGTTGCGCACTTTGCTCATCCTGGGCCGGGTGTCGAATCTTCCAACCGTCTGGTCCAACTGCCTGGCCGGATGGATCCTGGCGGGCACGGGACCGCTTGATCGGCTCGCGCTTCTCATCTGCGGCGGAACTTTCCTCTACGCCGCAGGCATGTACTTCAATGACGCCTTCGACGCCACCTTTGACCGACAGCATCGCCCCGAGCGGCCAATTCCGTCGGGCGCGATTACCCTCACCGCCGTTTGGCAATGGGGCCTCGTATGGCTTTGCCTCGGCCTGTCGTGTCTGTGGCCGCTGGGCCCTGTCACCGCCGTGCTTGCAACGCTGTTGGCCGCAACGATTTTCGTCTATGACGTGATCCACAAAATCTTTGCGTTCTCTCCGGTGCTCATGGCCACATGCCGGTTCTTTCTTTTTCTCCTGGCCGCGTCGGTTGCCGACGAGGGCGTGACCGGCCTGTCCATCTGGAGCGCCCTCTTCCTGGCCGCTTACATCATCGGTCTGAGCTTCATCGCTCAGCGCGAGAGCACCAAAATCGCCGTCCGGTATTGGCCCATCATTTTTCTTCTCAGTCCGATACTATTGGCGATGATTGTGGACACAGGAGAGACCTGGCGGACCGCCTTGCTTCTGTCGATCGTCCTGCTTGTCTGGATTCTGCGTTCGTTGCGTTTTACGTTTCTCACCCGCCAGCGAAATGTCGGCCGTACGGTGAGCAGCCTTCTCGCGGGAATCGTGCTGGTTGATATTTTGGCAATCGTCCCAGGAGCGCCCTGGGCCGGGATGATTTTCATGACCTTGTTCCTGCTGGCACTGATTTTTCAGCAATTCGTGCCCGCCACTTGAACGCATTCGCCGGAAAGTGGAGCCGCCAGATTGGAATGGAAGCGCGACCGCCTCACCCTTCAACCTATCAACTGGACAAACCGAACCCTTGATCACCAACAACTTACTGAACGCGAACACCTCGCCCAACCCGACGCGCACCAATGCCCCAGAAATAGCTCCGTATGAGTGGACGCGAGTCGTCGCCCGGTGTTACGCTGGTTCGTCAATGAGGAGACGGGCTGTTAAGCTTCTGGGGCTGAGCTTCGGAATTTTGCTGTTGGCGGTGCTATTATCAGGCTGCCAGAGCGTCCGTTACTACCGACAGGCCATTGGCGGACAGGTTCATATCTGGTCGCACCGTGAACCGCTTGAGAACCTGCTGCGAGATCCGGGCACGCCGCCGGAATTGAAGGAAAAGTTCCGGCTCGTCCTGGAGTTGCGAATTTTTGCTGAAAACGAGCTCAAGCTGCCGGTGGACGGGCATTATGATCGCTACGTGGATCTAAAGCGGCGGTTCGTCGTGTGGAATGTGCACGCCGCCAAAGAATTTTCCCTCGAGCCCAAGACCTGGTGGTATCCAGTGGTCGGACGATTGAAATATCGCGGGTACTTTTCGGAAAAAAACGCAAAGCGCTATGCGAGCCAACTTGAGAAGCAAGGCCTTGACGTGTTTATCAATGGCACCGAAGCGTATTCTACGCTAGGTTGGTTCAAGGACCCCCTCTTGAACACGTTCATTCATCATGAGGAGATGATCCTCGCCGAAATCCTGTTTCACGAACTGGCGCATCAGCGCGTCTTTGCGGGCGGCGACACCGATTTCAATGAAGCGTTCGCGACCGCGGTCGCCGAGGAAGGCGTGCGGCGCTGGTGCAAGCACAAACCCGAGATGCTCACCCGCTACAAAGTCTATGAAGCGCGCGAAGCGGATTTCGTGAAGATCGTCATGGCGGCGCGCGAGGAGTTGAAACGCGTTTACGCCCAAACGAACTTAAGCCCGGCGACCCTCCGTCTGGAGAAAGCGCGAGAGATCGAGGAGTTGCGGGTGGAATACCGCAAAGCAAAGGAGGAGCGGTGGGGTGGATATGCTGGTTACGATGGGTGGTTCGGGCGGTCATTGAACAATGCGCAGTTGAATACCGTGGCGACCTACCACCATTTCGTGCCCGCGTTTCGCGCGTTGCTCGCCGAACACAATGGGGATCTGGCGAAATTCTATGCGGACGTGAAGCGGTTGAGCAAGCTGCCAAAAACAGAGCGCCATCGGCAGTTGGCGGAACGGAAGACGCGAGAATATTCTGGATTCTGAATACTGGATTCTAAATTCTGCGCCCGGTTCATGACGAACAACTCGTTACTGCTTGAGATTCGCAACCTGAAGCTCGACTTTGGCGCGGGCGACGGCGCCGTTCGGGCAGTGGACGGCGTATCGCTGTCGATTCGGGAAGGCGAAACGCTTTGTCTCGTTGGCGAGAGCGGTTGCGGCAAGAGCGTGACGGCGCTTTCTATCGCGCGACTCGTGCCCACGCCGCCTGCCAGTTACCCGGCTGGCGAAATCCTGCTTCAGGGGCGTGATATTCTGCGGATGAGCAAGACGGAGTTGCGCGACATCCGGGGCGGCGTTGTGAGTTATATCTTCCAGGAGCCCAGCACGTCGTTGAATCCGGTTTTTCGCGTGCGCAGCCAAATCATGGAATCGCTCAAGCTGCACCGCCCGGAGGCAGCGACTGACGACGAGATCGTCCGGTTGCTCAAACTGGTCGGCATCCCGGCCCCGGAATCGCGTATGCGCGATTATCCGCATCAACTGTCCGGCGGCATGCAACAGCGCGTCATGATTTCAATGGCTCTGGCGTCGCAGCCGAAACTGCTCGTCGCCGATGAACCGACCACCGCGTTGGACGTGACAATCCAGGCGCAGATCATCGACTTGCTGCGCGATCTCAAGCAGCGCCTCGGCATGGCCATGTTGCTCATTACGCACAACCTCGGCATCGTTGGAGACATCGCCGACCGCCTCGCCGTCATGTACGCGGGACAAATCGTCGAACTTGCTCCGGCCAATGAACTGTTATCGCGGCCCCTTCACCCTTACACCCAGGCACTGATGCACTCCGTGCCCAAACTTTCCGGCCAGGCCAAGCGTCTCACGGCCATCCCGGGGAGCGTTCCCAATCTCGGTGCCTTTCCTTCCGGTTGCCGGTTCCATCCGCGATGTCCCAAAGCCCGATTCGACTGCCCGGAACGTCCGCCGGAGCTGCTCGAAGTCCTGCCAGGCCGCTGGGTGCGATGCCATTATTGGGATGCAGCGCTGCCCGAACCGCATCAGGCGCTCAATCCGAACAACCCAGCGCTCATCCAGGCGCGTCAGGCCAGTGGTAATTAACTGAAAGTGCGAAGCACGACCGCGTCGGTCTGCCACAGGGTTAATTTTGCTTTGCCTTGCTGTCTGCGCTGAATTCCAGTATTTCCAACAAGCATGGATTCCCGCGAAGCGCTCGTCGCACTCAACATGATCGACCACGTCGGTCCGGTGCGATTACGCCAACTGCTGGAGTTTTTCGGCGACCCTGCAGCCATCCTCAAAGCTTCCAAATCGCAGTTGCTTCAAGTCCATGGCATCGGCGAAGATACCGCCGCCGCAATCGCCAACTGGGAGACTGGAATCGATCTCGCCGCCGAGCTCAAGCGCATTTCGGACTTCGGCTGCCGCATCGTGATTTCCGGCGACGAGGAGTATCCAGATCTGCTCAAGCAAATTTACGACCCGCCCATCGTGCTGTACGTCAAAGGAAAACTGCTTCCCCGGGACAAGAACGCCGTCGCGATGGTCGGTTCGCGCCAAACAACGCACTATGGCATCGAGGCCGCGCGCAAGCTCGCGTATCAACTCGCCTACGTCGGCGTCACGGTTGTCAGCGGCGGCGCTCGCGGGATCGACACCGCCGCCCATCAGGGAGCGCTCAATGCCGGTGGACGCACCGTGACCGTCCTCGGGACCGGGATTAACATCATCTTTCCCGCCGAAAACGCCGAACTTTTCGAACGGATCGCCGCCAATGGCGCCATCCTCACCCAGTTTCCGTTTAATCGGACTGCTGACAAACAGACCTTCCCGATCCGCAACCGGATTGTCGCTGGCATGTGTCTCGGCACCGTTGTTGTCGAAGCCAATCTAACCAGCGGCGCCCTGATCACCGCGCGATTTGCGAATGATCAGGGGCGCCAGGTATTCGCCGTCCCCGGGCGCATTGATTCTCCTCGCAGCAAAGGCTGCCACGCCCTGATAAAGGAGAGTGGCGCAAAGCTTTGCGAAGACGCGGAAGACATTTTGAGCGAATTTGAATACCTCTTCCCCGCCAGCAATAAGCCCGCTCGTGAGGCAGCGCTGCCGGCGCTCACGCTATCGGAAAACGAACAGAAAGTTTACGACACGCTCAAAGACGATGATGAACTTGCGATGGACGAAGTGATCAGGTTCAGTGGCCTGCCTGCCGCGACGGTCTCGGTGGCACTCCTAAGCCTGGAAATGAAGCGAATCGTCCGCCAATTACCCGGGAAGCTCTTCATCCGTAATACCCGCTTCTGATTGAAAGAGGCACCGATTTCGTCTCATGGCGTTGACGCGCCACGCGCGCCAGACATCAACACCCAGACCAACGCGGCCACCAGCACAAGCCCGATCAGCACGACAACCGTCACGAAAATCTTCCCTCCCTTGCTGCTCTTCTTCTCGAAACCGCTTTTGCCGAAATCCAGCGGCGTGCGCGTACCTTCGAGTTCGTCCAGCTTGACGCCCTGAGGGATGACGCGCGTGTGGTCGAGCGGTTTTTTTGATGCGGCGGGCGCGGAATCGCCCGTCTCGAGCCGCATCTCGACCATGCCCAGCCTAAGGATTTGACCTGGCTTGAGCACAGCTTCGGTGATTTTTTCCCCGTTGATGAACGTGCCGTTGGTGGAATTCAGGTCCTTGATAACGACGTCTTTGCCCCGCAGAAGGATTTCAGCGTGATGGCTGGAGACAGACCCTTCGGGAATCTCGAACGTATTGTCCGAGACTCGCCCCACACTGGTCTTTTCGTCTTTCAATTCGAAAGTACGACCGGTGAGGCCTTCGCTCAGGAGAACCAATCTCGCCATAGGCTGCTGCAACGGATTATGTAAAGGGGAGGGGTGAAGTCAAATACCGAATAGCCAGGACACAATCCGTCAACCATGCAGCGGAATATTCTTGAATTGAAAGGTTCCACACCAGGGAACAGGGACTCAAACCGATTGACGGTACTTCGCTGAATATGGTCGAATGCCTTTCGTGGAAGCTGCCATTCCAACCCTCAGTTCAACCGTCCTCGCGCGGCCGACCGCCATCGCGCCCTGGTATTTTCGCCTTCTCGTCTTCGGGGCAACGTGCATCCCGATCGGCGCTCTATGGGACATCTCGTGGCACTCCACCATCGGCCGCGATACATTTTGGACACCCGCGCATATCGTGACCTACATGGGTGGTCTGATTCCCGGGCTTGTGTGCGGATGGCTCGCGTTGAAAACGCATTTCTTCGGTTCCGAATCCGAGCGCGCTGCCGCCGTGTCGTTTTGGGGTTTTCGTGCTCCCATCGGCGCCTGGGTCACCATATGGGGCGCCTTCACCATGCTCCTGTCCGCGCCGTTTGACGACTGGTGGCACAATACCTATGGCCTCGATGTCGAGATCCTCAGTCCGCCACATTCGCTGCTTGCCGCCGGCATGTTTTTCGTTGCTACGGGCGTGTTGCTGCTGATGGTGTCGCTGCAAAACCGCTCTCCCGACACAGAGAATCACGGCAGATTTCTCTTCATCTTCACCGGCGGCATCATGCTGCTGATGGCCGCCGTCTTCCTGACGGAAAAGAGCTTTCCTAATCAGCATCGCAGCGCGGAGTTTTACAGGGCCGCGGCAATCACCTATCCGCTATACCTGGCGGCGCTCGCGCGGGCATCGAAACTTCGCTGGCCGGCGACCATCGCGGCCGGCGTTTACACCGGCGTTCTCCTCCTCCTGATATGGATCCTGCCTCTTTTTCCTGCCGAGCCGAAGCTTGCGCCCATTTACAATCCAGTCGATCACATGGTGCCCCCGGCGTTTCCCGTGCTGCTGGTCGTGCCGGCAATCGGGATTGACTTGTTGATGCGCTTTCCTGGCCGCCGTTCGGGCTGGTTGCGCGACAGCGCTCTGGCCGTGGGGTTGGCGCTCGTTTTCCTCGCGCTTTTCATGCCCGTACAGTGGTGGTTTTCAAAGTTTCTGCTCAGTCCTGCAGCAGACAATTGGTTTTTCGCCGGCGGAGAGTGGATGCCTTACGCATCGAAACCCGGTCCGTGGATTCACTCTTATTGGCCGACGGCGGCCAAAGAGCATATCGTGCCCTTCAAACAACTCCTCTGGATTGGGCTCTTTGCGGTCATTTCCTCGCGCGTCGGATTGGCCTTTGGGACGTGGATGTCCCGCGTAAAGCGATGAAGACGCTGTTCACGCTTGCGATTCTTTGGCCGGTGGTCTTGCTCGCGCATATTGGCAGTCCCAATGTCTTTTACGAGGGGTCCGCCGGCCCCTATGCGCTCCGCGTCATCATTCAGCCCCCGGACGTCATTCCCGGGCTGGCGCGGATCACCGTCCGCGCGCTCGCAAGCAACGTCAGCAAAATCTCCGTGCTTCCCGCGCGCTGGGACACGGGAACCAAAGGCGCACCCTCACCCGACCCGGCCAAGCCAGTGCGTGGCGACGCGAACCTGTTCGCAGCCGAACTCTGGTTGATGACCGGGGGCGCCTACAGCATCATCGTGAATGCGGAAGGCGCGTCCGGGACCGGAACTACAGTCGTTCCGATCAACTCGGTGGCCACAGCCCGCCGTGTGATGCCACGGTGGTTTGGCGGCCTGCTGGGCGCATGGGGCGGCGCGCTCGTGCTGGCGTTAATCAGCCTTATTGGCGCAGCGACCCGTGAGAGTGTTTTAAGTCCGGGGGAGACTCCCAGTCGCGGCCGTATATGCAGAGCGCGTGCCACGATGGTGCTGGGAACAGGGGTAATCGGCCTGGCTCTTTGGGGCGGCAAGGTCTGGTGGGATGCCGTTGACCGCGATTATCGCAACAATAAGCTCTACCGAGCCGACCGCCTCTACGCCGAGGTCCGGACCAACAACTCACAGGCCATACTGGAACTGACACGGAATGTGGACCGCTGGGGAGCCCGGCCAATCATTCCTGAGCACGGCAAACTAATGCACATGTTCCTCGTCAGGCAGCCCGATCTGGAAGCCTTCGCGCATTTGCACCCCGTCAAAACAGGCGAACATTCCTTCGAAAGTGCACTCCCGCCGGTACCGGCCGGAAAATACCGCATTTATGCGGACATCACTCATGAGAGTGGCTTCACTCAGACCCTTGTTTCGGAGGTGAGCCTGGGTGCCGACGCGAATGCGACAAGTTTCACGCCAACTGATCCTGACGATTCATGGCGCATCGGCCGCATCAACCTGCTGACGACAAAAAGTGCTCACTGCCAAATGGGCTCGAGATGAGATTTCTCGGCGCCTCCGATGGCCGTTTGCAATTTTCCGTCACCGGCGACCGAGGCCAACCCGCCGTCCTGGAACCATATATGGAAATGCAGGCGCATGCTGTGGTGCACAGTTTCGATGGCTCAGTATTCACTCATTTGCACCCTTTCGGCACCGTTTC
>JAKEEH010000474.1 GCA_022616725.1 Limisphaerales bacterium | reverse complement strand
GCCACTTGGCCCTGGCAGCCTTCAGCGAATGTGTCGCTGCGGCGTTTCGTAAACGAAATTGTGCTGGGCGAGGAATCCGATGAAGGTCTGCCCACCAGGGAGGGCCAAAAAAGGTATGTCAGCCACTTCGACCTTTATTGCGAGGCCATGCGTGAGGTGCAGGCTGACCCGGCTCCGGCGCTCGAGTTTATTTCCGTGGTTAAACGAAGCGGGCTGAATACCGCTTTTGTTTCCGGCATCCCGCCTCAGCCATGCATCGAGTTCATGCGCACCAGCTTTGGGTTCATTGAGACCGGCAAAGCCTACGTCGTTGCTGCTGCATTTGCGTTCGGCAGGGAACATATCATTCCATTGATGTTCCGCGCCCTCCTGGAACGTATGAACATCACGGAGCAACAGGCGCCGGCGTTCTTTTATTACCTGCAGCGTCACATCCAAATGGATGAGGAATCCCACGGCCCGCTCGCCATGTTGTTGCTGAACGAGCTTTGTGGCAGCGATCCGGTGCGCCAGGCAGAAGCAGAAGCAGCCGCTTGCGACGCCGTCAGCGCCCGAATCCGTTTCTGGGATGGCGTGCTTCAAGCCATAGAAGCCAACGTGTCCCCCCGGCATTAGTTGAGCTGCTCACAAATTGGTGGCTCTGCCAGATGGGTAGTGTCCTAAATTAACGGAAGCTGGCCCCGCGTTCCGCGAAACTTAAATCGCAAGTGAATGTTACCTCGGTTCAACTTGGGCACCAACTGTTCAAATTGAACTCGCGTAAAAATCTTCTGCGAACTCGGCAAATCTTTTTAACCAAAACCGTCCTCGCGCTCAATCAAAACTCCTGTCAACGGCCAGCGATGACTTGAGCGAGGTTGGCGAATCGTTTCGCGCCTTCGGTCGCGGCAGGAAAATCTGCGGCGTTGTCTTTTCCGAAGGTCACGACCCGGCCAAACATATAGTAACGGCGAGTTTCACGGTCGTTCATGCTTTTGTCCTTTCTGTTGGGTTATGGTTTTGAGGTTGGTTGTTTCAGGGGCAAAGGCTCAATGCGAGGGCAGCGTAATGCCTTGCTGTCTTTGATACTTGCCACTTCGGTCGGCGTAGGAAGTCTGGCACGGTTCAGTCGCTCGGAAAAAGACGACTTGAGCCAGACCTTCGTTGGCGTAAATCTTGGCCGGCAGCGGCGTGGTGTTGGAAATTTCCAGCGTGACGTGGCCCTCCCACTCCGGCTCGAATGGCGTTACGTTCACGATGATGCCGCAGCGGGCGTAGGTGCTTTTGCCGAGGCAAAGGGTCAGGAGGTCGCGCGGGATGCGGAAATACTCCACGCTCCGCGCCAGCGCGAAGGAATTGGGCGGGACGATGCAGACATCGTTTCGCACATCCACGAATGACTTCGGGTCAAACGCTTTTGGGTCAACCACCGTGTTGTAAACGTTGGTGAAGACCTTGAACTCATCAGCCACGCGCAAATCGTAGCCGTAGCTTGACAGCCCGTAGCTGATAACACGCGCGCCGGTTTCAAGTTGCCGAACCTGCCATTCAACGAACGGCTCAATCATTCGGTGCGCGACGGCGAGGCGGCGGATTTCTTGGTCTGAAAGAATGCTCATGCCGTTCACCACGTCAGCCCGCCGCCGGTTTGGTATTCCGTGACGCGGGTCTCGAAGAAGTTTTTCTCTTTGCCGAGGTCAATCGTCTCGCTCATCCACGGGAAGGGATTCTTCGGGCCGTGTTTCGGCTGAAGACCGATGCGCTCCAAGCGTCGGTCGGCGATGTGCTGGACGTATTCGCGGAATAATCCCGCGTTGAGGCCCAGGATGCCGCGCGGCAGGCAATCTTCGGCGTAGGCGATTTCCAGTTCGACGGCGTGCTCGATGAGGTCTTGCAGTTCGCGTTGAAACTTCGCCGTCCAAATCTCCGAGTTCTCGGCTTTGATACCGTTGATGAGATCAATGCCGAAATTCAGGTGAATCGTCTCGTCGCGCAGGATGTATTGGAACTGTTCGCCCACGCCGGTCATGCGGTTCTGCCGGTGGAACGCGAGCATCATCACAAAGCCGCTGTAAAAAAATATGCCTTCCATGATGATGTAAAATCCGACAAGGTTTTTGACGAAGCGTTGAATGCCTTCGGTTGTATCAGTGTTGAAGCTGGGTTGGAGAATGTCCTCCGTGAGTTTCATTTCGAAGGCGTCCTTGTCCCGAATCGAGTTCACCTCGTGATACATGTTGAACACTTCGCGTTCGTCGAGTGCCAGCGACTCGCAGATGTAGTGAAAGGTGTGCGTGTGAATCGCCTCCTCAAACGACTGCCGCAGCAGATATTGTCGCGCCTCCGGATTGGTGATGTGCTTGAAGATGGCCAGCACGATGTTGTTCCCGACCAGACTCTCGGCGGTGCTGAAAAAGCCGAGATTGCGCATGATGACCTGGCGTTCGTCCGCCGAGAGCTTGTTCGACTTCCAAAGCTCGATGTCGCGTTGCATCGGCACTTCGCTGGGCATCCAGTGATTGGCGCAGCCGTTGAGGTAATGTTCCCACGCCCACTTGTATTTCAACGGCATGAGTTGGTTCACGTCCACCGTACGGCAGTTCAAGAGCCGCTTGTCTTCGGCGTTGATGCGTTTGGTGAGGTCGTGAGTTTGCGGACGTTCGTTGGTGCTGTTGCAGCAGGACATAATCGTTAGTTGATGGTTGGGAGGTGAGAGTTGAGGGATTCACGGGCCGCGTTCGCAGCGGCAACGAGATTCTTCAGCGCCGGTTTCACTTCTTCCCAGCGGCGGGTTTTCAAGCCGCAGTCAGGGTTCAACCATAGGCGTTCCTTCGGGATAACCTTCGCGGCAGCGTGGATGAGGCCAAGCATTTCGTCCGCTGAGGGAACGCGCGGTGAGTGAATGTCCCACACGCCTGGCCCGATGTCGTTCGGGTAATGGAACTGCGCGAACGCGCCGAGCAATTCCATGTTCGAGCGCGAGGTCTCGATGGAAATCACGTCGGCGTCGAGAGCGGCAATGCTGGCGAGGATGTCGTCGAACTCGCAATAACACATGTGGGTGTGAATCTGCGTGTCGTCGCGAACGCCACTGGCCGCGAGACGGAACGCATCCACCGCCCAACACAGATACTCCGGCCAATCAGAGCGGCAGAGTGGCAGTCCTTCGCGCAAGGCTGGTTCGTCAATTTGAATGATGGCCAGTCCGGCAACTTCCAGGTCACGCACTTCGTCGCGCAACGCGAGCGCGATTTGCTTCGCCGTCTCGCTGCGCGGCTGGTCGTCGCGCACAAAGCTCCATTGCAGGATGGTGATCGGGCCGGTGAGCATTCCTTTCATCGGCTTACGCGTAAGCGATTGCGCGAACTGCGCCCAGCGGACGGTCATCGGTTGGGGACGCGACACGTCGCCAAAAATGATCGGCGGTTTGACGCAGCGCGACCCGTAGCTCTGCACCCAGCCGTTTTCGGTGAAGACAAATCCGGCAAGCTGCTCGCCAAAATACTCCACCATGTCATTGCGCTCGAACTCGCCATGCACCGGCACGTCGAGTCCAACTTCCTCCTGCCAGCGGACGCACTCGGTGGTCGCCTGTTCAAGAAACCTTTCGTAATCGGCGGATGAAAGCTCGCCTTTCTTGAAACGGGCGCGGGCGGCACGCACGTCCTCGGTCTGCGGAAACGAGCCAATAGTCGTCGTCGGAAACGTGGGCAGATTTAATCGTGCCTGCTGCTTTGCAATGCGCGCGGCGAATGGACTCTGCCGCTGCAAGTCGGCGGCGAACACGGCTTCGGCTCGAAGTTTAACAACCGCATTGTGGATGCGCGGGCTGCTTTGACGGCTGGCAATGCCTTTGCGGTTTTCCAGCAAGGCCGCGCTGTCGCCATTCTGGTTCACGAGTTGCGCGAGCAAGCCGACTTCCGAAAGTTTTTCCTCCGCGAAGGCGAGCCAGCCTTTGAGTTCCGCATTAAACTTGGTTTCATGCTTCAAACCCATCGGCGAATGAAGCAGCGAACAGGATGGCGAAACCATGAGCCGCTCATTGCCGATGGCCTTCGCCGCTTTGCGCAGTAACTTCAGCGAGCTTTCAAAATCATTTCGCCAGATGTTGCGACCGTCCACAACACCGAGCGAAAGCTGCATTGTTGGCGGCAACACGGCGAACAGGCGGTCAAGTTCGTGCGACGAGCGCACCGCATCGAAGTGAAGCGCGTTGACCGGCAATTGGCAGGCAGTCGCGAGATTATCGCGCAGATCGCCAAAGTATGTTGCGAGCAGCAATTTTAATTCTGGCGCGGCTTTGCGGAGCTGCCCATACGCAACGTCAAATGCGGCGCGTTGTTCCGGGGTCAGGTCAAGACAGAGCGCTGGCTCATCCAGTTGCACCCACTCCGCTCCTTGTGCATGAAGACGACGCAGGACTTCACTGTAAA
This sequence comes from Limisphaerales bacterium, assembly GCA_022616725.1. Lineage (GTDB taxonomy): Bacteria > Verrucomicrobiota > Verrucomicrobiia > Limisphaerales > JAKEEH01 > JAKEEH01. The sequence continues at coordinate 6,965 of JAKEEH010000474.1, read as the reverse complement.
TGGGCAACAACTTTTGCAGGAGCGAGAGTCGGTCAAAATTTTGCCCGCGTGTTTTGCCGAGTAGTGGAAAAGTTATCGGGCCGATAAGCACCGGCACGGTGTGGATGCCGAGCGACAGTGTGAGCTTTCGGAGAATTCATCGAACGGTTTCGTGGAGGAAAGCTGGAACTTCTGATCCTCGTGCAATTCCGGCACGAGGTAATGATAATTCGTGTCAAACCACTTGGTCATCTCCAGCGCAACGGCTAAACCGCCGCAACTTCCACAATCGTCATTCTTCCCGCTGACTCCGCGCGCCATTGTGAAATAAGTGGCTAGGTCAACTTGTCCGCCTTTCCAATCGAATCGCTCCGGCACTGCACCAACCAAAGCGCAAGTGTCGAGCATCTGGTCGTAAAGACTGAAATCGTTGGAAGGAATGAGGTCAATTCCGGCCGCTTTTTGAATTCGCCAGTTTTCGGCGCGGATGGTCTTGGCAGTTTCGAGCAGTTGCGCCTCACTGGTTTTCTTCAACCAGAAGGATTCGAGGGCGCGTTTGAGTTCACGCTTCGCCCCGATTCGAGGGAAGCCCAGGTTATGTGTTCGTATGTTTTGTTTCATTTCAGCACGCATTCTTGCGATGCGCTTTTCTTGGTTGCGGCTGAGAACGGGTGTTCGGACTCCGAGTTTGTGAAGCGCTGGCTTCGCCTTCTCCTCCGCCTTCACCGGCAAACGGATTGGCTTTGTTCCCGGCACATCAAACAGGATGCGCCGGAATGGGGAGTTGTGACTCGTTACCGCAGCGGGACTGTGACCGGCTCTCACGGCCTTCCCCGCGTCTCAACCAAATTGTTTATTTCATTGGCACGCCTCGCATGTTGGGTCGTTCAGTAGGCACGCTTTCATGGGCGCAGCTTCGGCTTCGGCGGAAACTGGCTCGCTCTCACGTTGAATTTGAATGTCTGCTGAAGCGCTTTTGTTTTTCATCCAACGGGGTTGCAGGCCGCGCCGGTTCGTGTCCGTGGTGGACTTTTCAATCTGCGTCGCGGCGAGCGAGCGGAGATAGTAAGTCGTCTTGAGTCCCTTTTCCCACGCGAGGAGATACATTTCGCTCAATTGTTTGCCGTTAGGCTGCGCGAGATAAAGATTCAGCGACTGGCCCATATCCAGCCACTTCTGTCGGCGGCTCGCGCATTCGATCAGCCAGCGCGGCTCAATCTCGAACGCAGTCCGATAAAGCTCCTTCAAGTCGGCAGGCACACGTTCAATCTCCTGAACCAAACCGTCGTAATACTTGAGGTCATCCACCATTTCGGCATCCCAGAGGCCGAGCTTCTTCAAGTCGGCGATGAGGAACGTGTTCGCCGTAGTGAAATCGCCGCTCAAGTTCGCCTTGGCGAACAGATGTTTGTAAGTCGGCTCGATGGATTGGCCGACACCAACGATATTCGAGATTGTGGCCGTTGGCGCAATGGCCATCGTGTTGGAGTTGCGAAGGCCATGCTCACGAATGGCCGCGCAGACGCGCGTCCAGTCAAGCCGCGCAGTGCGATCCATGTCCACGCCACCGCCGCGCTCTTGCGTTAGCAACTCAATGGTGTCGAGCGGCAACAAACCCTGACTCCACTTCGAGCCTTGGAATGTCGAGTAAGCGCCGCGTTCCTTTGCGAGTTCGGACGAGGCGAGCAGCGCGTGATACGCAATCAACTCCATGCTCGTATCGGCAAATTCGACCGCCGCTTCGCTCGCGTAAGGCAAACGAAGTTGGTAGAGCACATCCTGAAAACCCATCAAGCCGAGACCGACCGGGCGATGTTTCAAGTTCGCGTTCCGCGCTTCGGGCGTGGGGTAGAAATTGATGTCAATCACGTTATCCAGCATCCGCATCGCCGTGCGGATGGTGCGGGCGAGCAAGTCGCCGTCGAGTCCCTGGCCGGTGCAATGCGCCGCGAGGTTCACCGAACCGAGATTGCAGACGGCGGTTTCGTCGGCAGACGTGTTGAGCAGAATTTCGGTGCAGAGGTTGGAATTATGGACGACGCCGACGTGACTCTGTGGCGAGCGGATGTTTGACGGGTCTTTGAAGGTCAGCCACGGATGCCCGGTCTCGAAGAGCATCGTGAGCATCTTACGCCAGAGCGCGGTGGCTTCGACACGCTTGAAGAGTTTGATTCTTCCTTCATCCGCAAGACGCTCGTATTCCTCATAACGCTGCCCGAAAGCCGCACCGTAAAGATCGTGCAAATCCGGCACTTCACTTGGATTGAACAGCGTCCAGTGCGCGTTTGCTTTCACGCGCTGCATGAACAGGTCGGGAATCCAGTTGGCCGTGTTCATGTCGTGCGTGCGACGGCGCTCGTCGCCGGTGTTCTTCCGCAGTTCAAGGAAGTCTTCGATGTCCAGATGCCACGTTTCCAGATAAGCGCACATCGCACCTTTGCGCTTGCCGCCCTGGTTCACCGCTACGGCGGTGTCGTTGGCGACTTTGAGGAACGGAATCACGCCCTGACTTGTGCCGTTCGTGCCTTTGATACGCGCGCCGGTGGCGCGAATGTTTGTCCAATCGTTGCCCAAGCCGCCCGCCCACTTGGAGAGCTTCGCATCGTCGCTGACGACTTTGAAGATGTGGTCGAGGTCGTCCATCACCGTGCTGAGGTAGCACGAACTGAGTTGCGGATGCGGTGTGCCGGAGTTGAATAACGTCGGTGTGCTGCTGACGAAGCGGAACGTCGAGAGCACTTCATAAAATTCCGCGGCGCGCTCGTTCCTTTGTTCGCCTTCGTTGATGGCGAGGCCCATCGCCACGCGCATCCAGAAATACTGTGCCGTTTCCAGCCGCTGCCCCTCGTGGTGAATCAGGTAGCGGTCGTAGAGCGTCTGCGCGCCCATGTAGGTGAACTGCTGATCGCGGTCGAGACGAAGCGTAGTGGCGAGTTTCACCAAGTCAAACTTCAGGAGCTCGGGCGAGAGCCGACCAACTTCAACCCCACGCGCGACGTAGTTCGGGAAGTAGTCACGGTGCTGGGCGGCGAGTTCCGTCGGTGTGCTGAACCGTGGCAACGCTTCGCGGTAAATCTTCCGCAGTAACAAACGCGCGGCGACGAATGTGTAGTCCGGTTCGTGTTCGATACGGGAACGCGCGGCGAAAATCATTGCCTGCTCAATCTCGTCCCGCTTCACACCGTCGTAGAGGTTCTTGAGCGTTTCGTCCGCGAGGTCGCGCGCCGAACAGTTTTGCTCGACGCCGCGACACGCGCCGATGATTCGGCGGCGGATGCGTTGCGCGTCGAGCGGCTCGCGCGCGTTGTCAGAGATGGTGACGAAGAGTTGTGCCTGCGGCGTGCCTTCCACCGTGCGGTCGCCACGCAGCGCGCGAGCCTTGCGGCGTTCTTCGCGGTAGAGAATGAATTTCCGCGCGGCACTGTGATGGCCGGCTTCCATCAGCTTGGTCTCGACCAAATCCTGGATGAATTCGATTTCGAGAGCTTCGCCTTTTACCGCGCGAGCGAGGGCGGCGTGGATGACGGCGTTGGCGATGCGGATGACGTTGCTTTGCGCGGCGGTGGGCAGCGGCTGGTCTTGATGAAGACCCGCGTCGGCCTTGAACGCGGCTTCGATGGCGAGCGCAACGCGCGTCTCGTCGAAGGGAATGGCGCGGCCATCGCGTTTGCGGACGGTAAAGGTCTGTCCTTGGAGTGGGTCGAGTTGGGCGAGCTTGAGCTGGCCGTCGAGTTGTTCGTGCAGCATGTCGAGTGATTCCATTTTGCGGCTGCCAAACCGCGTTTCACTGCGGAGGGAAATCACTCGTGCGTGACGCGCAGGGACAAAAAATCCCGCGTCCACTCACGAGGGAGTGAAGGCGGGCTTCAAACTGAACCGAACAAGCTCGTCTCTTCCCTCATCCAGTCGTTGGCGCGACCGTTGCCCGTGTCACACGACGCGGGACTTGATGAGCGTGAACAAGCAGGTCTTCTGGCTTCGAGGTCGTCCTACTAGCTTCGCCTTACCGCTCAAATGGCAGTGGCTTGATGAAGCGTTCGTCACTCGTTACAGCGGCGCTACCGCGCGGGATTTTCACCCGCTTCCCTATTCTCCCCAGCCGTGGCATGGGGCACTCATTCACGTTGCAACACACAATGTATTGTGTCGCTGTTCAAAGAACTATACAACAAATAGAACTTCAGCCAGAACGTGTCAACTGTTTCCTGACCATCAAATGTTCAGATCAGATCCTTTTTCCACGAACTCGCGAGACTTTTCCTCCATCCCCTTTTTCAACGCCTCTTCCTCGGCGATGCCCAACTCCGCCGCATATTTTCTCACATCCTCGGTAATCTTCATGGAACAGAAATGTTGCCCGCACATGGGAGCGGAAGTGAGCGGTCTTTGCGCCTTCCTGCGGCAGCGTTTCATCGTGAAATTCACGGGCTGTCACGGGATCAAGTGACAGGTTAATCCTCCCACCTGAATTCAAAGCGCGCTTTGGAGAGCGAATTGTCCCGATACTGCGCGCCGGGATGGCCTTTAGCCAGGTCCGCTGCGTGCGCCGCAATTTTGTACGCGGGTCACGCGCGAGATGGACGGAGGCAGATGGGCGGAGGTGGAGAATGAATCAAAGTCGCAAGGAACTGCGAGCGGTGATATTTTGCCAGCATGTTCGCGCCGAAGCTGCCAGATGAATGAACACCGTGATCCATTCCGCAGTCACAGAGACGCTGCTTTATCACGAGCAGACCAAGCATCATTTTCATCGTTATGCGAGGTCCGCCGGGTTCCTGGACTGGGCCAATCAGCCCAATCCATTCCGCTTCTATGAAGGAGTGACAGCGGTAAGGCTTCCGTTGCTGCAAAAAGACCCGGCGAGCGAGCACTTGGCTTTGTACGAAAGGAGGCGCAACGCCTTCCAGGATTTTACCCGCGAAACCATCGGCGCCTTTCTTGAGTTATCGCTCGGGCTTTCGGCCTGGAAGTCCATTGCTGGAAGCACGTGGGCTTTGCGGATGAATCCTTCCAGCGGCAATCTTCATCCGACCGAAGCCTACCTGATCCTGCCAGCGCTGCCCGGCGTCACCGCGAGTATCTTCCATTACAACTCTTTCCTGCATGCGCTGGAACCCAGAGCCCAAGTGCCCGAAACGCTTTGGCAGCAAATCAAAGAGCATCTTCGCACCGATGGATTCCTCGTCGCCTTGACCAGCATCTTTTGGCGCGAAGCATGGAAATACGGTGAACGGGCTTTTCGCTACTGCCAGCACGACGTTGGACATGCCCTGGCGGCCCTCAGCTTCTCAGCCAATCTGCTCGGCTGGAAAGTCACCTGGCTAAGCGCGGTGTCAGACGAGGAGATTGGGAGGTTGTTGGGCTTCGATCGAACCCAGTGGCCGGAGTTCGAGTTGGAGCATCCCGAACTGCTGTGTTTCGTCCACCGCAACAGGACGCAGCGGATTCCGCGAGATTTGCCGCGCGAGATTGTATCGGAGTTCTCCGGGCTGGAGTTCCAAGGAACGCCAAACCAATTGAGCGAGGATCATGTGGATTGGGAGATCATTTCGCGCGTGGCGGAAGCGACAGCAAAACCTCAGTCCTGGGAAGGGGCGTTTGCTGCTGCTGGCGCTCCTGGCTTACCTGACAGAAGACGGCCGTTTTACGCGCCGACGGTCCGATCTGGAATCCCTGCCGCACAAATCATTCGGCAAAGAAGAAGCGCGGTGGCCTTGGATGGGGTCAGCAGCATCAGCAAAGATCAGTTTTGCACCATGCTGGACAAAACCCTTCCACGCGAGACCTGCGCGCCGTTCGATCTCGGACTGCCCGTCTCTTGCGTGCATCTGCTCTTGTTCGTCCACCGCGTCACGGGATTGGAGCCGGGTTTGTATTTCTTGCTGCGAGCGGAAAGGGATTTGCCCGCCTTGCAGCAAAAATGCCATCGCCATTTTCTCTGGCGTCCAGTGGATGAAGCGCTTCCCTTGTATTTGCTCCAGGCCGGAGATTTTCGGAGCACCGCAATGTCGGTAAGCTGCCGGCAGTCCATTGCTGGCGACGGCGCTTTTTCTTTGGGCATGATCGCGCGGTTTCGGGAGGAGCTTGAGACGGCACCCTATCGCTATCGCCATCTCTTTTGGGAAACCGGCATGATCGGGCAGGTCCTCTACCTGGAAGCCGAAGCCCAGGGCGTGAGAGCAACCGGCATCGGCTGTTTCTTCGACGATCCGGTGCATGAATTGATGGGCCCCCCGGACAACGCCTTCCAAAGCCTTTACCATTTCACCGTGGGCGGGCCTCGAGAAGACGCTCGGCTGGTGACCCGGGCAGCCTACCACCACTTGGAAGCATCGGTCCGTTAGCCCTCAAGAATGGAACATCGCACCCAACTCTTGATCGATCCCCCGGCCGTATCCTGCGCGACCTGCGCGTGAGCGTCAGATCGGTGGTGCCTGGACAAGAGATTCTCCAAGGACTGCAAGGCCGCCGCGGCTGGCGGATGCTGATTCTGCCCATTCGGGTCTGAGCGGGCGAAGCAAATCCGCGATCACGCCACTGCCGGACGCAATTCGACCGGCGTCAGCGCCAGTTCCAACTTGTCCGTGTGTCGCACGGCCGTCAAGGGGGACGTTCGCGACCTATGCGGTCTTCGGTGAGCAGCTTGTGCAGTTGGTCGATGCGATCGACGGGTTTCCGGTCGAATGTGTCGAGGACATCGCCTTCGCGCAGCCAGGCGCGCGCGGCCGGACTGTCCGGTTCGACCGCGAGCACGAGCACGCCCGGCTCCTCGAGCGGCCGCAGTGATGTACCAGCCGCCGATGCAAGTTGAAGCCGCCTTTTACTTCGGCGGAGCGTTGTGCGGGGGTTTTGTTGCTGGCGCTGCTGTGTTAGCTGGTGTCTGGTCGTTGAGCGTGCCACCGGCGAGCGCGCTGGAGAAGTTGCGGTAGCCTTCGAGCGCGGCGGGGGCGTTGGCCAAAACGCGGGTGAGGTTGGGGACGATGCCG
>JAKEEH010000078.1 GCA_022616725.1 Limisphaerales bacterium | reverse complement strand
CGCCGACCCCGCGCAGGAACGTGCGCCGGCTGAATTTATGCGTGCTCATATCGGCATCAGCGTACTGGATTCGTGCCTATAATTCAATTTGTTCAATTGCCCTCCGTAAAATCGCTTCCCCTCCAACTTCATTCGGCCGGTCGGTCCATTTTCGAATCGCAGGAAGGGCTCCTTTCGCCAAAGGCCCAAGTCTTCCCAGTGCCCACAGGGCGTTCCACCTCAGAGTGCGTGATTCGCCCTCCAAAGCACCCACCAAAACGGGAACGACCTCAGCAGAATGTTCGGGGAAAAATCCCAATCCATTTACGGACGCAGCTCGCACCAAAATGTCTTCGTCATCGAGAGCTGCAAGCACTGCCTCGTAACCTTCCGACAGACCGAGTTGACCGATGGCTGTCACGCACGCCACGCGCTCCGGTCCACTCGGCGACCTGGCACCAGCAATCAATTTTGGAAGGGCTGCAGACGCCGCCTTTCCGAAACGGCCCAATGCTTGAGATGCGCTGAAGCGGACGAGGTCATCGTCGTCGTCAAGAAGCAATGTCAACGCAGGCACACATAGGTCTGGTTCCGTTGCAAAAGCCCCAAGCGCCGAAGCCGAGCGAGCGCGAACTTGCGGGTGTATGTGCTGTGTATTTTGCGCTAATTGAGGCAGCACACCCCGCGCCTCGTCCGGCGCGATCTGTTTTTTTAGCGCCAAGTCTGACAAACCTTCCGCACCAGCGCTTCGCACCATCGGATCAGGATGTGTAACAAACGAAGCGAGCGCCTCAAACGCCTGTCTTCCGATTCCCGCAAGCGCAGAGCCCGCAAAAGTTGGCACCGGGCCGGGATTGGATTGGATTTCCGCCACAGCCGACGCGGCCTCAGGCCCCAAAACCCGAAATGCTCGCGCCGCTCGCTGCGCGTCGCGTCCGCCACGACGCAGCGCTTCGAGAAGGATGGGAATGGCCGCTTGCCCAATCTCGCGGATCGCCGCCTCGGCCAAGTGATGGTCCGTGTCCGTCGCGCTAACATCGATTCGTCGTAACCAGTGACTGAGTTTCTTGCCGTAAGCTGACGGCTCGTTTGAGGCTTTGATAGGCTTTTGTTTCATTGCTAACAGCGTCTACTCCTCACTCGCCATCTCCTTTCCACGAATCTCCAGAAACTGTTTGCTCAGCACGATCGCTTCAACTACCGCGCTGACGCGATGGTCATTGGTCTTGAGTTGCGCGAGCATCTCGTTGATTAGCGGGCCGTCCGAGAGTTGCACGCCGCGGCCGAGGGCATAGCCCAGGAGCTTGCGGCAGAATTGTTTCAGGAAGGCGTCGCGACGTTGGGTCAGGAGGTAATCGCGCAAGCCCTCGATGCCTTCGAATTCGGAGCTGTCGAGCACTTTTGCGCGGGTGTCGATTGGGCGACCGCCGAGGTCTCGTTCGCGCGCGCGGCCGATGGCGTCGAATTTCTCCAGCGCGAACCCAAAGGCATCGATGCGGGCGTGGCAGCCGGCGCAGCGAGCATCGGTCGAATGTTTTTCCGTCAGTTGCCGCACGGTCAGGCTCTCGGTTGCCTCGTCCTCGGGCAATTGCGGCACGTCTTTGGGCGGGCGGGGCAGCTTCTCCCCCAGCAAGACTTCGCTCACCCAGTTGCCCCGGAGGATCGGGCTCGTCCGCGACGCGCCGGATTGTTTGGCGAGGGTAGTCGCGTGCGCGAGGATTCCGCCACGCGAAAATTTCTTCACACCATCAACACGCCGCCACTCCGCGCCTTTCACGCCGGCGATCTCGTAATGCTTGGCCAGGTCTTCGTTAAGGAACGTGTAGTCGGCATCGAGAATGTTCAGCACCGCGCGATCATTCTGGAACAGGTCCGTGAAAAAGCGGATCGACTCTTCGTACATCGCACCGCGCAACGCCGTGAACGTCGGGAAATGCCGTTCACTCTTCTCGCCCAGTTCGTCGAAGCCATGGATGTGCAGCCACGCGCAACCGAACTCGGTTGCCAGTCTTCGCACACGCGCATCGCGCAACATTCGCCGCGTTTGCGTCACCAGCGATTCAGGCTCACGCAGCTTTCCGGCCGCCGCGAGCGCCCGCAGCTCCGCGTCCGGCATCGAGGACCACAGGAAGTAACTCAGCCGGCTGGCCAGTTCCCAATCGTTCACCGGCACTTGCTCTTTGCCGGGACCCGGCTTCTCGGCGCGATACAGAAATGCGGGGGCGACAAGCACCCGCGCGAGCACAAGTCGAATCGCCTGCTCGTGCGCCAACTCTTCCTTGCGCAACTTGCGATACAGTTCACTGAGCTCGGTCTTTTCCGCGTCGTCCAGTGGACGACGATACGCACGCTCGGCAAATTCGAGCACCGCTTCGACGTGTTTTGGTTGCGTGTTCGTTTGCGATTCGCGGAAGGCTGCCGCGCGTTGCTTGATAGGTTCCCGCATCGGCTCGAACACCTTCGGGTCCGCGTCCTGCGTCGCGTATTGCCAGAGCTGCTCGAACACATCTACCAGCGTTAGCGCGTCCTGGCTCACGTAGTGCAGTTCCTCCCAAAGCCGGTCCAGCTTTGCCCGCTCCCCGTCGTCCAGCATCAGCCGCGCAAAATGATGGTCCTCGCGATGGAACAGCGTGAGCGTTACGACTTCATCCACCGGCACGATCTTGGTGTAACACAACGCCGCCGGAAAAATCTGGCGAAACTCCTTCAGGTCCGCCTCGATGCGCTTACGGGCGGCGCCGCCCTCGTTCACGATGATCGGTGTAGCATGGGTCAGCGGCTTATCAGCGTCGGTCCATGTTCCCCGGCTGCCTTGCGCGGTGGCCGCGCTGGCCACCAACTGCGATGGGCTTGCCGGTTTATTTGTCAGCACCTGCAACTGAACGCTGCCTTCGGTGCCCGCTTCCCTGTGAAGAGCGCCTCGGGTGACGAACTCGCATCCAGCCACAAAATCGGCCGGCAGGCGCACTTCGATCACCGAAGGAGCGCGCACGCAGAGGCTCGCTTGATCGACGGCGGACCCATTCGGATGTTTGCCAAATTGCGCCGGATCGAGACCTGGCCCGCTGGCACTCGGGTCGGCGGACGCAGCAGGTTTGAAATCGGCATTGCGAAACAACGGACCGCCAAACGAAGCGAGCTGCCGGTAGAGCACCGAATCGGGCGAATTGATCGCGGCTGGCGCGCCGGACATCAGCAGGCGTTGGAGTTCCTCGGCCAATTTGCTTTTACCCTCGGGTGCGGCTGCCTGCCACCTTGCGAGGAGCGAACCGGCGGGAATCTCTGGCCCTGGCGTTCCGCCCTGGTCCGGTTCGGTGTAAAAATGCCAGACGTTTGGGATGCCGAAACTATCCGCATGCGGATTGCCTGCCAGCACGTCGGGAGAAACGTCTTTCGCGAGGTCCCATTCGCGCCCGGCGTCGCTGCTGAGGGTCAGGTCCACGGTTGTCAGATCGCACGAGTGGTTGCCGTCACGCGGGCCGATGAGCACGGAAATGAGATCGTCCGGGCGCACGTTGAGATTCTCGACGGGCTTCGGCACTACTTCCGTGGCTCCGTGGGCGATGCCGTGCGCCAGTCGCTGGCGGGTCGAGCCGCGGCGCAATTCCAAGGCCCAGGTCACGCCATTGCCGCATTCCGGGTGGGCGTGTTGGATTTTCGGTTGCACCCGAAGACGCGCCGTCACCGGACTGCGCCAACCGACCACTGTGGCGAGTTTGGGCGATGGATGCACGGCGATGCCATGCGCCTTCATGTTGCCCGGAATGCGCACATGCTGGTCGGAGGAATTTGCGACAAGGTTTGGCGTGTCGTATTTGCCCCATCCCTGAATGAATCCATAGCCGCCGCTGTTTGCGATCCGATCAGCCAAGTAGGAATCAATTTTGATCGGTCCCGGCGAGCTCAGGCCGAGGTAATCGAGCCATGCGCCCAGGGTTTCCGGCTCGACGCCGTGCTTGCCCGCGAGGTCCGCGACCGCAATTGGCGTTTGCGCCGCCGCGGCCGCGAGGAAGTTTGTCGTCGCGGCAAAGACGCGCTGACGATGCTCCACCCATGCCCGGCTCGCATTGCGAAGATCGCGCAGCAACAAATCGCGTCGTCCAGGCGCAACCAGGCGCGGACGTTCCCAAAGGACGAAATCATTCTCGTTGCCGTCACCCGCGTCGCTGGCGACGAGGTACAGCGTCAGGTCCTTTCCATCCGGCGCTGCGGACAGTTTCAGGCGTACCTCCTGCCTGGTCGCGATTGGGCTCAACGGCTCGAGCCAGGCTTTCGGGCCGCCGGCCTTTCCGATGTGCCCTACGCTGTTGAACTTCCACAACGCCCGCTGCCATTGCCCGATCTCGGTCGCAATGGCTGGTGCCTCCTCGGGATGCGCTGCCCGAAATCGCGCGCGAATTGGGTCGAGGAGGATCGACGGCTCCGCCCGTTCCAGCGTGTCGCGCAGCGCCTTCAAATATTTTTCGCTGAGCCCACGCCGTAAAACTCGATCCAGCGCCTGGCCGTTGCGCTCCTCCAAAAGAACGGCGAGATAGCGCTCCAGCGGCAGGATGCCACCATCTTTCGTGTCGAACCTGATCCCCTGCAAGTTCACCGCCGAACCGCCGCCCTGAATCGTGTAACGCCGATAGAACCTCCGGATCTGCCCCAAAATTTCCTCCGTCCAATCGCGCCGCGTGTTCTTTGGCGAGAGCCGAATCCCATCCGGCAACAAAACCGCGTGACTGGCGATCTCCTTGCCCGCATCCAAGGACTTCGTGATCAGCGACGGCGACATCACCAGCGCGTTGCCCACGTTCATGAACCCTTCCCCCGCCGCGCCATCGGCCGGGAACTCCCGAGCGGGGTCGAGGGACTCAACGCCGGTCAGGTCGCGGATCGTGTAAGTGTATTCCGCGTTCGAGAGCCTCCGCAACACCACCGGCCCCGGGTCACCCGCGCGTGCCAGCGCGACCTCGTCCAGCACCGCGTTCACCCAGGCGACCAACTGTTCCCGCTGCACCAGCGTCGGCTGCGGCTTGTCTTTCGGCGGCATCTCACCGAGCGACAACTGCTCGATCACCTGCTGCCACACCTTTGGATGCTTCTTCACCTCCGCAATTGACGAAAACCGTTCCAGGTCCAGATCACCCTTATGCTTCTCCGTGGAATGACACCCGAGACAAAACTCCTTCACCACCGGCCCGATCGCCCTTTTGAAATACGCGGACGTCGTGGTCACGTCGGCGGCGCGCGCGACTTCCACGCAGCAAAGTTGCGCGAGCAACAGGAGCCATAAACCATGCCGGACTTTTGTCATAAGACGTGCGCGTTCGCGTCCAGAATTCACTGAGAGCCTGGCAGAAGGAGGAGATTGACGCGAGAACCGATTGGGGGCCGCGGATGAGTCCCGTCATTGAACGGGTCGGAGGGTTGGGCTCTCCGGCAAGTTTCGTTGATAATCTGGCAATTTCCGCAGAGCACGGATCCGCCGCGAATGCGTCAGTAACTCAGAATAAGAGTTTATGAAAATATGAAAACGGTTGCTCCTCTCAATCCAGGGTCAATGAAGGTTTCGAGGTTGGAAATTATTCCTCCCCTGTTTGCGAACAATGGGGCACACCCTCGGTGGCGCTGGCATCACCGCGCGCTGGTCAAACTTCGCGAACGTTTGCTCAAACATCGCGCCGAATTGGCGGCTGCCGTCGTGCAGGCATTGGAGTCTGCGCACGACGATGATCTGGCTGACGCTGCCACCGAGGAGTTCGATCACGACCTGATGCTCAGTCGGCTCTCCGCCGAACAGGAGGTGCTTTATGAAATCGAGGCGGCGCTAAATCGCATTCGTTCCGGCAGCTACGGCGTGTGCGAACTCACCGGCAAGCCCATTGCCGCCGCGCGGTTGCGGGCGGTCCCGTGGACACGTTACTGCCGGGACGTAGAAGAGCAACTCGAGCGCGAAGGGGTTTTTCATCCGGCCCGTCTGGGCGAACTGAAGTCCGTTCGCGCCTCCGTGCCGGGTGATCTGGAGGAAGTGAACCCCGGTGCAAACGATCAGAGCCTGACGGAAACGCGCGGACCGCGCCCGTTACCAGGAGATTTCAGCGGGGAGAAGCGGATTCGTCGGTCCACCAGATCAAACGTCGCGACCCGACAGTAGTCCCGATGAACTGTCCCAAATGCATTTCGCCGATGACGAAGGTGAGTTTCTCAGGAGTCGAGGTGGACCGTTGCACAGATTGCCAGGGCATTTGGTTCGATGAGTTCGAAAAGGACGATCTCCTCGAGATGAAGCATTCGGAGAGAATTGATATCGGCAATACAAAGGTTGGTCGCGAGTTCGATCGCGTCGATCGCATCCTGTGTCCCCGCTGCGGCTCGCGCATGATACGGCTTGCCGCTCTCAATCAAGCTCACATCCATTTTGAGCACTGCACCGTGTGCGCGGGTTGCTTCCTTGACGCAGGTGAGTTTCGAGATCTCAAACACTATGGCGTCGTGGATCTTTTCAAGGCTTTGTTTCGTCTAACGCCGGCGCGCTCAGGACAAAAAAAGTTGAAGGATTTGCAAGGAGTGATTCGCAAACCGGGCGCCAATAAGGGATATTGGCCTGGAAAGTGAGACTGTTATGAAAGCGAAACCAGCCAAACATTCAGGCGAAGTGATCCTCGAAGTGAATCGCGCAGACGAAGATTTTCTCGCCACCGCAAGCGCCTCCTCGTTGCGAATCAAACAGGTTCTTGTGCCGATTGACTTTTCCGTTTGCTCGAGGAAAGCCCTGCGATACGCGATCCCCCTCGCGAAGGAACATAAAGCTTCCATCACCCTGGCGTATGTGGTGCCCCAAATTTCCGCCATCGGTGAGTATGGCGGGATCGATTACGCCGCCGTGACAAAAGAAATGCGTGAAGGCGCGGAGAAACAGTTGGCCGCCCTCGCGGTGGATGAAGTGCGCGGCGTCGTCGCGACCGATACCATCGTGCGCACCGGCTCGCCCGTCGCGGAAATCGTCTCGATCGCGAAAAAGATCCCGGCGGACATGATTGTGATTTCAACACATGGCCGGGGGGGCCTGAAGCATGTGCTGCTGGGCAGCGTGGCTGAACGGGTGGTACGTCATGCTCCTTGCCCCGTGTTGGTCGTGCGCGAACGGGAGCGCGACATCGTTTAGGGCGACAGAGTGCGCACTACCTGCCTGCCTCCCAAGTCGCCTGGCCCGGCCGATCTCCGCGGCAATGCTGATAGGCCGTTCAATTTCAATGAACGGCCTTTCATTGTTATCTGGGAGGTGACGCGTGCCTGCGCCCTGGCGTGTCGGCACTGCCGCGCGTCCGCGACGGCACAGCGGCATCCGCTCGAGTTGAATACGAGCGAGGCGCTCAGTTTGATTGACCAGGTCTTGCAGGCAAATCCGGCTTTGTTTGTCTTGACCGGAGGCGATCCGGTCATGCGTTCAGACCTCGCGCTCATTATCGGTTATGCCGCCGAACGCGGCCTCCGTGTCGCGCTCAGCCCCAGCGCCACCCCGCGGCTGTTGCACACCGACTTCGCCCGCCTCCACCGCCTCGGCGTTGCCCGCATCTCTCTCAGCCTCGACGGTGCTTCGCGAGAGTCCCACGACAAGTTTCGCGGGATTCCCGGGACCTGGGATTGGACCATGCGAGCTCTTTCACTGGCGCGTGAAGCCGGGATCCCCGTTCAGATCAATACAACGTTCACGCGGGGCAATCTTCACGAATTTAACGATTTCACGGCGTTGCTGGCGCAGATCAAACCCGTCCTGTGGAGTGTCTTCCAACTCGTGCCCACGGGCCGCGCTTCTGCCGGCGAGGTGCTGACCGCCGCCGAAATGGAAGATCTTTTTGTTCGCCTTTGCGCGCTTTCCCGGACGGTCCCTTACGACATCAAAACCACCGAGGGGCATCATTATCGGCGTGTCGTTCTCCAGCACGCCGCGGATGGGCCCACGCCGACTCGGCGCGCGCCGCCAGGCATCAATGACGGCAAAGGCTTCGTTTTCATTTCGCACACGGGCGAGATCCACCCGAGCGGCTTCTTGCCCTTGCCGACTGGCAATGTGCGAAGAGACCAACTCATCGACGCTTACCGGAACCATCCCGTTTTTGCGCAGTTGCGGGATGCGCGGCTGCTCAAGGGCAAATGCGGCCGCTGCGAATTCAAAAACATTTGCGGCGGTTCTCGCGCCCGGGCCTACGCTTTGACCGGCGATTTCCTGGCCGAGGAACCGTGTTGCAGTTATCAACCCGGCCTAGCCCGCGCCGGCACAGCCATCACACCATGCTAAATATCACCAAACTTTATTGTGGCGTTTCCCAACCTGCGGATGCGTTGCGCTACGGAGAGGCCTCTCGCCGAACGCATGCCATCGCGCCCCGGACTGCCGCCGAGCGCAAACCAATCG
This sequence comes from Limisphaerales bacterium, assembly GCA_022616725.1. GTDB lineage: Bacteria > Verrucomicrobiota > Verrucomicrobiia > Limisphaerales > JAKEEH01 > JAKEEH01. Next base: position 3,807 of record JAKEEH010000078.1, on the reverse strand, counting down.
TCGTCTGGAATCTCACCCGCCGGTGCAACTTGAAATGTCTGCACTGTTACTCCGATTCCGATGCTCGCGAGTACCCGGGTGAACTCACCTTCGAGCAATGTCGTGCCGTCGTGGACGATCTCGCCAACTTTGCCATTCCGGGATTGCTGCTTTCCGGGGGCGAACCGCTGATTCATCCCCGCTTCTTCGACATCGCCGGTTACGCCCGGCAACGCGGTTTGCGCCTCACGCTTTCGACCAATGGCACGCTCATCGATCACGAAACAGCGCAAAAACTTAAGGCAATCGGTTTCGCTTACATCGGCATCTCGCTCGATGGCATCGGCGCGACGCACGATTACTTTCGTGGCCGTCGTGGCGCGTTTGAAAAAACCGTCCAGGCGTTTCGCCACTGCAAAGCCGCTGGCCAAAAGGTGGGCCTCCGCCTGACCCTCTCGCGAAATACGATCCAGGATCTCGACCGCATCCTCGACTTCGTCGAACAGGAGGATATCGATCGAGTCTGCTTCTACCACCTGGTTTACAGCGGGCGCGGCGTGAATCTGCAGTCCGTGGACTCTGCCTCCACCCGCGGCGCTCTCGACAAAATCATGGATCGTACCGCGGGATGGGCTAGGTCGGGCCGCGTGCGCGAGGTCCTGACCGTCGATCAACCAGCCGATGGTGCTTACCTCTATTTGCGCGTGCGGCGTGAGGACCCAGGGCGCGCGGCGCATGTGCTCAAGCTCCTCCAGTGGAACGGCGGGGGAGCCCATGGCTCCGGGATCGGAATTGGAAACATCGATACACAGGGAAACGTCCACCCGGACCAGTTCTGGCAAACCGTCACCTTCGGCAACGTAAAAGAACGGCCGTTCAGCGACATCTGGAGTCATCCGCAACACCCCACCCTCCTCGGTCTTCGCGACCGCTTGCCGCGGCTCAAAGGGCGGTGCCGCAGTTGCGCGTTTCTTGCCATTTGCGGAGGCGGTTTCCGCGTGCGCGCCGCGCAGGTGTATGGCGATCCCTGGGCGCCTGATCCGGGCTGTCACCTCACCGATGAAGAAATCAAATCTGCACAGTGCTGAAGTACTTTATGACTGCCTCCTTCGTTAAAAGCGTTAGCCGGGAGCCGTTCAGGCTGTTCTTCATTCAGGCAGTCGTGGCGGGATTAATCGGCGTCATCCTCTGGCCGCTCCACTTTTGGGGCGTCGCCGACATCTATCCCGGCACAAGTCACATCCGGTTAATGGTCTTTGGATTCTTCGGCGGATTCATCTTCGGGTTTCTCGGGACTGCGCTCCCCCGTATGCTTTCTTCCCGGCCCTTCACGCAATGGCAGGTGCTCACCCTGCTCGCCCTGCACGCAGCGATGGTCGGCGCTTACACGCTCTCGAAAATCCTCGCCGGCGACTTTCTGCTGCTGAGCCTGCTCGTGACGTTCATCAGTTGCGTCATCCCGCGAGCCAGGGTCCGGAAAGACGTCCCGCCCCCCGGCTTCGTGCTCGTCGGCTTTGCGTTCGTCGCTGTATTCGCCGGAACGATCCTCAGCCTGATCCAGTCATGGAAAGAGCTACCGCTGTTCTGGGTTTATCTTCAGCGGCTCCTTTCGTCTCAAGCCTTCCTTCTTCTTCCGATCGTCGGAATCGGTCCATTCATCCTGCCTCGCTTTTTCGGGCTCCCGAGCGGGCATAATTTCCCCGAATCACTCACGGCTCCGCCCGGTTGGGGTCGCAAAGCCCTCCTCGCTTTGGCCACTGGAATCACCATTCTGACATCGCTGGTCCTGGAAGCAGCCGGCTGGTATCGGCTTGGGCACGCACTTCGCTTTGCGGCGGTTCTGATTTACTGGGCCGTTGAAATGCCCTTTCGCTCAGCTCCCGGTCTCAGCACCGCATTTGGCGCCGCGTTGCGCATCGCGTTCCTTTTATTGCTGGCCGGTTTTCTTGCCGTGGTCTTCTTTCCCGCTTACCGCGTCAGCCTTTTGCACGTCACCCTCATTGGCGGCTTCGCGGTCATCACCTTTGTCGTCGGCACGCGCGTTGTCTTCGGCCATAGCGGAAATCTTGACAAACTTCAGCAACCAAATCGGTGGTTGCTGATCCCAATTCTTTTGATGCTGCTGGGCATGGCGACACGGATCAGCGGTGACATTTGGCCCGACGTCCTGCCGTCCCATTACAGCTATGGCGCGATCATTTGGATCCTCGGCGCCATCGCCTGGGCCATCAAAGTCCTGCCCAAAACCGCTATCGTCCCGGACGAAGACTAGCGTCAGCTCACCTGCGGCGGCGCAAAACCTTCCCGGTAGTTCCGGGAGACAATCTCCTGGTTGGCTTTGTCGTGATTCGTGAACCGGAAATTCGCGCCGTCCCAACGCAGCTCCTGGCCCGGATAACGCGTCGCCTTCACTGACAGCAACGCCGGTTCGGTGATGCGCCAGCCGATGTCAAGCGGCGTCCACAGCGGCTTCTTCCCGCCCAGGCAATTATCAGCCCAATCCTTCCAGTGATTGCGCGGCTCCACTTCGGGCAGCGGCTCATTCTCTACCAGCTTGCCCTTTCGGAAAATCCGGATCCTCCCGTCTGCTTCGAGCAACAGAGTGCCTTCTTCGCACACTACCATCGTGTGATTTGCCCCGACCTTTGTTGGCGGCAATCCCAGCGACGCAAACGAAGGCAACAAAGCATCGTCATTGTAATGCACCACGAATTTTTCCCGCACGAACTTCCCGCCCCCGGGATATGTAATCGTGCTTTGGTTGTGCGCGGAGTGCCCAGTACTGGCTGGCCTTGGCGTGTGCGTCAACGCCGCTTCCGGCGACGGCAACTCGTAGGCAAAGTAAAGCAGATCGAGCAAATGACAGCCCCAGTCGGCAATCTGCCCCCCGCCCGTCTCCCAAAATGCCCGCCAGCGCCGCGGCGCGAGATCTTCGCTGTACGGAAGCTCCGTGCTGATCGGCCCCCGCCACAGGTTCCAATCGAGATACTCGGGAACAGTCTGCGCGGGCGGATACGCGCTCCATGGATCCGCGAAATAATGCCCCCGCGAAACCCCGCCGGTCCAAACCCACGCTTCGACCGGGCGCCCGAGTTGATTGCGCCGCAGAATCTCCACGGACTGCATGCGTCCCTTGTTGCAGGCGCGTTGGTTGCCCATTTGCGTGACGAGGCCGGGCCGAGCCTTCAGCCCATCGCGGATCATCCGCAACTCATCCAATTGATGCACCAGCGGCTTTTGGCCGTAGATGTGTTTGTTGTGCTTCATGGCCGTGAGCATCATCGGCGCGTGGTGAAAGTCCGGCGCCTCGACGATCACCGCGTCAAAATCACTGGCTTTGTTGGCGAACGCCTCGCGATAGTCCTTTACCGCCCAGGCGTTCGGATGCTCTTTCTTGATCTTGTCCAACTCCCGCTGATCCACGTCGCAAAAGCCGGCCCATTCCACCATCGGATGGCCCTTGAGTCCGCCGCGTTCCAGACCGCCGATTCCTCCAACGCCGATCTGGAACAGCCGGAGCTTGCTGTTCTTATTGGCCTGCGCCCTTGCCGGCAGGTTGAGAGCGGCCAGGCCCGCCGTAGCGATCGCGCCAGTTCGTAAAAAAGTCCGACGCGTAACAGGAGAAAGTGATTTTGAGGCGTTTTGCGTTTTCATAAGTGAACCGCCGGGATTAAGTACTGGATCATCCCGGCAACTCAAGGAAAAATGTCAACGACCTCGTGTATCCCACACGGCTGATTCATCTGGTCTTGAGGAGGGAGTAGCGAAGCCGTTCGGGTGGGCGGGCCTTGCTTAATCCTGCTCGAGAGTCGGCGTGCCGTGGTTTGG
>JAKEEH010000077.1 GCA_022616725.1 Limisphaerales bacterium | reverse complement strand
TTGTTCGGGCCGGGGGCGGTCATTGCGTCGCTGACGATCGGCGCGGGCGAATTGATCTTTTCGTCGCGCGCCGGAGCGGTGTTTGGCTATCGGTTGCTTTGGTTTTTTGTTGTCATTTTGGCATTGAAATGGGTGTTGGCGTTCGCGACCGCGCGACACATGGTGCTGACGGGTGCGCATCCGTTCCAGCGCTGGATGGAACTGCCGGGGCCGCGGGGGTGGTTTCCCGCTGTGTTCTTTTTGCTGGCATTGGTCTGCTTTCCGATCTGGATCGGCTTTCACGCCGGGACCCTCGGGACGCTCCTCTCATCGCTGGCGGGAACGGAAGGGTACTTGCGGGGAGGGGCCCACCTGGTCTGGGGGGTGATTGTTTTGGTTGCGGTCCTCGCGTTGGTTTCCACCGGCGGATATGAGCGACTCGAAAAAATCCAGCTCGGTACCGTCAGTGTGATGCTCTTGAGCGTCGTCATTTCGCTATTATTGCTGAAGCCCGACTGGCTCGAACTGCTCAGCGGTTTGCTCGTGCCGCGATGGCCCGAATACCCTTCGTGGATCAGCGCGCAGCCGGAGATTGCGGCGCGCCCGGTGTGGGTGGAAACAATGACGTACGTGGGTGTCCTGGGCGGGTCGGGGTATGACTATCTCGCCTACGTGAGTTATTTGAGAGCCAAACATTGGGGAAGGGCGGGAAAGGGTTGCGCGAACGCGAGGGAGCTTGCGGCGATGGCCGCCGATCCGAATCACGCCGATCGAAAGTGGTTGCGCGCCCTGTGGATCGACTCTGTGCTGAGTTTCCTTGCGGTGTTGATCTTTGCGGGAGTCTTCGTCACGTGCGGTGCGATGGTTCTGGGACCCCAGCACAAGGTGCCCGGCGGGAACAATCTCCTGCAACTCCAATCCGAGTTTATCAGCCCGCTCTATCCGTGGTTGAAGCCGCTCTATTTCGTCGGGGCATTCCTTGCCATCTTCGGCACGCTTTACGGGACTATCGAAGTGGCGCCTGCGATCCTGCGCGAACTCGCCCGGGCTTTCCGCCCCGCTCTCGCCGAAACGACCACCCGTCGATTGCGTTATTGGTCTGTGCTCTGGGTAAGCGTCGGCGGCGGAATGATTCTCGTGTGGACCCTCTTAAACCATATGGCTGGCAGCTCCGACAATCCGCCCGGTCTGATCGCGCTCCTCACGCCAGCCAATCTTTTCACCGGCGTCCTTGCTTGCGGGATCATCTGCGCACTGAGTTGGTGGGCGGACCGCCGGTATTTGCCACGTTCGCTGTGGCTGCGCTGGCCCCTGCGACTGCTGAACGGTGTGGCAGCCATCGTGTTCCTGGTGCTTGGATTGAAAGCCTATTGGGACCACAGCGGATGGACGGCCTGCGTCATTCTGGGCGGCACATTGACCGCTGGAGCGATTCTCGTTTGGGCAAAAAAGCGCTTTTCAGGCTACGCCCGCGGTCAGTGAGGCTTCGACCATTTCCAATCCAGGGACAATTCGTTTGCCAGGGTCCGCAATTCAGCCACCACGTCATCGGGCAGTTCAAGTCCTTCGGCCAGTGCCCTCTCGTATCGGTTCCATTCCATCTCGCCAGGCAAGTAAATCCGGTCGGCCCCTTTGGCATTGGGCGCAGCGCGAATCTCCTGAATGGTTTGCCGCACCCGTTGCTTGAAGGTAACCGCGGGCATAATAGCGTTTATATCGACGGCAATGAACGCCGCGCCGTGGCCGGTCGGGAGTGATGCGTCGGCAAAGGACCAGCTCAATACCTGGCTTGCGATCGACGCGCCGGTCAAAATCGCGGACAAGGTTTCCACCAACAAGGCCAATCCGTAACCCTTATGCCCGGCCATTGGGGTCAAAGCGCCGCTGTGCGGAAACAGCCGTGGGTCGGTGGTTGGCAGTCCTTCCGAATCGACGAGCCAATTATTTGGAATGACGTCTCCGCGCGTCGCAGCAGCGAAGACCTTTCCGCCCGCGACACTGCTCAACGCGATATCGAGAAGAATTGGATGAGCCTCACCCGTTGGGACGGCAAACGCGATCGGGTTGTTGCCCAGCACCGCGCCCCGCGCGCCCGGAACGGTCATTGTCGGTGTGTCATTCGCCATCGCCAGCCCAATCATACCTTCGCGGGCTGCCATCGCCGCGTAGTAACCGGCGGCGCCGAAGTGGCAACTGTTGCGAACACCGACATAAGCCAAACCGGCACTCCGTGCTCTGCGGATGGCTTCGCGCATAGCGAAGCATGATCCTACCGGGCCAATGGCTGAATCAGCATCGACGATGGCCCAGGCTGGACCTTCGCCAACGATTTTTGGTCTCGCGTCCTTGCGAATGCCGCCGCTGCGAATCCGCCGAATGTAACCGCGGAGATTCTTCGTGCCGTGGGTAAAGATTCCCCACATGTCGGTGGTCACGAGGACATCCGCAGCGGCTTGGGCGTCCTCCGCCGGCAGTTCCGCTTGGCTCAAAGCGTTGATGCAGAAGGCATTGAGTTCGTGCGAGTGGAGTTTCATGCGTATCGAACCGTTGATTTGCCGTGACGATGAAGGTTTTTTTGGTAGGGTCAATCGCAACTCTTGTGACGGGGGCGCATGACCCGCGCATCCTGTCGTGGAACCGCATGATGACCCAAATGACCTTGCACAAAAGTTTTATCGCTCTTTGGCTGAGCACGTTCTGTTGCCCCTTCGCGATCAAAGCCTGGGAGCCGGTCAAACTGTCTCCCTATCCTCAAAAAGTTCGTGCGTTTTTCAGTATTAGTGACACGAACGTGCCCGCGGCATTGCGGACAAACGGCACTCCGCTGCCTGTGGGCGGCATCACCGCCATAGCGCGAGCGAATGACAGCGCGATGTGGCTCGGCACAACACAGGGATTGATGCGTTTGGATTTTTCCGCGCCGGAACGCGATCGGCGGCAGTATATGGCGGGTCTTCGCTATTTGCCGGACGATCGTGTGCAGCAGATTGAGCCTGACGCGCAGGGTGGCGTTTGGGTGCGCACGAGCACCGGAGTGTCGCACATTGAACTCAAGCCTATGACCCTCGCGCAAAAGGCCCAGGTCTTCGAGCAACGCGTGCGTACCCGCCACGACCGTTACGGGCTCACCGCTCCTTCCCATTTAACCGTCGCTGGCGATGTTTCCAGCAATCGGACCCACGACAACGACAATGACGGCTTATGGACGGCGATCTATGCGGCAGCGGAGTGTTTTCGTTACGCGGTGACGCAGTCAGCCGAAGCGCTGGCAAATGCGCGCAAAAGCGTTGACACCATTTTGTTCCTCGAGGAAGTAGCGGGGCGGCGCGGGTTTCCGGCGCGGTCGTTCATTCGCAAAGGGGACCCGATGCCGCACGGCGGCGAGTGGCACTGGACGGCGGATGGGCAGTACTACTGGAAGGCGGACACGAGTTCGGATGAGGTCGTCGGGCACTTTTTTATTTTCAGCGTCGCCCACGATCTCCTGCCGGATGCGGACTTGAAAAAGCGGATTGCAGCGACGGCGCAGCGCGTCATGGACCACATCATCGACCACGGGTATTATCTGATCGATCTCGACGGCAAGCCGACGCTGTGGGGGTTTTGGTCACCGGAAAGCTTGCGGAACAATCCGGACGAGCGGGCCCTCAACAGCATGCAGCTTCTGAGCTTTTTGAAAACAACGGCGCACATCACCGGGGACGCCCGTTACGAACGTGAGTACAAAAAGGTGGCGTGGGATCTGAAGTACGCCGATTGGCTAACACGCGTCAATGACCGGCTGGAGCTGAACTATTCGGACGAGGAGTTGGCCATGCTGCCGTATTACTGCTTGTTCAAGTACGAGAAAGATCCCGTGCTATTGAAAGCGTATCGCGCCGGAGTGGACGGATGGTGGAAGAACATGCAGCGGGAATTGAATCCGCTCTGGACGTTCATTTATTTAACCGGCCAGCCCGAGGCCAAAGTGGATTTGGCAGGCGCGGTCTGGACGCTCTATCGCATGCCGATGGACATGATCGAGTGGACCGTGCGCAATTCGCATTGCGCCGACATCGTGTGGGCGGCGACTCCGGATCGTCGCGGTCATCGCGAGGCACTCACATTGCTGCCGCCGGACGAGCGGCGTGTGATGAAATGGAACAGCAACCCGTTTATCGTGGATGGCGGAAACGGCGGGCGCGGTGAAGATGACGGCGCGGCATTCCTGCTGCCGTACTGGATGGGCCGCTATCGCAAATTCATGATTGGCGAATAAGCGAAGAGCCGCTGAATTGAACAACATGGCAACGCACGAAACAACAGACTTCCTGGCTGGAGTGATCGAAGGCTTTTACGGCCAACCCTGGACCCAGGCCGAACGACTTGAGTTGTTTGACTGGATGGCAGCTTGGGGATTGAACACCTATCTCTATGCTCCGAAGGACGACCTCAAGCATCGCGCCCTCTGGCGTGAACTTTACGCGGCTGCGGAAGCGGAAGCGCTGGGGCACCTCGTGAAAGCGTGCCGGCAGCGGAACATCCATTTCGTCTATGCACTGAGTCCAGGGCTGGACATCCGCTACAGCAACGATGCCGACTTGGATCGTCTGAAGAAGCGTTTCGAACAGATGCTGGCCCTGGGGTGCCAGGACTTCGCTTTGCTCTTTGATGACATTCCGGACCGACTGGACTCGGAGGATATCCAGCGCTGGGGTTCGCTGGCGGCAGCGCAGTGTCATGTCACGAATGCAATGTTTCGGTGGACGCGCGACCGCGAGACGGGGGCACGCTTTCTGTTCTGTCCGACGGCCTATTGCAGCCGGATGGTTTGGCGCAACCACGGCGGGGAGAATTTTCTACCAACGATTGGCCGCGAATTGCTGTCGGAGATCGACGTGTTCTGGACGGGGCCGGAAATCATTTCGCGCGAGATCACCGTCAGCCACGTTCAGGAGTTGGAACTGGTGCTGCGCCGCAAACCAGTCATCTGGGACAACCTCCACGCCAACGATTACGATGGACGGCGATTCTATTGCGGCCCGTACACCGGACGATGTTCCGAACTGCGGCGCGCCGTGCGTGGGCTGCTCAGCAATCCAAACTGCGAGTTCCCGCTCAACTATGTACCACTGCGCACGCTGGCGGAGTTCGTTCGCTGCGGCGACACGTGGAAGCCCCGCGAAGCCTATCTCTTGGCGGTGCAGGAGTGGTTCCCCCGTTTCGCCACGGCGACCAAGCCCATTACACTGGAGGATCTGATTCTGTTTGGCGATTGCTACTACCTGCCGCACGAGGAGGGTCCGGAAGCAGAAGCACTCTACGAATGCGCCCGCAGTCTGTTGGCTGAGGATTCTGAGCGAAATAGCGGCCAGGTGGCTGCCTTTCGGCGGCAAGCGAGGCGCTTGCGCGAATTCTGCGCCCGCATGGCAGAGCTGCGCCATCGCCCGTTATTCTATGCGCTGAGCCGGCGCATCTGGGAGTTGCGCGAGGAACTGGAGTTGCTGGAACAGCACATGGAAGCCGCCCGAGCGGACGGGCCGTCGGGCGATCCGTCGCTCACCTTTCACCTGCCAGGGACATATCGCGGTGGCATGGTCGCGAAGCTGCAGCGCTTGTTGGTCCAGAATCTCGACGGAACATTTACGCCCGACCGCAGCGATGAACGGGTGCAGCAGGTGGGCGCAATCCGGCAGGCAACGGTTTCGACGCCATGAGCGGGTTCACAATTCGACTCGCGCGGCCTGGAGATGAGCGTGGCGCTTATTACGTCTGCCTGAAGACCGGAGACCATGGAAACGACGGCGAACCCTTCTATCGCGAAGACCCGGACGCGTTGGGACGCATCTACGTCGGACCGTACCTGGCGTTCGAGCCGGACCTGAGTTTTATCCTGGAGGACGAACAAGGCATCTGCGGATATGCGCTGGGGGCGTTCGATTCACGCGCGTTTTTCGCCCGTTACGACGCGGAGTGGCGGCCGAAATTGTGCGCGCAATTCCATGAACCGACGGGAGACCGGAACCGTTGGACGCGCGTGCAACACGTTCACTTCTGTTACCACCACCCTGATTACTTTTGTCCCGAGCCTTATGAATCCTACCCATCTCATCTCCACATCGATTTGCTGGAGCGCGCCCGCGGTCGCGGATTCGGCCGGCGCATGCTGGAGCGGGTCATCGACAATTTGCGCCAACGTGGTTCTCCGGGCGCCCATCTCTGTATGAGCGCGCTGAATACGCCGGCATTCGGATTCTACCAGCGGCTTGGTTTCCGCGAATTGACCCGCACTGGCTCGGGAACCGACGATTGCATTTACATGGGCAAGAGCCTTCGGGATCAGAATCAAACGTAACCGAACGATGTCAGAACGACTTGCCCTATTGGGAGGAAAGCCGGTTCGCACTCGACCATTCCCAGCCTGGCCGATTTTCGGCAAAGCCGAAGAGAAGGCGCTGCTGCGGACGTTGCGCAGCGGCAAATGGGGCCGGCTCGACGGAAACGAAGTCGCCGGGTTCGAGAAGCGTTTTGCGGCGATGCACGGCTGTGAGCATGGGATTGGTGTTGTCAACGGCACCGTCTCCCTGCGCATCGCCTTGCTGGCGGCCGGCATCTGCGCTGAAGACGAAGTCATCGTGCCGCCTTACACATTTCTCTCGACCGCTTCCGCCGTGATCGAAGCCAATGCCGTTCCGGTATTCGCCGACATCGATCTGAATACTTTCAACCTCGATCCACAGGCGGTCGAAGCGGCCATCACGCGCCGGACGAAGGCAATTATCCCGGTCCACTTCGCCGGACAGCCCGCCGACATGGATGCCATGACCGCAATCGCAAGAAAGCGCAAACTGGTCGTGATCGAGGACGCCGCGCACGCGCACGCCGCGAGCTACAAGAATCATCCCGTCGGTTCGCTTGGCCACATGGCTTCATTCTCATTTCAATCCAGCAAAAATCTCACGGCGGGTGAAGGTGGCATCATCACGACTAACGACAACGCACTCGCGGAATCGTCTCGCTCCATTCACAACTGCGGCCGTGTGCCGAAAGGTGTTTGGTATGAACACCATGTCATCTCGGGCAATTACCGACTCGGTGAGTTTCAGGGTGCGGTGCTCAGCACCCAACTCGATCGGCTGAAGACGCAAACCAACACACGCGATCGAAACGGCCGGCACCTGGCTTCCCGGCTTGCGAATCTGCCGGGCGTGCATCCACAGCAGCATTCAGCAGCTTGCACGCGCCACAGCTATCACCTGTTCATGCTTCGGCTCGATAGCCAAGCCTTCGGAGCGCCGCGCGACGCAGTGGTTGCGGCGTTGCGCGCCGAGGGCATCCCGTGCTCAGCCGGCTACGGTTTCTCTCTCCAACGCCAGCCACTTTTCCTCAACAAGGCGTTTGGACCATACGTCCCCAGGACGTCCATGAAATTGGACTACGCTCGCACCCACTGTCCGAATAGCGACCTCGTCTGCCAGCAGAGTATTTGGCTCGAGCACAGGATGTTGCTCGGCCCCCATGCGGATATGGACGACATCGTTCGCGCGTTTGAGAAGATCTGTGAGAGCGCCCGGCAGCTAACCGACTACGCCCGGCGGCGCAAAATTCCCGGAGCAAGTTGACGTGAGCCACGTCGGTGGAATTGTAAATCAACGCATCGCGCCAGCCCTGACGGTGCTGGCCGAGAACACCTATCTGTCCGCCATTCGAGCTGGAATGGTCTCGGTCATGCCGCTGACGATCATTGGCGGCCTCTTCATGATCGTCTCCTATTTCCCGAGCGCCCGCTGGCAGACGATCGTCGCGCCGCATCTTCCGCTCCTGCAAGTGCCGGTGGCCGCCACCTATGGCCTGTTCGCGGTCTTTGTCTGTTTCGCCATCGGCTATGATCTGGGCAAGCGACTCAAGCAGGAACCCCTCGTCAGCGCCTCCATGGCGACCGTGATCTTCCTGATGCTCCAGATTCAAATGAAGGACCAATCTCTCTCGATGGATGGCCTTGGGTCCAAGGGGCTTTTTACCGCTATCCTCGTCGCCCTGCTCTCCGTGCGCGTGCAGAAGTTTTTCACCGACAGGAATTGCGTCATCAAGCTCCCTTCCAGCGTGCCCTCCATTGTCTATGAGTCGTTCCTTTCCCTCAGCCCGCTGTTTTTCCTCGTGTTGGTGCTTTGGGGCGTCCGGTTTGTCGTTGGCGTGGACATCAATCACGCCGTGCAAACGGCCTTCAAGCCTTTGGTCTTCGCGCTAAATACGCTGCCCGGCATTCTGGTTTACGGCTTTTCCGTCACCATGCTCTGGTCCGTTGGCATCAATGGCGACAACGCCATGGATGCCCTCGTTGCGCCCGTTTTCCTCCAATACCTTGCCGCGAATGTGGAAGCCACCACTGCCGGCCAACCGCTGCCCTACATCACGGCCAACGGTTTTTTCACCACCTTTGTCAACGTTGGGGGCACCGGCGCGACCATTGCCCTGGCTCTGATCCTCATGAAGTCGAAGGATCCGGCCTTCCGGCGTGTCAGCCGCATTTCGCTGCCGACCCAGGTCTTTCAAATCAACGAACCCATCTTTTTTGGCCTGCCGATCGTGCTTAATCCGATCTTCATGGTCCCGTACATCCTCAACGCCCTGATTCTTACGGGATGCACCTATCTATTGATGCAGTGGAATATCATCAACAAACCGTTCGTGAACGTGCCGTGGACCACTCCGCCGATCGTTGGACATTATCTGATCACCGGCGGAGACTGGCGCGCCGCCGTCTGGGGCGCCCTTTCCATCGCGATTGCCATGATAGTTTACTTTCCCTTCGCCAAAGCTGCCGAGCGGCAACGTCTTGTGTCAGCCCGGGTGGGAATGACGAAGCTCTAATTCCTAATGACGAAAGGAGCCCGAGTGTTCGAAACCCGAATTCGTCATTAGTCATTAGTGCTTCGTCATTGTCGCTGACCAGTCGTTGCATTCCATTCGCAAGAAATGTACGCTCCGTAAGCATGCCGACAATTGCGTCATGCTCCGCGTTGTTCGTGTTGTTACTGGTCGTATCCTCCGCTCTCACCGCCGCGGAACCGTTGGTCGTCAATCTGTGGCCGGGTGCGGTCCCTGACGAAGCGCCTGGCATCGGCCCGGAGAGAGTCCGCATGTCGCAGAAGCTCGACCGCAAGCAGGTCGAGGTTACCGAGCCGACACGGCTGATTACCGGCGTTACGAATCCGACCATTACGATCCATCGTCCGGCCGGTGAAAAGGAAACAGGTACCGCAGTGCTGATTTGTCCGGGTGGCGGATACTGGGACCTTTATTGGCAGTTGGAAGGCGAAGAAGTCGCAGAGTGGCTCAACTCCATCGCCGTGACGGGCATCATTCTCAAGTACCGGGTCCCGCGACGTCCCGACGAACCCAAAGGCGAGCCGGCCCGTCGCCCACTCCAGGACGCTCAGCGCGCTGTCAGCCTGCTCCGGAGCAAAGCCAGAGACTGGGGCATCAATCCGCAGCGGATCGGCATCGTCGGCTTTTCGGCAGGCGGTCATCTGGCGATTGCTACAGCGACAAGCTTCGACAAACGAACCTACGAGCCGGTCGATGACGTCGATAAAATCAGTTGCCGCCCCGACTTTGCCATACCGGTTTATCCGGGTTACCTGAAATCAAAGGACAAGGATGAACTGGTTCCCGGCTTGCGCATCCCTACCAATACGCCGCCGGTCCTCCTCGTGCATGGCGGGGATGACATCATCAGCCCGCCGGAGCATAGCGTTCTCTTGTACCTCGCTCTCAAGCGTGCTGGCGTCCCGGCCGAACTGCACATCTACGCAAACACGACGCACGATTTCGGCGTCCGCACAAACGCCCGTCCGTATTCCAGGTGGACTGAGGCCTGTTGCAATTGGTTGCGCGACCAGGGCCTTCTCTCGCGCAATGCAGAGGAATGACCTTTGAAGTTCCGCCTCACTATCGGAAAAATGCTCGAACGATCATCAGGCGAGATGCCGTCGATCAAAGCGCCGCCAGCGCTTGTTCCGCGTCCGGCGGGCGCCACCAGATTGATTTGCCGAGGTCGGTCGCAATGACGCGCGCGGCGTTGTAGCCGCACAAACCAGTGATGTTGCCTCCGGGGTGCGTTGACCCGCCGCACAAGTAAACCCCGGCAACGGGTGTACGATAACAGCCGGCGCCGGCGAAGGGACGATTGTAACCAACCTGGCTGTTTGCGAACGAGCCGACGAGCAAGTCTCCGCGGCTCATGTTCGGCAGCGTTGTTTCTGTATCCGCCGGAGTCAAGACAAACTGATCCTTAATGATGCTGCGACCAAGATTGGGCGCCAGTTCGCGCCATAGATTCAGCAGTCGCGCGCCTACAGCCTCCTTCTCTCTCGCCCAATTCGACGGGTCGCCGCGCAGAGCGTAGGGCAGCTTCTCCCATAAAAACGCGGCGTGTTTGCCCGGACGCGCCTGCGATGGATCGAATAATGTCGGGCACGCGCCCCAAGCGACGGGAGGCGGAAGTTCGCCCCGTTCGTGCGCGGCCACGATTTCGTGAAACTGATCGAACTGCTCGAGCCCAATCAAGACCATGAAAGCCTCATTGAGTTCCGGGTGCAGGCCGGCCGCGGCATAACGCGGCGGTTCGTCCAGCGCGACGTGCAGACCGAACAGCGGGGCAAGCAGGTTGTATTGGAACTGCGCCGCCCTTTCGCGCACCCGTGCCGGAACCGCTTCCGGCGGCAGCAAATCGAGAAACGTCTGCTGCGGATTCAGCCCCGACGCCACGAAGGCCGCGTGAATCTGCTCGCCCGTCGTTAATTCTATGCCCTTGGTCTGGCCATTCTGAACGAGGATGCGGCGCAGTTCGACACCGCACCGCACTTCACCACCATGCTCCGAAATGTCCGCCAGAAAGCCGTGCGCAAGACTGGCCGACCCGCCCACCGCCATCTGTGCCATGGGGCGCGACGCAAGCAGCGCAGGGATTGAGTGGCCAAAGTCCTTCAGGCGGAGGTCCACTTCGCGCAAGCCATTGAAGAACAGGAGGCCGGCGCGCACAGCGTCGTTCTCGAAGTATCGCGTGACGAATGCCAGCGGGGACAACGCCGAGATTTCCAGCAGCCGCCGCCCAAGCACAGACCTCTCCAGCAACTTGCGCCGCAACCCGGGATCCAATGGCGACGATTGGGCTTCCGGCAGAAGAATCTTTTGCACGATCGGTTTGAATTCCTCGGCGAACTGCCGCAGCACCTCGGCATCGCGCTTCGAGAACTCGGCGCATATTGCGACGGTGCGGTCGAGGTCTGTCCACCATTCCAGGACGCGGCCGTCGCGCAGGATCATGGCCACGTTGAGTTCAGGTTCGAGATAACGGACGCCATGGCGTTCCAGTTCCAAATCCCGATACCAGGGCATCGCCGTTGCGGCGCGATGGAAGAACGAATGGGGATTGTGCCGGAAACCAGGCAGGCGCGGGTTATCGATCGTCCTCAGTCCGCCACCGGGCATTGGGGCGCGGTCCACCGAGAGCGTTCTGAGTCCGCACCGCGAGAGGTAGGCCTGCAGGACCAAAGCGTTATGCCCCGTCCCAAGAATGATGCCGTCAAAGCTCGAGTTCATGCGCATCCAGCCGGTCTGACCGGCGATCTTGACGAAGGCTACGCCGATGGCAAATGGCCAAATTGCGAATAAGAAAAGCCACCGCCGAGTGGAAAGTGGGAAAGTGAGAAAGTGGGAAAGGGTGAAAGTGGGCACAGCTCACTTTCTCACCGGCTCACTTTCACACTTTCGTCGCCGCTGCTTATGGCGTAACGGTGGATTTGCCCTTGTATCATTGCTTCCCGAATGCTCTAAAGGTGTCTCCATGAATACACGCCTGCTGTCAGCTTGCGCTCGATGTTTTGTTGTCATCGTCCTCATCGGATTGCTCGTCCATACCCCAAAAGCGGCAGAGTCGTACACCGAGAATCCCGGCACGGAAGGCGACGGCAAGTACTCGATCGGTCCCGAATACAAGATCGACCCCGATCTCACCGACCGGGGCAATCCGAAAGGCAAGCAGTTCGAGTTCACGATGCTTCTGGCTGACAGCAAAATCTTTCGTGGCGACGATGCCACACTTCAACCTGAGCGGAAGGCCGTGCGCAAAGAGCGAAAGGTCCTTGTTTACGTGCCGGCTGCGTATCAAGATGGCATGCGGGCTCCACTTCTCGTGATCCATGACGGACCCGGCCAGCTCAACCTGGTGCGCAACGCACTGGACAACCTGACCATTTCGAAGGATCCGAGTCGCAAGTTGCCTGCGTTCATCGCTATTGCTGTTCAAAACGGCGGTAATGATGGTAAAAACAGCGAGCGCGGCCTCGAATACGATACTATGTCCGATCGCCTCGGCCGATTTATCAACGAGGAAGTGTTCCCGGCGGTGCTGAACAACGCGGAGATCAAGGCGGCCTACCCGAAATTGACCCTCACGGACAATCCCTGGGGCAGGGCCGTCATGGGCTGCAGTTCGGGCGGGGCCGCGGCGCTAACGATGGGCTGGTTTCGGCCCGATTTGTTCCGGCGATTGATCGCCTATTCCGGCACATTCGTCGATCAACAGGATGATGATGCAGCGGAGGAAGCCAAATATCCCCTCGGCGCGTGGGAATACCACTCCAGCATGAAACTAATTGAAAAGAGCGAGAAGAAACCATTGCGTATCTTCACGCATGTCTCCGAAAACGATCTTCGCGTCAAAGATCCTGAGGAGACCTATCACAACTGGGTTATGGCCGGCGAGCGGACCGCGGCTGCACTTAGAGCCAAAGGTTACAATCACCGCTACGTGTTCAGCCTTGCCACACGGCACTGTGATAGTCGCGTTTTTGAGCAAACACTGGCCGACACACTCGTGTGGATCTGGCGTGGTTACCATGAGCCATGAGCAGTAACCGGTAAGTAATCGTAACCAGCAATCAGAGGGTGCGTTGGGCAAGAGAGAAGCTCGCATGGCGCATGAAACATTCCAGATTGGAGACCTAACGGCCGTCATTGGGGACAATGAAGCCTACAATGGCCATCGTGCCGGCTACAATGGCGTGCATCGACTCACTCACCGCACGAATCCGAAGTCGCTCTTCACGGTGGCAGGCTTGAACCTGGAACACATCTTCGACGGCGAGCAGGAACTGCGCGGCGACAATAAGGTGTTCTTCGAGCCGCGCCATGCCCCGATGACTTTCACAAAGATTTCCGAGAGCGAGGCCGAGCTTCACCAGCCTCCCACGCCCACCTTCCATCTGGAAAGCTGGACACGATTCAAGCTGGTTGCGCCGCATTACATCGACATGACCTTCCGCTGCAAACCGCACCAGCACGCGTTCACGCATGGCTACATCGGGCTATTTTGGGCGACTTACATCGACGCTCCCGAAAACAAGTCGATCTATTTCCGCGACGGCACGGGCTGGGTCCAATTGTGCACACAGACGCACTATGACGAGAGCACGGTTTTGCATGTGAATGACAAAACCGAGCTCAAATTCGCCCCAAACACACGCCCGGCGCTTTTCAAAAGTCTTTCTCCGCTGCGCTTCAGCGATCCGCTCTATTACGGCTTCTTCGGTTCTCACCAATACATCCTGATGTTTGACCGGACGGACGGGATTCGCTTCTCGCATTCGCCCAGCGGCGGCGGGCCTCCCTCCGCGACCCAGACCGCCTGGGACTGGCAATTTATCATTCCAGATTACGAGGTGGCTCAGGAATACGGATATCGCGCGCGAGTGGCCTATCGCGAACGCTGCTCCCGCGACGAGGTCTTTCAGGAGTATAAGAACTGGCGCGCAACGCTGAAATAGCGGTGCGTCATTCGGCCGTTGAAATCATGACTGATTATGCAGCGAGAGTCATATTCGCACCACGCCCGGTTCTGGCTGGACCGCCGATGCTTGAAATCGCGAGCTTCCGCGTGAGCGTCGAGTCAAACAGAGATTGTTTCGCCTTGCCGCCCGATCAGCTTTATGAAGGCACTCTTATCTATGGTCCCGAACAAGCGCCTGGCCGACAAGGTTTCCATCGTCACTGGCGCGGCGTCTGGGATCGGCAGGGCGACGGCGCTCTTGTTTGCGGGTCAGGGCAGCAAGGTTGCCGTCGCAGATGTTGACGAAGTGGGAGCCGCCGCAGCGGTCAGGGAAGCCGGCGCCCACGATTCGGCACTGGCGGTGAGGCTGGATGTTTCGGCGGAATCCTCGTGGACCAACTGCATCGAAACAGTTGTCGCGCGTTGGGGACGTTTGGATGTGCTCGTAAACTGCGCTGGCGTTGCCGTTGCCACGCCCGTTGAAACGACCTCGCTGGAAGAGTGGCGCCGCGTTCACGCGGTCAATCTCGATGGTGTTTTTCTCGGAACGCGCGCCGGCATTCGCGCGATGCGCGGCCGTGGAGGCTGCATTATCAATATCGCTTCGCTCTCGGGCATTGAGGTCTTCCCAGGCGCGGCCGCATACGCTTCCAGCAAAGCGGCGGTCATACAGTTCTCGAAAGTGGCCGCGGCGGAATGCGCACACTCGGCCAACGGGGTGCGGATCACCGTGATTGCACCGGGCGGAGTGAAGACGCCGATGTGGAAAACCACCCGGCTATGGCAGGACTTCGCCGACGGTGGCGAAGAGGCAGCCTGGCGCAAACTCGATCCGCAGAATTGCTTTTACGAGCCGGAAGAAATTGCGGAATGCGTTCTAGAAACGTGTTGAGCGAGGCGGCGCACCCGAACGGAACGGTACAGGTGTTGAATCGGGCGCGAAAATAGAAGGTTTTGAGGCCTAATCGGGCTCAAAAATTTTTCCAAAATCTTGTTGCAAGAGACTTTGGGACCACTATATTCAGCGCTCCGTTTCACGAGGCGGGGTGTGGTGATTTGGCCACGTCGGTAAGTGGATCGGGGAGGCACTAGCGTGCCGCCATTTTGCGGGGCCGATAACTGACTCCCGACCTGGGGCAGGATTTATGGTTTCGCGAGCAGCATTACCGGAAAGCACGACGCCGTACTCCAGGTTGCTGGTTTGGGATTTTTTGAATTTATGCCTGTTAAAGCATTTAGACCGCTAACGCCGTCCACGCGATACATTACAGTCGCGGATTACAGTGATATTACGAAGAGGACGCCGGAAAAGAGTCTTGTGATGATTCGCAAGAAAACCGGCGGGCGCAATCATTACGGGCGCATCACGAGCCGCGGCATCGGCCAGGGAAACAAGCAGAAGATTCGGTTAGTCGATTTCAAACGGGAAAAACACGGGGTGGAGGCTGAGGTCGTTGCCATTGAATATGACCCTCGGCGCACGGCGCGCTTGGCTCTCCTCAAATACAAGGACGGAGAGAAGCGTTATATCGTTGCGCCTCTGGAGTTGAAAGTGGGCGCCAGAGTCCTGAGCGGTCCGGCAGCGCCGCCGGATGTGGGCAACAGCCTCCCGCTCAAAGCAATCCCCGTGGGCTTGCCCATTCATAATATAGAACTGACGCCCGGGCGTGGGGCTCAGATGGTCCGCACGGCCGGCGTGGCCGCGACGTTGATGTCGCGTGATGAAGGTTATGCGCAGGTGCGTTTGCCGTCCGGCGAGATTCGCCGAATCCACGAGAGTTGCTACGCGACGATTGGGCAGGTCGGCAATCCAGAACATGAGAATGTGATCCTCGGCAAAGCCGGTCGGGCGCGTCATCGCGGGATCCGCCCGCTCAGCCGGGCGGTCGCGAAGAACCCCGTGGATCACCCGATGGGCGGAGGCGCGGGCAAGACCTCTGGCGGCGGGCATCCGGTGACGCCTTGGGGCGTGATCACGAAGGGTTACAAGACCAGGCACCGCAAGAAATACTCGAACCGCTTTATTGTGGTCCGGCGCGATGGCCGGCCAATGAAACTTAAGTAAGGAAGATTCCGATTAAGAGTAAAATCGAGATTAAGATAAGAGTGTATGGGACGTTCGATTAAAAAAGGACCATTTGTTGACGGGCATTTGCTCGAGAAAATCAACAAGGCCAAAGAAACGAAGTCGAAGACGCCGATCAAGACCTGGTCGCGGCGATCGATGATCACACCTGACTTCGTGGGCCTGACGTTTAACGTGCACAACGGAAAGATTTTTAATCCTGTCTTTGTGACGGAAAACATGGTCGGCCACCGCCTGGGCGAGTTTTCGCCCACGCGCACGTTCAAGAAGCACGGCGCTCACACGGCCAAGGCCGAAGCCAAGTAATCAGTAATCAGAATCATGCAAGTTCAGGCAATTACGCGAAATGTTCGGATGTCGGCGCAGAAAATGCGCGAGGTGGTCCGGCAAATTCAGGGCTTGGCCGCGCCGCAAGCGGCGGCCGTACTGGCGGTCGTGCCGCGAAAGTCGGCGCGTGTTGTGGCGAAGACGCTGAAATCCGCTCGCGCCAATGCGGAAGATTTAAAGGCCAACAACCGGGAATTCGCGGGACTGGAAATTGACAAACTCTGGGTCAAGGAAGCCGTCGCCGGCACGGCCACAACGATGAAGCGAATCACCCCGAAGGCGCGCGGATCAGCGGGGCCGATTCTCAAGCGCAATTGCCACGTTAAGATTGTGCTCTCGGATGAGGTGTAGGGGGAGGATTAAGATTAAGAGTAAGATTATTTATGGGACAGAAAACTAATCCCGTCGGGCTTCGGGTCGCGGTGAATCGCGACTGGCGCTCGAAATGGTACGCCGAAAAGAAAGAATTTGGCAAACTGCTGACCGAGGATCGGAACATTCGCGCAGTGCTCAAGAAGAAGCTCGAATCGGCTTCCGTGCCGAAGATTCTGATTGAGCGGGCGGCCACCCGCTGCCGCATTACCATTCTGACGGCCCGTCCGGGGGTGGTGATCGGGCGCAAGGGGGCTGAGATCGACAAACTCAAGGAGGAGTTGAGCAAAATGACGGGAAAGGAAATTTACGTTGACATCCTCGAAATTAAGCAGCCCGAGACAGACGCCCAGTTAGTGGCCGAAAACGTCGCGCTGCAATTGGAGCGCCGCGTGTCATTCCGGCGCGCAATGAAAAAGGCCTTGCAGACAGCGATGGATTTTGGAGCCGACGGGATCAAAATTCGCTGCGCCGGCCGGCTTGGGGGAGCTGAACTCGCGCGTGTCGAAATGTATCATGAAGGGCGGGTGCCGCTGCACACGTTGCGCGCGAACATCGATTACGGATTTGCCGAGGCGAACACCGTTTACGGCAAGCTGGGTGTCAAATGCTGGATTTGCAAAGGCGACACCAAGCCTGACAAGGAACAGGCCAAGCCCGTGGAAGCGATTACGGGTTAAGCAGGAGACTCGATGATATGCCGTTAATGCCCGCAAGAGTTAAGTATCGCAAGATGCACCGCGGCAACCGCGCCGGGCTGGCATCGCGCGGCCAATCGGTTGCATTTGGCGAGTACGGCCTGCAAGCGCTGGAGCGCTGCTGGCTGGACACCAAGCAGATCGAGGCGGCCCGTGTAGCCGTGACTCGCTTCATGAAGCGCCGCGGCAAGGTGTGGATTCGCATTTTCCCGCAGAAGTCGTACACCAAGAAGCCGCTCGAAACCCGTATGGGCAAAGGCAAAGGGCCTTTAGAATCGTGGGTGGCGGTGATCCGGCCGGCGAATGTTTTGTTTGAGGTGGATGGCGTCACTGAGGCTGTCGCGCGCGAATCGTTGCGCTTGGCCGCGACTAAGCTGCCGATTCGCACCAAGTTTATTTCCCGCCACCGGGTGACGGCATAGCAGTTATGAAGATGTCTGAACTGAAAGATCTGACACCAACGGAGTTATCCGCCAAGGGGCGTGACCTGCGCCAGGAGATGTTTAACCTGAGGCTGCAGCAAGCCAGCGCGCAGTTGGAGAAGCCGGCGCGCTTGCGCAACCTGCGTCGCGACATCGCGCGGATTGAAACCCAATTATCTCTCTTGCGGCGGAAGAAGGCCGCCTGATTTTTTTGATTACTATGACTCAATCCACCACCACAGTTGTTCGCGGAAATCGCAAGGAACGCCTCGGTGAAGTGCTGTCGAGCAAGATGGCAAAGACCATCGTGGTGCGCGTCCAGCGGCGTTTCCCCCATCCACAGTTTAAGAAAGTCGTGACGCAGTACAAGAAATTCTACGCCCACGATGAAAAGGGCGAAGCGAAGCCGGGTGATCGGGTGCGAATCGAAGAGACACGGCCGCTTTCCAAGACCAAGCGGTGGCGGTTGGTCGAAGTGATCGACCGGGCTGAGGGCGTGACGCCGGTTGCCACCCAAGGACTTTAAACTATGTTACAGGTCCGATCGATATTGGAAGTGGCCGATAATTCGGGCGCCAAACGCGCGGCGGCGATTGGGGTGATTGGGCGCAATCAGCAGTATGCGCGCGTGGGCGATATCATCAAGGCGCACATCAAGGAAGCCGCTCCCGACGGAACGGTGAAAAAGGGCGATGTCGTCGATGCGGTGATCGTGCGCACGCGGCAGCCGATCCGGCGCAGCGATGGCTCGTATTTGCGGTTCGATACCAACGCAATTGTCATTATCGACAAGGAAAACAACCCGCGAGGCACGCGGATATTTGGCCCGGTGGCGCGCGAATTGCGTGACAAAAAGTTCATGAAAATCATTTCGCTCGCGCCGGAGGTGATTTGAGTATGCAGAAGTTTCATGTCAAGAAGGGCGACCAGGTGGTAATCATCTCGGGCACCGAGCGCGGCAAACGCGGGCGCATCCTGGAGGTGCAACGCGACAAACAGCGCGTCATCGTGGAAGGGGCGAAGATGATCAAGCGGCACACGCGCAAGAGCCAGGCGCACCCACAGGGGGCGATTGTTGAGCGCGAAGGCACGATCCACGTATCGAACGTGATGCTGGCAGAAAAGTTCGACGCGCGGGCCAGCAGACGGGGTGCAGCGCAGCCCGCCAGCGCATAAGGAGTCGCATGAAAGCCAGACTTTACGACAAATACGTCAATGAAGTAGTCCCAGCGCTCAAACAGAAGCGCCAGTACAAGAACATTCACCAGATTCCGCGGATGGAAAAAATCGTGGTGAACATGGGCGTGAGCGCCTCGCTGGAGAAAGGCGCGATCGAAGACGCGGCGAAAGATCTGGCGTTCATCACCGGACGGAAAGCCGTCATCAGCAAGAGCCGCAAGAGCATTGCGAACTTCAAGCTGCGCCAGGGGATGCCGATCGGCTGCCGCGTGACGCTGCGCCGGGACGCGATGTACGAGTTTTTCGACCGCCTGGTCGCGGCGGCATTGCCGCGGATTCGCGACTTTCGCGGGACCTCACCCCGGTCGTTTGACGGGCGAGGTAATTACTCGCTTGGCATTGCGGATCAAACGGTTTTCCCAGAAATTGAACTTGACAAGATTAAGCGGCAACAGGGCATGGACATCACGATTGTAACCTCGGCGCAAAACGATGCTGAGGCGCTCGACTTGCTTAAGATGATGGGCATGCCATTTGCCGAGACAAAATAGGTATGGCTAAACAAGCATGGTTTGAACGAAACAAGCGCAAAGCCGCGGCGGTCAAGAAATTCGCCGCTTTGCGCGCGGAATTGAAAGCGAAGAAGGATTACGCCGGGCTGGCCAAACTGCCGCGGGACGCAAGCCCGACGCGGGTGGTCAACCGCTGCTCGATGAGCGGGCGGCGCCATGGTTACATCCGCAAATTCGGCTGTTCCCGCTTGACATTCCGCGAAGCCGCGCTGGCCGGGTTGATCCCGGGAGTCACAAAAGCGAGCTGGTAAATTTATGGTTGATCCTATTTCCGACATGCTCACTCGCATCCGCAACGCCAATCGGGCGCTGTTGCCAACGGTGGAACTGCCGCATTCGCGGATGAAGGAGAGCATCGCCAATATTCTGAAAAAAGAGGGCTACATCGGCGAGTTTTCCGTCGAAGGCAAGGGCATGAAGACTTTAAAACTGAAGTTGAAGTACGAGGGCAAGAAAGGCGTCATCGAGGGCCTGCGCCGCGTCAGCACTCCCGGTCTGCGCCGATACATTGGGTCCACGGAAATTCCGCGGGTCCGCGGGGGTCTGGGCATCTCGATCCTTTCTACCTCTCAGGGGTTGATGACGGGTACTCAGGCCCGCAAAAGCAATGTGGGAGGCGAACTTGTGTGTTACGTTTGGTAATCTATGTCTAGAATTGGAAAACAGCCCGTTGCTATTCCCTCCAAAGTGAAGGTGGACATTAAAGGGCAGAAGGTGTTCGTCGAAGGCCCGAAGGGAAAACTGAACTTCGAATTACCGCGCCGCACCAGCGCAAAGGTGGATGGCTCGAACGTCGTCGTGTCGCGCCAGGGCGATGATTCGGAAGCCAAGGCATTGCACGGTCTGAGCCGTTCGATTCTGAATAACATGGTTAAGGGCGTGAGCGATGGTTTCGTCAAAAAGCTCGAGATCCAGGGTGTTGGGTTCAAGGCGGCGGTCCAGGGCAAGAACGTCAATCTGAGCCTCGGTTATTCGCATCCAATTAATTACCCGATTCCCGATCAGATCAAAGTGACGGTCGAGGAGAATACAAAGCTGACGATTGAAGGGCCGGACAAACAGGTGGTTGGATTGGTTGCCGCGGAAATCCGCAGCTATTATCCGCCGGAGCCTTACAAAGGCAAGGGCGTTCGGTATTCGGACGAGCACGTCAAGCGCAAGGAAGGCAAGACTGTTCAATAACGGACGGCTACGGCGCCATCCGTGGCTAATGAGACCATGCAAACTCAAACCAAACATAAGCTGACGCGGTTGCGCCACTTGCGCATTCGCAAGAAAGTGACCGGCACAAAGGAACGTCCGCGGATGAGCGTCCGTTTCACAAATGAGCATATTTATGTGCAATTCATCGACGACATGGCGCGCGTGACCCTCGCGTCTGCGTCCACAATGCACAAAGAGACTCCGAACCGTGACAAATTAGGCGCGAACGTGTCCGGCGCCAAGGCCGTCGGCGCGCTGGCAGCCCAAGCGGCTCGTGGAAAGGGCATTGACGAGGTGGTTTTCGACCGCAGCGGCGCGAAATTTCATGGTAAAGTAAAGGCATTGGCGGACGCGGCGCGAGAAGCCGGATTGAAATTTTAACCCAGGAGATATTGTGGCAGAGACCCCGACAGAATTTGGTGATAAAGGCAGTCCAGGCGGCGCAGGCGGTGGCAGTCCGGGCGGGCCCAGTGGCGGCGGATTTGGCGGACGCGGGCCCGGGCGCGGACCTCGCGGCCCACGGCGGCAACGGCCTGGCGAAGGGCAAACGGAGTTCATCAACGCGGACGGCACCACGTCCGAATTGTCGGAGAAGGTCGTGTTCATCAATCGATCGTCGAAGGTCGTCAAAGGCGGACGGCGATTCAGCTTCAGCGCGCTGGTCGTAGTGGGAGACAAACGTGGCCGCGTTGGTGTAGGGCTTGGCAAAGCAGGTGAAGTCGCGGATGCGATTCGCAAGGGCGGGGAAGTCGCTAAATCGCAGATGGTCGGCGTATCTCTGAAGGACAGCACAATTCCGCACGAGATCGTTTCGCGTTATTGTGGAGCGCACATCCTGCTTCGGCCTGCTTCGCCGGGAACAGGTGTCATCGCGGGTAAGACTGTGCGAGCCGTTCTCGAATCTGCTGGCGTGAAGGACGTGCTCAGCAAATCTCTTGGGTCGAAGAATCCGGCGAATGTGGTTAAAGCGACGCTCAATGCGCTGCGCCAGTTGCGTTTGCGCGCTGATATTTTCCGCAGCCGCGGTTTGTCGGTGAAGGCTGAGCCGACCCAGGCGCGGCCCGGCGAAAGCAATGCGGTCACGGCTTAATTATGCGTTTACATGACTTGAAACCTCGCCCCGGCGCCAAGCATCGTCGCAAGCGTCTTGGCCAGGGCGAATCCAGCGGACACGGCAAAACCAGCGGACGGGGTGGCAAAGGCCAAACCGCCCGATCGGGCAGTTCTATTCGCATCGGCTTTGAAGGCGGCCAAATGCCGCTGATCCGCCGAATTCCGAAACGCGGTTTTAACAATGCGCGCCATGCGATCCGGTATATCCCTGTCAACCTGGAGTCACTCAACCAGTTCGGCGACGGGACGCGCGTGGACATCGAGACGCTTCGCAAGGCCGGTCTGGCGAACGACAAGGCTGATGGAATCAAGATCCTTGGCGATGGCGAGTTGACGAAGAAGTTGACGGTCAGTGCCCATGCTTTCAGCGCTTCGGCGCGTTCCAAAATTGAAGGAAAGGGCGGCGCTTGCGAGATTATCGCAAAAACCAAGCCGGCGCCGAAAAAGTAAGCTCCGGACCGTTAAGGGCACATGCTCAAATCCATTTTCAACACGTTCGCTAATTGCTTCAAGATTCCGGAGCTTAAATCGCGCATCATTTTCACGCTGATTGTGCTGGGGATCTGCCGTGTCGCGGCGATGATTCCGATTCCAGGGCTCGATGGCCGGGCGTTGCAGCAGTACTTCGAGGAAAACGCGAGCAAGGAGGGCGGCGGTTTGCTCGGCATGTACAGCATGTTTACCGGCGGCGCCCTCGAACGGTGCGCCATCGGCGCACTCGGGATCATGCCGTACATCAGCGCGACCATCATCATTCAGCTCCTCACCGCGGTGATTCCGCGCCTGAGCAAGCTCGCGCGCGAGGAAGGGGGCCGGCCCAAGCTCATTCAATATGGGCGTTACCTGACGGTATTGCTTTGCCTTGGGCAAGGATTCTTCATGGCGCTCGGATGGGAGAACGCTGCCAGTATTTTCCCGAACTTTCGGGGAGATCTGGTGCTTTACGAGAACATTTGGGCGTATCGAATACAAACCGTACTCATCCTCACCACAGGGACTTTGCTGTTGATGTGGCTGGGCGAACAGATTACCGAACGGGGCATCGGCAACGGAATCTCGCTGGTGATCAGCATCGGTATCGTTGCACGCGTGCCGCAGGCGATCCAGGCGTTATTCGATATGTTCGCGCCCGGCGGTGACATCGAGGGTCAATTCAATTTCTTCCATGCGATTGCCATGGTGGCGCTGCTGCTCCTGGTGGTCGCGGGAGTCATTGCCGTGACGCAGGCGCAACGGAAAGTCGCCGTCCAGTACGCTCAGCGCGCAATGGGCCGCAAAGTCGTCGCCGGAGGAACTTCCTTCATGCCTCTCCGAGTGAATTACGCGGGGGTGATGCCCATCATTTTTGCGCAAGCGATTCTCATGTTTCCGCAGAAGCTCCTGGAGTACGCCGGCCAGAGCCTCAGCCTGCCATTTCTAACCAGGCTTTCCGTGGCCCTGCAGGAAGGAGCCTTTCTTTACATGTTTCTGTACGCGGCCATGATCCTGTTCTTTTCTTATTTTTGGGTCGCGACTCAGTTCAACGAATTACAGATTGCCGACGACCTCAAAAAGTACGGCGGTTACATTCCTGGCGTGCGCCCCGGCCAGGCGACGAGCAACTACCTGCACAACGCCATGAGCCGCATTACGTTGGCGGGCGCCGTGTTCCTGACTGTTATCGCGGTGATTCCAATTTTGATGTACCGCTTCATGGACGTGCCGTATGCAGTCTCAACTTTTTTTGGCGGCACCAGTATGCTGATCCTGGTGGGCGTCATGCTCGATACGATGCGCCAGATGGAGTCCCATCTGCTGATGCGGCATTACGACGGCTTCCTGAAGAAAGGCCGGCTGAAGGGCCGGTTTTAGTCGGATGTCCGGGCGTTCCAAGATGATCATTCTCAAGAGCGAGCGCGAGTTGGAGGCCATGCGGCCCGCATGCCAGGTTGCGCGTGCTGTTTTGGATGAGGTTTGCGACTTCATTCAGCCCGGTCGGACGACACGGGAAATCGACCAGTTTGCCGCCTCGCGCATGAAGGACTACGGCGCGCGCAGCGCGTTTCTGGGCTACCGAAAATACCCGTGCTATATTTGCATTTCGGTAAACGATGAAGTCGTGCACGGCTTGGCCAATGAGCGCCGAGTGGACTTTGGAGATATTATAAGTCTCGATGTTGGAGTTATTTACAACGGGTTCATCGGTGATAATGCGCGAACTGTTGCCGTGGGCGGGTGCAGCTTGGAAGCGCAACGGCTCATGGACGTAACCGAGCGGGCGCTTTATGAGGGGATCGCCCAGGCGCGGCCCGGCAACCGGGTGGAGGATATCTCCCGGGCCGTCCAGACCTTTGTTGAATCCAATGGCTGCAGCGTTGTCCGGGAATTCGTGGGTCATGGCGTGGGCCGCTCAATGCACGAAGAGCCGCAGGTGCCGAATTTCGTGGACGGGAAATCCAGGCAGAAATTGCGTCCGGGCATGACCTTGGCGATTGAGCCAATGGTCAATGCCGGGTCGCCCGCAGTAAAGGTCCTAAAAGACGGCTGGACAGTTGTGACAATTGATGGTCAATTATCGGCTCATTTTGAGCATACGGTACTGATCACCGAAGGTGAACCGGAGATCATGACATGTCCCGCCCGGATGCCATTGAAGTTGAGGGTGTGATAGTGGAAGCGCTGCGGGACAGGCTCTACCGGGTGCGGCTTCCGAACGGGCATCAGGTGCTCGGACACTTGGCAAAGAAAGATTTGCCGGCGGGGCCGCTGCTGAATGGGCGGGTAGTCGTCTTGGAGATGTCGTCTTTCGATTTTTCGAAAGGCCGAATTATCCTGAAATAATTTTTTATGAAAGTAAGAGCGTCAGTGAGAAAGCTGTGCGAGAATTGCAAGATTATTAAGCGCAAAGGCGTCGTGCGGGTGATTTGCACCAACGCGCGGCACAAACAACGGCAAGGTTAATCTATGGCACGCATTATTGGTGTTGAAATTCCGGGTGAAAAGCGCATCGACATCGCTCTGCGCTACATTTACGGCATTGGTCCGACGAACGCGCTGGAAATTTTGGAACGCGCCAAAATTGACCGGGCTCTTCGCGCCAAGGACCTGACCGAGCAGCAGGTCGCGCATATTGTTCACGCGATTCAGGATGGCAAGTACGTGATCGAAGGCGACCTGCGCCGCGAACTGGGTCTGAACCTGAAACGCCTGCAGGCGATCAAGTGTTATCGTGGTATTCGCCACCTGCGCGGCCTGCCCGTGCGCGGCCAGCGCACGTCCACCAACGCCCGGACGCGGAAAGGCCCGCGCAAGACAGTTGGCGTGCAGCGCAATCCGAACGCCAAGACAGGGATCCATTAATTTGAACTGAGTTATGGCTGACGAGAAACCGAAGAAACCTGCCAAAGAAGCAAAGGCCCCGGCGACGGAAAAGGCGCCCAAGGCCGAGAAGCCGGAGAGAGGGGAAAAGGCTCCCAAGCCCGCTGCCGCAGCCACCGAGACCGCCGCGGCACCCAAATCGGGCGCGGGCGCTCCGGCCGGCGTACCCGCGACTCCGGTGGCGCCAACCGCCGCCGAGTTGCTCGGGGAGGACCCGAACGCCAAGAAGATCATCAAGGCGAAGCATGCCAAGAACATCGCGGCTGGGATCGCCCATATTCTTGCGACGTTCAATAATACGCAAGTGACGATCACAGACATGCAGGGCAATCTTCTCGGCTGGTCCACTGCCGGGCGGGTCGGTTTCAAAGGGTCGCGCAAAAGCACTGCCTTTGCGGCGCAGCAGGTCGCGCAGGATGCGGCCCGCCAGGCGATGTCCCACGGCATGCGCGAGGTTGAGGTGCGCGTCAACGGTCCGGGATCCGGCCGCGAATCGGCTATCCGGGCTTTGCAGGCAATCGGCCTTGAAATCTCGATCATTAAGGACTGCACGCCGGTGCCGCATAACGGTTGCCGGCCGCGCAAAAAGCGCCGCGTCTAAAGGATAAATCTAACTATTTAACTCTTTTAAACATTTAATTAGCACATGGCTCGCTACACTGGTCCTCGCGTTCGCATCAGTCGCCGCTTCGGCACGCCGATCTTCGGCCCGTCGAAATACCTGGAGCGCCGCAACTACGGTCCCGGCGTCCACGGCCCGAAGTCGCGCCGTAAACACACGGATTATGCCTTGGGCCTGATCGAAAAGCAGAAGCTGCGCTACTACTACGGCCTGCTCGAACGCCAATTTCGCGGCGTTTACGAGCGCGCGCTCAAACGCCGCGGTGTCACCGGTGAACAGATGCTTCAGATCCTGGAGACGCGCCTTGACAACGCTGTTTATCATCTGGGCTTCGCAAACACTCGGGCCGCCGCCCGACAAATGGTCACGCACGGGCATATCAAGGTGAATGGCCGCAAGGTGAACATTCCCTCTTACGCTCTGAAGGTGAACGATACGATTGAGATCAAGGATAACAATGTTTCGCGCCAACTCGCCACGCGGGGGCTGGAGATTTCGACCAGCCGGGTGGTTCCGGACTGGCTCTCCGTCAACAAGGATGCCTTCAAGGGCGTGGTGATGCGGATTCCGAGCCGCGATGAGATTCAGCCTATCGCGAACGAGCAGGCTGTCGTTGAATTTTATTCCCGATAAATCCCCCGCCAGCGGTCGGGGATGAGACCCCCGGCGTAAGGAGGGGCAAATATTAACAAAATAAGCGCAATTATAAGGGCCGATTCGGAAGCGGGAATAAATAACCGGAAAGGCCAGATTAAAATTGCAGGAAACTTATGCCAGTACGTTTAGGAAGATTCGAAATGCCGAAACGGTTGACCAAAGAAGAGTCAACCGCGACTGAAACCTACGCCAAGTTTGTCGCCGAACCGTTTGAAACCGGTTATGGTCACACGATTGGGAACTCGCTCCGCCGCGTGCTCCTATCCTCGCTGGAAGGCGCCGCCATCACTTCAGTGAAGATCGATGGCGCCATGCACGAGTTCACGACCATCGACGGAGTGGTCGAAGACGTGACCGAAATTGTGCTTAATCTCAAGCGCATCCTTTTCAGGGCGCACAACCGTGAGCCGCAAACGCTCCTGTTGTCTGCGAGCAAGGAAGGCGAAGTGACCGCCGAGGACATTCAGCTCAATCAAAATGTTGAGTTGGTGAATCCCAAGCAACTCATTTGCACTCTGGACAAGAAAAAGAAGTTCGAGATGGAACTGGAGGTTAAAGTCGGCCGCGGCTTCCTGCCGGGCGATGAAAACAAAAAGCCTGAGCAGCCGATCGGTGTCATCGCGATTGATTCCCTCTTCTCCCCGGTGACGCGGGTACGTTACAACATCGAGAGCGCGCGTGTCGGCCAGCGCACCGATTATGACCGGTTGATCCTCGAAATCTGGACCGATGGCCGCATTTCGCCGGATGATGCGCTAACGCAGGCTTCCGCAATCCTGCAACACCACTTGGACGTCTTCGTGGGCTACGACAAGAACGCCGTTGAATTCGAAGAGGCGGCGGACAAGCAGGATGATGAACGCGCCAAGCTCAAGAAACTGCTCAACATGAGTGTCAACGAGATTGAATTGAGCGTGCGAGCGGCGAACTGCCTGAACAACGCCAATATTACGACCGTCGGCCAGTTGGCCATGAAGACCGAAGCCGAAATGCTCAAGTATCGCAATTTCGGCAAGAAATCTCTCAACGAGATCAAAGACAAACTCGCCGCCCTTGGCTTAAGCCTTGGCATGAACATAGAGCCTGACCTGCTCGAAACCCCGAAAGAAGAGAAGGCCATCGCCGAATGATCTGACCCCGACGTAAGGAGGGGCTGTTTTGACTATGCGACATCGTAAACGAACCGCGAAACTGGGACGGACCTTCGAGCATCGTAATGCCATGCTCGCGAACCTCGTTTGCAGCTTGATCAGGCACAAGCGAGTTACGACAACCGTGGCCAAAGCCAAAGCTGCGCGGTCCGTCGCCGAAAAAATGGTGACGTTGGGCAAAAGCGGCACGATCCACGATCGCCGCCTCGCAGCCGCGCGACTCCATCAGGAAGACGCGGTTCGCATTCTCTTCAATGAAATCGCGCCAACTCAGAAGGAGCGCAGCGGTGGTTACACCCGCATCACCCGTCTCGGCGAGCGGCAGGGCGATGCCGCACAGCGGGCGATCCTGGAGTGGGTGGATGTGCCAATTAACGAGCCGGAAGCTCCAAAGAAAGAGAAGAAGGCCGAAGCGGCGAAGTAACTCAGCGCGCGCATTTCAATTGAAAGGCCCGTTCTTTTGGGACGGGCTTTTTTCTCGTCGAAGCAAATGCCACGGTCCCGAAAGGGAAGAAGGCTCCTTCCTCCAACAATTACCAAATCGACCCCATCTGCCAAAGAACCATATTGCGCAATGATGCGTTCCCATCCCGCGTAATGACCAGCAACTCTGGCGCGCCGAAGCCTGGCAGGATTCGAGAAACGCATTTGCGATCGTTGGCGAAAACCTCTACCACAGAGCGATCGACGAATGCTCGCAGCCGGTTGGTCCCAGGGGTGATCTCGAGTTCCTCTGCTGTGAAATTGATCGCGTCTTTGGGGCTGGCGTGCCGTATCACGCGCAACACGAAACCCTTCGGGTTCACGCACTCTAATTCCGCGCTGAACTCGATGGTATGCGCCGTGTCCCCAGTCACCGAGTTCGTGCCGCTTTCGAGTGGGATCTCGCCGAGCGGCATTTCGTTGGTGCGCAGATTACTCAGTTCCGGGGCTGGCGACTGAAACAGGTTGCCCTCAGCATCGATCTTCAGGATGCGTGGCAGGGAGAGGCAGCCATTCCAACCCAGGCCTTCTTTGAATCCCCGCAGCCAGCCCCACATAATGCGGCGACCCTGTGGATCGAGCATGCAGTTGGGCGCATAATAGGTGCTGCTGCCATCGATCAAGCCTCGTTTGTCCCATTTAAAGCTATGGTTTCGGGCATCGAAGTCGCCGACGAAATACTCAACTTTTCCGTGCGGCGACACCACCAGCACAAACTTTCCATTAAGCGGAAAAAAGTTTGGGCATTCGATGTTGTTCACCTTTGTGTCAGGATGCGTGAACAGTACACCCTGATATTTCCATTTCGTCAGTTCCTGATTTGTCGCCTCGTACAAAGTTACGACAGCCTGTCCGCCTTTGGCTCGGTTGAGATTGCCACCGAGTACCATTAAGGTGCGTCCCTGGTGATGGAATACAAACGGATCGCGCCAATCGTACACCTTTGTGCTGCCGTGCAGCGTTTCTGCCAACACCGGGTTTGCCGGATGCTTTTGCCACGTAATCAATCCCGGATCGCCAATCGCTGCCCATTGCTCCGCGAAATCAGTGGCTGATTTGCCCTTCTTGATGCTCGTGTAAAAAACGAGCGGCTGGCCCAGGGCATTCGTGGTGGCGCAACCGGAAAAAACGTGCTCCTCGCCTGCCTCCAGCGAGGGCCAAAGCGCGATAGGCAGGCGTTCCCATTTGACGAGGTCGCGGCTGCGAACGTGGCCCCAGTGCATATGCCCCCATTTGTCACCATAGGGATTGTGCTGATAAAAGATATGATAATAGCCGCCGTGAAAAACGGCGCCATTGGGGTCGTTAATCCAATTCGCTGGCGCGGTGATATGAAACACCGGCTTGCTCGGGTCCGCCTCGGCGCGCGCCCGCGCGTTCTCGACGCTCGCCATTGCTTTCGCGATTGCTTCAGCGGCCAATTCGTTTGTGTTGCCAGCCGTGTGGAACACCAAACTCAGGATTGCGAAAAGGCACAAAAGATTTGCTTGCATAATAGTCGTTTAAGGATGCCGCGCCATCTGCGCGACGTAGGCGCCGTCAACCCCGTCCCGGAAGGGCAGCAGCATCCGCTCGTTTTCAAGGCGGTAGGTCTTGTCCTCATCTAGGAAGTTCTGAACGATCTCTTCATTCTCTTCAGGCTCAAGGCTGCACGTACTGTAAACCAGTCGTCCGCCCGGCTTCACTTGCGTGGCGGCTTTGCCCAGGAGTTGCAGTTGCATTCGTGCCAGCCTTTTCAGC
The DNA here is from genome assembly GCA_022616725.1 of Limisphaerales bacterium. GTDB lineage: Bacteria > Verrucomicrobiota > Verrucomicrobiia > Limisphaerales > JAKEEH01 > JAKEEH01. Next base: position 6,272 of record JAKEEH010000077.1, on the reverse strand, counting down.
TCCGCGGGCTGCACCCGCCACCGCAAATCGACCCGCCGTCGCATCACGCCTGTGTTGGAGCACGGGGCATCCACCAGTACCCGGTCGAACGGTTCTGAAAGATCAAAGTTCATCGTTGTGGTCGCGCGCGACAACATCACGATGCGGACACCGAGGCGGTCGCAATTTTCACGCACCATGTTTCGGCGTCGCACGTCGGTATCCTGGGCCATGATGTAGCCGCGATTCTCCATTAGCTGCGCGATATAGGTTGTTTTTCCCCCAGGCGCGGCACAGAAGTCAAGAATCGCTTCTCCGGGCTTTGGGTCTAATGCCTTGACCGCCAGCAGTGTGCTCGGGTCCTGCACGTAAAATAGCCCCTGCTGGAAGCTGGGCAAAGACGCCAGGGCCGGATGAGAACGAAGTTCAAACGAAACGTTTTGGGGCGCCCAATCCCATTGGCGCGGAGTAAATAGAACTCCTTCGGCATCCCATTGCCTGGCAAGTTGCTCGGCGCTCGTTTTGATCGTGTTCAGACGTGCATACATTTGCGGCGGACGATTGTTCCATTCGAGCAGCGCACGAAGCCCGTCGCTGCCCCATCGCGTTTCCCAGCGGTGACAAAGCCACGCGGGATGCGAATATCCGACGTCAGGCTGCTGCTGCCTCAATCGAGCTAATTCCGCGATCGTACCTTCACGCTCGCGCAAATAGCCGCGAAGCACTGCATTGACAAACCCCGCCTGCGGACCAAATCCAAGTGACTTCGCCATTTCCACGGTCTCGTGGACGGCGGCGTGTTCGGGAATCCGATCCAGCCAGAAAATCTGGTATAATCCAAGCCGGAGCAAAATCTGCAGCGCTTGTTTCTGAGTTCGACCGGCCGTCTTCTGACGAATCAAGTGATCGAGTGTCCCTTGCCAGCGTACAGTGCCAAACACCAGCTCCTGCACCAACCGGCGGTCTGCAGTTTCGAGAGGGGCGTTCGCTAGTCCTTGCTCCAGCAAATCGTCAATAAAGCCGCCTTTGTCTGCGTGCTGGCGGAGGATACGGACGGCAATTTCTCTTGGTTTTTCCGCACTCACGGCTTAATAATGTCATTCGAGCGAGTGCAAGCGAGATCTAAGCTATGAGAGAAGAGTTTGAGAAGTTGGTCGCTACAGGGAAGTTGCACCGGCACCATGTCGAGCCGCTGGTTCAACTGACCACGAGCGGCTACTGTCTTCATCGCAGTTGGGGTTTTGGAAAGATCACCAGTGTCGATACCGTATTTGCCCGCTTCACAATCGATTTTCAGTCCCGCGCCGGGCACACGATGGACCTTGGTTTTGCCGCTGAGTCTCTGAAGCCAATTGACCCGAGCCATATCCTGGCCCGAAAGGCTTCTGACCTGGAAGGGCTCCGGCAAATGGCGGCACTGCATCACCTGGATTTGATCAAACTCGTGCTCCAAAGCTACGGAGGCCGCGCGCTTCTCGAACAGATCCAACAGGTTCTGGTCCCGGATGTGATTCGGGATGATTGGAAGAAGTGGTGGGAGGTGGCAAAGCGCGAGATGAAGAAAGACGGTCACTTTCAGATCCCGACCAAAAAATCCGAACCGATCATTTACCAATCCCAGGAGGTCGCGCTCGACGACCGGCTGCTGGCGGACTTTCGGCAGGCGCGAGGACTGAAAGCGAAGGTCGCTGCCGCTCATGATACTTTGCGCAGTTTCCCCGATGTTGGTGACAAAGCGCGCGTAGCCAATGAGATGATCGCCGCGCTTAACGCAGATATCACCACGCATCAGCGCACACAACCCGCCGTGGCATTGGAAGCGATTTTTATTCGCGATGAGATGCGCCATGCCGCGGGTTTGCCAGCCGCCGGCAGCGAGTTGACCACGACGAATATCTGGAATCAGGAGAATATCAAATTCAGCCAGGTCCTTGAACAACTACCGGCGGCGAAGCATCGTCGGACACTTCAATCCTTCAAAGAGGCGAACCCTGAGCGCTGGCATGAAACTCTTCTGGCCAACCTGAACAACCTGAGCGCCAAAGTGGCAGGCGAGTGCGCGTCGATGCTGATCCACGAGGGCAAGTTGTCTGACCTCAAAGACACACTGGCGCGGCTGATCAGCCATCATACGGCGAACAGCGAGTTGCTCCTCTGGCTGGCCAGGGAACGCTCAGATGCTTTTGCGGACATCCTCGGGCCGGAAGTTTTTCGAGCAATGCTGACCGCGATGGAGCGCGACCAGTTCAACGAGAGGCGTTCGAACCGGTTGCGCGATTTTATACTGGACGATCAGGAACTGCTCGTCGAACTCATCGGCTCGGCGGATCTCGATGTGATCAAAGACCTGACCCGTGCGCTCCAGCTTTCCCCGTGTTTCGATGACATGGACAAGCGGTCGCTGCTGGCGCGCATCGTCAAGAGCTATCCCGCGGTGCAGGCGCTGATCTCGGGTGATCAAGCCAAACAGGAGCAGCCGCTGCTCGTTTCATGGCAGAGTCTCGAACGGCGGAAGCACGAATACACCGAGCTGGTCCAGAGAAAAATCCCGGCCAATTCGAAGGAGATTGCCATTGCCCGCAGTTACGGCGACCTGCGGGAGAACCATGAGTATAAGGCGGCCAAAGAGATGCAGAAAATCCTCATGCGCCGCAAAGGTGAGTTGGAATATCAATTGGTGCGCGCGCGCGGAACCGATTTTTCGAATCCGCGCACGGATGTGGCGAGCATTGGCACTCGTGTGCGGGTGACGGACCTGCACAATCAGCATCTGGAGGCCTTCGCGATTCTAGGAGCCTGGGACAGTGACCCGGAGAAGGGAACAATTAGCTATCTCTCACCAGTCGCCCAGTCGCTCCTGAATCATAAAGTGGGGGAAGAGATTGAATTCGAAATGGACGGTTCACGAAAGCGCTTTCGCATCGATGCCATTGAACCTGTGCAGCCGGGCGGGTCGTCATCCGCGCCGCCCTCCCTCCAGAGTTAAACACCCGTTGGGTCCTGCGCCTGCAGATGCAAACTGCGCCCAGCCTTCTGTTGCTGATTCCAGCCTACAACGAAGAGCTTAGAATCGAACCGGTGCTCCGTGACTATGCGGGTTACTTCGAGCGCAATTATCCGGGCAAGTTCCAGCTCGTCGTGGTACTGAACGGCTGCGTGGACGACACCATCGGCGTGGTCAAGCGGGTCGCCACGGACCACAAAACCGTCAGCGCGCTGGAATTCCCGGAGCCCATCGGCAAGGGCGGGGCTCTGATTGAAGGGCTCAAGCTCGCGCCACTAGCCGACTTGATCGGGTATGTCGATGCCGATGGCGCGACGGCGCCGACCGCCTTTCACGATCTGGTGCGCCACTGCGACCGGGCCGACTGTGTCATCGGCTCGCGCTGGGTTCCTGGTGCGGTGCTCCATCAGGCCCAAACCAGCCGACGACAGTTCGCCAGCCGTGTATTTCACCGGATCATTCAGGTCCTGTTTCGCATGAATATCCGCGACACTCAATGCGGGGCCAAAGTGATGCGACGCGAGGCGATTGAAAAGATTCATTCAGCGCTGCGCATCACCGATATGGCGTTCGATATCAACCTGCTTTTTGCTTTGAAGCGCGGCGGCTTCAAAATCCTTGAGGTGCCGACGGAATGGACGGACAAAGTTGGCTCTAAAGTGGTGCTTGGACGCACCTCGGTGAGCATGTTGCTTTCCGCGATTCGCTTGCGTTTGGTTTATACGCCCTTCTACAAATATCTTGGCCCACTGCGTCCATTGGAAGGATGGATCTACAAGAAGCTCAGATCGCCGCAGCCCCTTTCGAGCCGCGGACGCCGTGCTCCGTAGTTCTCCAGGTGAACCAAACGCAGATCGCCAACGTGATGGTCCCGAAACCGCCAAGGGTGCGTACGATTGTTTTGAATGCGGCAAGTGTTTGGGACGGATCGATGCGGCCGGAGATCAGGAAAAGAGCCGCGGCATAACCGAGCGCGAGGATGACGAGCCACGGCACCACGCCGTAGCGACCCCGTGCGAGGAGGTTGTTGATCAGCACGTTGGAGAGGGTGAGAGGCAGCACGCACCATGCAAACCAAGGGATGAGCGGCGCGATCATCTGATATTCGGGAGGATAAACGACGCGCAAGGGCAGCCACGGGACGAGTGTGCAAACCAGCGCGCCGGCACCTCCGAGGAGAGCGGTCGCGCCGAGAGCTTGGGCGACCACATTCGTTCTCTCCGCGCGCGCGGCGCTTTGCACGACTTTGGGGAACATAACCTGCGACATGGGCCCGACAAAATAGGCCAGAGCGCGCCCCAGAATCCCCGCCGCAGAGTAGAAGTCGGTCGTCTTTTCTTCGAACACGTTGCGCACGAGGATCATGTCGGCATTCATGATGAACGTCGTGGCGCCGATTCCGATGCTCAGAGGAACAACTCCGGCGAGCCATTCGCGCCAGATTATTCTGTCCGCTGGGCCGATCCACAGGTTTCGCGTTTGCCAGATAGCGAGCGTCAGCGAGAGCAGAATGCCGAGCAGCACCGCCACCATCGCCCCTGTAATGCCGTAACCGAGCAGATAGACGATGATGAAGAGAGCGAGGAAGCGACCGAGCCCGCCGGCGATGCTGGTGAACCCGAACCAAAGGAAATTCTGCTGCCCTTGGAGCAGTCCGGAAAAAACAGGGGTCCACAGAAGAAAAAGTCCGGCGAACACCGTGATCCACAACGCTGCCGACGCATTGATCTTGAGTTCTCTCAAGAGGTGATCGCGCAGAATGAAAACAGCTACCGCGCCCGCGAGCCAGAGAAGGAATGTCGCGGTAAGCAGCACGCGTACGGTGCCGCGGAGTTGGCGCAACTGCGTCTCGATGAAAGCGCCGGCGGTCTGTTGCGCGAGAATCGCCTGTACGCCGACGGCGGGAACACCCACGAGGCTCAGGATAGGTACTAGGGTGTTGAACAAGCCGTAAGACCCTTTATCGAGACCACGCGGCGCAATTAGGTGGACCGCCCACATGAAGACACCGGTGGCGACTCCGGCTACCAACATCCAGCCGCTCTGGCGAAAGAAGGAGAGGCGGCTCATGGGAGCGACCGAAAAAAGCGGATAAGGAGGCGCTCGGCCCTTTCGAGCGAGTCAACGGCGATCCATTCATCAGGGGTATGGGCTTGCGCAATGTCACCGGGACCAAAAAGCACGCTGGGAATTCCGCCGGCTGCGAGGATCGCGGCGTCACTGAAATAATCGACGCCTGCGAGCTTGCGCTGACCCGCAATCGACAGAAAGTTCGCGACCAGCGGTTGCGCGGGATCGGTGTCAAGCGACCAGCACGGGCCGCCTTGAAGCGACTCGACTTTTGCGGAGAGATTGCGCGATTTTAGGAGTTGCCTGATCTCGCGGCAGACTTCCGTTTCGCGTTCGCCCGGGAGAGTGCGGCGGTCGATCATGATAGAACAACTCGATGGCACGATATTTGGTTGCGACCCGCCCTGGATGGCGCCGACGTTGATCGTGCCGCGGCCGAGCAGGGGATGTTTGTGACGGCGAAGTTGCGCGGCGTACTTCGTCTCGAGCAAATCGACGATTTGAGCCATGGCGTGAACCGCATTCCGCCCGAGTTCGGGCCGCGCCCCGTGCGCTGCTTTGCCGGAGGTCGTGAGCCGAAGCCATACGACACCTTTATGCGCGGTGACGATCTTGAGCTGCGTGGGTTCGCCCACGATCGCGAGATCGGCGCGAAAACCATTCGTAGCGAGCCGCCGTGAGCCCGCCTGGCCGGATTCTTCGTCCGCGAGCCCGCCGAAAATGATCTCGGTTTCTTGAGGAGGATTGTCACGCGCGATGGCGCACAGCGCGGAAAACATCGCGGCGACGCTGCCTTTGGTGTCACAGGCACCGCGTCCGTAAATGCGGGCGTTTTTGCGCCGTGGAGTGAAGAGATTGCCCGGCAAATTGCTGCCGCCAACGGTGTCCAAGTGCGGTGCGAGGAGGATGCGCAAGCGTCGCGTGTGCGTGGGCGTGAGGCGGATAAGGAGATTCGTGCGACCTGGGCAAACCGGCGCGTGTTCGCTCGGCAGGCCGAGTTTCTTTGCCACGCTGGCGAGATAATCGGCCACGCGTTGTTCACCGGCCAATCGATCGCCGGGCGGCAGGAAGGCGGGGTTCACACTCGGGAGAGCGATGAGTTCTTCCAGCAACTGGTCAACTTGCCCCATGCCGCCCCTTATTTGCGGACTACATTTTCGCGGAACCAATCGACGAAGAGGGGCACTCCCTGCTCGACCTTGATGCCGGGCGAATAGCC
>JAKEEH010000473.1 GCA_022616725.1 Limisphaerales bacterium | reverse complement strand
GAGCGCCTCGCGCGGGCGATTGCTCGTTTTCAGCCAGATTGCCACCGTCGCGACCTGCGGCGCATTCGTCGAAGCCCGGTCCTGAATTCGCCCGATCCACGCCGGCAGTTCAGCGCTCTTCGATTCATGCAAGATGGTCAGATGATGAATCAGGTCGTCGAAGTTGGCCTGGGGAAGGGCCAGCAACTGCTCCGAATACCGCTGCGCCTCGGCAAACTGCCGGCGCCGCGCAGCGTCCGCCGAGAGCGACCGCAGCGCATTCTCCCCGAATTTGGGATGCGACGTCAGCGCGGTCAGTTCGCGTTGCGCCGCCTCGGCGACCGACGCGTCGCGATCCTGCAAACGCAGCACAGCGAGATTGAGCTGATGCAGGTAATTCGTTGGTTCAAGGCGCGTGGCCGTTTGCAGATGCGCCTGGGCTTCCGGAATTCGATTGAGCCGAATAGCCCGTCGCGCACAGACGAGGTGATACGCGACGTTCGTTTCACCAGCCGCCTTGATTTGCTCGAGCGTTTCGCTGGCGATTGGGAAGGGCGGTTTCTCGAAACGCAGCGCCACCGCCGCCAGCATCACCTTGTTCGAGAACGCGGGGTCCAACTCCACCACTCGCCGCCACCATGCCACCGCGCCGGGCGATTGCGCGCGCGTCATCAATTCGGCCATGGTCCGCACCGCATCGGCATTGGCCGGATTCAGCGACAGGGTTTGCCGCAGGCTCAGCGTCGCGTTGTTCAGGTCCCCTTTTTCGATAAACGCGCGGGCTTGCTTGTAGGTGCGTTCGGCTTTGTAGCGGTGATAGGCCGGGCGGCCCCAAAACCATGCGCCGACAGCCAGGACGATGAGCGCGACCAGGCTGGCAACGATCCAGATTCTTTTGGAGCTGTTTTCGGGCATTACAGCGCAGAGCTTAGCACATTCCGCCCTCTGGCTCCAAGCGATTCGGTGTGAAAATGTGGGGCGATTGAATGCCCACGCCTCTCATTAACACACCGCTTCAGCGGGCTTTAGTGAGGTGGGCGCCAGTCGTCCAGATGCCGGGGATCATGGCATCTTGCTTCGGCAGGCGATCGCTCCGCCCTTCTCATTATGACCTCACTTCAGTGAGGTGGGCGGCGGCCATCGCGACCGCCCAGCCGTATGGTTTCATTAACACCTCACTTCAGTGAGGTGAGCGCGCGGCCATCACGACCGTCCAACCGCATGGTTTCATTAACACCTCACTTGAGTGAGGTGAGCGCGCGGCCATCGCAACGGTCCAGCCGTATGGTTTCATTAACACCTCACTTCAGTGAGGTGAGCGCACGGCCATCACGATTACTTCCTTTCCCTCTTTGGCCACTGGCCAAAGAGGGAAGCGCAGTCACCCCGCTGAAGCGGTGTGTTAATGAGAGGCAGCGGGCATCGTGAATCCTGAACCGAGCACGCCCCACCAATTGGTTTCAGACAACAAAAAAGGCCGGCAACGAACCGGCCTTTCTGACAATCTTGAATTCAGGATCGCTACGCGCGTTTCTTCTTGAGGAATCGCTTGCCGAGGATGGCCGCGCCGAGTACGCCGAGGCCAGCCCAGACCGTGCCGACTTCAGGAACGACGGTGCCGTTCAAAATGATGTTGTCGAAGAATACATCGACGTTGTCGCCCGCGCCATTCCACGCGTAAAGACGAAATGTTATCGAACTGAGGTTCTGGAAACCGGCTCCCGAAAGGTCAATCGAGTCTCCAGCGAAAGAGGCCCCGATTGTATCTGTGGCGATGTTGGAACCATGGCCAGCGACGCTTGACGAAACAGCCCAGCTTCCATTGAGACCCTGGGTGTCGAATGTTAACGAAGTGAGATTCAGGACGAACATCGGGCTTGCTGTCACGATAAACTCGATGTAATCGGCGGAGTCCTGTGCCGTTCCGATATTACCGGCATTGAAGCCGAATGAGGGGGCCGGGTTGCCGACACCAGCGTTAACTCCAGAACTCCCGACTCCGCTTCCTAACGTGATGTTCCCCGCCGATGAGTTCCCTTCGCCGTCGGTTGAAGCGAGGCTGCTGCTATCAAACGGGTAGCTGGCGATAATCGCCGCATGGCTGGTTGATGCAGTGAGAAGCGCGACGAGCGCGAGGCCTACCGTAAAAAGCTTTTCCTTCATAAAGGGCTCCAATTTAACGACAATCTGAGTTTCCTTCGATCCTTCCTGGAATTTCCAACGATGACGCTACCGATTTGATCAGGAATTGCAACACTTTTTTCGTAAAATCTTTGTCGTCACAAACCACGTCTTTTCAGGTACTTACGACGACGGGCGATGCCGTCTTCGAATCGTTACACGGTTGACCATCGAAACGTTGAATCACGGCAGCTCTTAACGCCGGCAGCAGGAGAATCTTTCAAGGAAACGAGGGATTTAACATCGAACTGGCCGAATTGCCCTCAATTTGCATTTTTCAGTCCCCTCCGTGTCTCCGCGGTAAGATCAGAACCCTCCGCACGTTTCATTAACAACTTCAGTCGGGTGGGCGCACAGGATCCGAACATAAACTCCCTCAAGCTCCATCGGAGCGACATGTGTATAGAAACGCTACCGCCATGACCGAAGCTCCGCTTAGGAGCGGCTTCATCGAATCGCCTGTGCGGCTACTCCCCATCGGACTAGCGCTCACGGCCCCCGTATCTCCCCGTGCCCGTTCTCATTAACACCCAACTTCAGTTGGGTGGACCGCACACGGCCCGAACATAAACTCCCTCACCCGTTTCCTCCGCCAGGAGGAAACGGGTGAGCACCAAATATCCTTCAATCTCCATTTCCGATCGATCTGCAATCTGAAATCCTGAAATTTGAAATTTGCCTTTGCGGTAGGGACGCCGCGCCGTCGGCGTCCGTTCATCCAAACCCAGCCAGTTTACCAGGTAACTTCGTGGTAGTCGCCGGCCCGAATGACGCTGATTGCCGCAAGGACCTCAGCAACGTGCAAAGCGATCTGTGGCCAACGTGTAGTAGGCAAGACGAGAATTGCAAGGCGTCGATTCTGGAGGTTCTGCTGATAACGCAGGTTCTGATCGGTCGTGATGAAGAGTTCAAAGCCTGCCTTCTCCGCTTCCGCCAACAAGTCTCCGTTATCAAGCATCGACCAATTCATCTCATAAGCTGTGGCGACAGTATGGCCAGCAAGCGCGTCGCGCAATGGGACCGGCGTGCCTTGGTCGAAAAGGATGCGCATCAATTGCGGCCGAGACTCCTAAGCCGCAGCGAGGCTCTTTTCCGCATGTTCCAGAACGGCAAGCGCTTGTTCCTTAGTAACCCCCGGAAACCATTGGAGGAACTGATCAACAGTGGCGCCGTCTTCGAGATTCTCAAAAAGAGCGCGGACCGGAATCCGCGTGCCTTTAAATACCCAGGCCCCGCTCACGCGTCCCGCCACCCGTTCGACCGCACTGCATTCGTTCCAATCGAGCATCTTCAAAGAATAAACTCAGTGAGGCTTCTTCACAAGGCTTCGTCAAGCGTCAGCACCTGCGCACCGCGCAAATCCTAATCCGCGTCCGGCGAGGGACCTCACTTCGCGAACATGTGCGCCGCTTGGTCGCAAAAGCATAAGGGATATCCCCGCGGCAACCAAAGCAGCTCCATCGGGGCGACATGTGTATAGAATCGTGCGCCGGCCACAGTCCAAGCTCCGTCAGGAGCGACATGAATGCCCCCCGCCCTCACTGGCTCAACCAAACTCATACCGATGTCCCATATACATTTCCAACTCCAGATGGCCCGAGAGATTCCGTGGAAAATTTGCGGGCAAATAATATCTGGTTTCGTTGTCACATTGTGAACAGCCCCCGCCTTCGCTGCCGAAAAGCATGTTTCCGCCAGTGTCGAAGATTTTGACCCTGACTTCCTTGTCGCCGCGGACCATTAAAATCTGCTGTGTTCCCTCGTGCCCGAAGTGCACACTGACGCCGTACGATCTCAAACGCCGCTTCCCAATCGAACTAATGGATCGCCCGCGCGTGAACGGAACCTTCACTTTGTCCCACACGGCGAGCGCAAGATCTGCGAAGTCCAGGATCAACTCAAGGGGACGCCCTGCTCTGTCTAATTTCCAGAACGCCTCATAACCCCCATCACCGCAACCGCTGTCGATCGCAATTGCCTTCGTAGCGCTGTCAATTGGCACGAACACAGCGCCTTTTGCATGCTTGCCCAGTTGCGCATCAACGATTCGCCAATAAAGTCGCTCCCTTTCTCGACGGCTGAGCCCGATGATTGCCCCGGCGTCACCCAATCCGACCATCCCGCCATCGACTCCGACGATGTGGCTCAAGCTGCGGCGCACCTTCCGCGTGCGGTACCTCCGCGTCGCGTAGGCGTATACTCCATTCGTTGTTCTGCCGTCAAACACAACGCGGGCTGCGCCCACGATTTGCAGATTGTCGTCGATCACCAAGTCAACCTCGTGTTTTCCGGGCGGAATCCGAATTTCCAGCACTGCCGCGCCCCATTGCCACTCGCCCGGGTCATCGCACGCGAGGAATCCCGATGGCGCCTCAAGTACCCCCGCCGAAACAACTTTTATCCTTGACACACCATACCGCGTTCGCAAGGACGCGCCTCCTTTGAACGAACGCTCCAAACCCGCCGGGACTCCTTTGGTCCACAGCGGCTTGGCGCGGCTCCTCGCCAAGGCCTTCAAAGCAACATCTGTCACTCGTTCTCCGGTCGCAGCGAAAAACGTTTGCAGCCGTGCGATCTGCCACTCGTTGCCGTCCCATCGAACCGCGTACTCGTAAAATCGCCCGCCTCCCTTTTTAGCTTTGGTTTCGACAAGTGCTTCTGTCTCTGACCGCTGGTCTATTAAAATAATCTTTTCGTGTCTGGGCGAATGCTCCGGTGGCGATCCCACACCGCAACCAACATCCCCGACTCTTTCGCCGGGCATGAAATGTCGGGAGGATACGGTCCTGACAAACTCTTTCTGAATTGGATCCCACTCCAAAAGCTCTGTTCCAAACACGGCAGGATAGAATTTCGCATTCCATTTCGCGAAATCCCGGATAAAGGCCTCTACACGAGCGCGAATGAGTTTAGTTGCCGCAGTCCTCTTCATCCCAATTTCTTCCCGCCTGCTCCGTAGCGCGGCGCTTTCTTACGCAACGCATCCGGTTTGGACACGGACGGCTCCGCGCGAATGGCCAGCGCGCGTTCCCGCAACGCATCCAGCATCGCGAGCTTTTCTTCGATCGGAAGCGCGGCAAGGCGCCGCCGGAACTCCCGCTTGCTCTCCAGAATCTTGGCCAGCTCAAAAGTCATGACGTGAGAAATTGTTTTTCAAACCGTTGCCAGGACCGCTCCAATCCATGCCGGGAAACGATGTCTTGAAAGCGCGCGGGATCGAGCGTGCCGCTTTCAACAAACTGGAGCAGGCGGGCCTTGTCTTTGGCCCGTCCGGTTTGGAGCGCAATGGCCGCCAGATGTTCCGCCGTAAACACCCATGCTGATACCCCAGCGACGTTCTTTTCAACCGATTGCGCCAGGGCTTCCTCAACAAGGGGACTCGAGGCGGGCAGGAACTGCACAGGCCATCCAGCGATAACAATGTATTCCCCTTCCATGGTGGCGCCGCGCGCCTTGAGATAATCAAAAATCGGTTGCGGGCTGACCACAAGGTTCCCCGCTTCCGGTCGGAAACTGACAAAAATGTCCACGTCGAGCGTGGCCACAGGTTCCAGATAGAACGTCGCGCCCACTGCGCCACCGATCGCATAGCGTTCGATAACGCCGTCGGCCTGCATTTGGTTCACCGCCGCGATGGTATCCCTGATATTCACCGTCTCTAAATAGTTCCACGAATATTGTCAGGTGTTGGACGTGATTCAAAGGGGATAGCGGCTCCGTGATTTCCTTCCCGATGCGACGCCGACAGCACCTCCCGCCCCAACCTTACTGGCAAGATTTGTGGACAAATCTTGCCAGTGAAATCCCTCCTCAAATACCGCAAAATGTTTGTAGCATGACAGCGAATTGTCACGTCGGATATTGCCATTCTCCAAAAAATCGCGCTCCAGAATATTTGTGTCGGGCCGGCGGATAATTCCTTTTTCCGAGTCATTGGCGCGCG
>JAKEEH010000472.1 GCA_022616725.1 Limisphaerales bacterium | reverse complement strand
TCGGCCGTATTGCTGGTGTCGCGGACGCCGGTGATATTATTGGCCTGCAACTCGTTGAGCCATAACGGCGGATACGGCGGGAGGGTGGCAGAGCTGTTGTTGGGGGCTCCCGGGGTGAACTGCGTCAATCGCACGTTGGTCGATGGCCGGTAGGCGCTGTTGATATAAGCGGTCAGCGTGGTGTTATTTGTGATTGGGTAATACCAAAAGCTGATGGTGTAAGGGCCAGCGGTTGAGATTTCGATGCCATTTTGAATGAGAAAACTGCTGGGACCTGGGATTTGGTGGACAAGCTGCAAGCTGCCATTGCCGGCATAGACAAAGTCGGTGCTGATGACAGTGTTGGAAAGGCTGGGTTGCGAGAACGACCATGGTCCTCCGTCATTCGTGTGGAAAGGCCCTTCGAAGTCGCCATTGAGGATCAGATTCTGGCCAACTTCGGGAACGGCTCCAGCGACGAAGGAAATACTGTCAACGTAAATCTGCCCGGCGGACCCCAGATAGAAGCGAAACTGGTTGGTGCTCGGATTGATATTGGCAGTGTGACTAAAGAAGCGCCAACCACGGCCATCTCCCCAGTTGCTGACGCGGGAGTTGTCCTGGGCCGGATCGATGAGTTGCAAAGCAATCGCGCTCCCCGCAGGAGTCGAAAGCCAGGGCGCCGCCGCCTCATAGCGGACCTTGTCGATAACAGCATCCTGATCCTCGGAAGGGCCAGGTTGAAGGAGGGTCAGCGTCTCGCCGTCAGTGTCCAGCTCGCCGGCGAATTCGCCAGCCAGAGAGACGTTGGCGCCATAGGCTTGTCCGAACGCCACCTGGTTCTTCGCGACTGCCAGTTGCCGGCGGGCGCCGATGAAAGAGCCGGACGGGAACGTGAAATCCAGGCCGTTGATTCGCCAGCCGGAAAGGTCGAAGGAAAACATCGGCGAGGCGTTGTGAATCTCCACGTAAGACGCTCCGGGAATGGCGGGATTATACATGATCTCGCTGAACATGACGTTGCCCTGCGGGACGTCGATCGGACCGGCGTAATTGACGACCACATTCGTGCTAAACCCTGTTAGCGCATTGCCGCGGAGATCGTATCCCTGGAGCGAGATTACATTTGTGGCCATGTCAACCGGCACCTGAATGCTGAAGCTGCGCGTCGAGGTCCAGACAACGGGAAAGGTCATCCCGTTGACGAGAATGGTTGCCGCTTCGACTGGCGCGTTCCCCGTGATCAGGACAAGATTCCCATTGGTGGTGATGACGTTGCTAACGGTGAACCGCTGGGCATCTTCAGTGCCAACGGTGTTAATAATGGCGGTGCGCGCGCTATTGATCCAGGTCTCAATGACAGTCGGGTCGGCGGCCGTAATGCCGCTGGCCAGCAGGGCGTTGTGCTTGGCGCGAATCACCGGCACGACGTTTAGCGCGTTCATCGGGCCGTTCGCGAGTTCCTTCAGCGCGCGGAAATAAGCCCGGCGCGATATTGGATTGGAATAAAGACGCGGCATTGTCTGGTCGGCGGCATTCACGACAAAGAGGTTTTGGCCGGCGCCCCAGGAACCGCTGTTTCCGAGGACGATATTGAAGTCCCAGAGCATGATTTCCCAGCGGCCATTTTGCGGAACGTAGCCGTACATGTTTTGTGAATTCTGTGATCCAAAGTGGTCCCAGTCGCCGACGGCGTGGTGGACGGCGAAGGTGCGCATCCATTGTTCGAGGTTGGCAAGTGTATTGAGGCCGTTGAACCAGGCCTGTTGATTTGAGGTTGGGTTGGTGGCAGCGTCGATCAGCTTGAATACTGGATCGAAGTCGTTCGCTGTGCTTTTGGCCGCGCGAACCAGATAATTCCAGCGATAACGCGCCTTCTTGTGCGCGCCGCCAGTCGTTATAAATTTGTCAAGTTCACACCACGAATTATTCGCGAAGGGCACGCTGCCGACGGGGCGGTCATCGGCCTCGAACCAGGGTTGAAGTTTGTAGAGGTGGCCGTCGGGATCATCCGGCCAGCGGGATTCGACCACGTCGTTGCCTGGTGTTTCTGTATCTTCCATGAGGTGGGTCGTGCCGCCACGGCGGTTGCCGTTGACAAACATATTGACAAATCGGCGATAATTCCAGGGCAGACCCATCTGCCGCGCGAACCAATAGACGGTCTGCTCGCGCTGATTGACACCGTCGTCGAACGGCCCGTTTCCGGGCGCGTGGACCTTGTTCATGTTTTCGGTGCCGAGCAGGATGTCATCCAGCGGCAGTTCAATGGAATAATGGCAGCCGCTGTTGACCGGCGATGTGAAGCCCTGATGGTAAGGGCTTCCGGAGTATTTGGAGCTGTGGTTGTAGATCGCCCGAAAATTTCCATAGACAAACGTGCCGAAGATCCGTTCGTTACTCATCACCGGCCGGTTAATCCAGGTCCTGACCGCGTTGGTGGTGAACCACTGGCGATACGTGCCGAAACCGCCTCCGACCACGGGGTCACCAAAGCGGACGAGCGCTTCAAATTGCGGCGCGTCGAGCGGGAATACGCTCCGCGCCGCGAAGGGATCGGATGCTTCGACAAAAAACGCGACCAGCGCGTCCTGCGGTTGGCCGGAAATGGTGGCGCTGAAGATACCGTCTCCCGCGACCAAGTCGCCGTCGGTTCCATCATCGACCATGGGCCGGGTCAGGTGATTGGAGGAAGGATCGACGCGGTATCGCAGGCTGATGCTCGAGGTGCCATCTGAATCGTGGACGCGTGCGCTGACCACCACGTTCTGGTTGGCGGCGGGAACTACGGGGCTGTGCGCCATCTGGTAAATTGCTGGGCCCTTATTGGCAATGGCGCGGCTGTTGCGAGCGCCCGGAGTGCCTAAATTGGCAGGGATCGCCAGCCGGTCCACGGCCTCGATATAATTACCATGAAGCCGGATCAGTAATTCCGGCCAGCCGCGAAGCCAGCGCACCTTGGCACGAAGCGTCACATTGGAAACCGTCGTCGGGACTGACGCTATTAAGGGACATAGATTGCGATTGACGATCGCATCACCCCGCGCGCTGGCGCGGATGTGCAAACACGATCCGCCGCCGAATCCTTCGGTTTCGGAAAGTGTCGAGCGCACGTGAGTGCCGCGATTGATCCAGGCACCCAGACCGGAATCGAAAGTGGAGTTTGCGGGCGTGACGTAGTTTGTGCCCCTGACCATGACCTCGGCGTCGTCAAAGAGGTATTCGCCTTCACCGAGAGCGGCGATCTCGAGGAAGTTGGGGATTCCGGCGCCGTTATCCAGCGGACCGGTGAATTCGAGCGTCATCCACGGTGCCTTGGCCGTTTCGTCGCTGTCGCCCCAATTCATCGCCAGGCGACGATCGCTGTGCGAGTCCATGAGCTCGAGGCTGCTGCCGCCTTCGTTGGCCCAACTCCCCCAGGCGCCGCCGGTGCCATAAGTGACCTCATCCACCACGACGTAAACGACATTGGTGCTGACCTCGTTTTGACTGTTGGTCGTGTAGGAAATGTCCGGCATGGCAAGGGCGAGGCGTTCGCCGCGGTTGGCGAGACTGCCGCGGTAATTGCCATAGGTATTGGCAGTCGTAAGCGCGCCGCCATACTTGGCGAGCAAGTGCGGCAGATTCTCCGCAACGACAAGGTAGCTGTCCGGGGCCAGAAACGTGTTCGACGGAAAGGTGTAATCAATGCCCGCGATGAACCGCCATCCGCTCAGGTCCACCGTGTTTGTTCCCTTGTTGTAGAGCTCGACATATTCGTCGTTGTTATCGGTCGAGATCGGTTTGTACATGATCTCATTGATCACGATGTCGCGGATGAGGATCGCGCTATTGGGCGCGTTGGAGCTGCGATCTCGCAGCGGGTAGATCGCCGCGGCGCCATCCGGGAATCGCCCGGAGGAAATCCCGCTGGCTTGCGCCTCGAAAGCGATCACGTCCAGGACGCGGGTCCGGTCGGGGTTCCAGAGATAAATCTTCTCGCCGCCGGCGTTGAGGCCGAAGTTAAGCTGGCTTTGGCCAAAGGTGACGAAGCCGCGCGCCGGAATCGTCGTCCCAGCAGGGATAACGAATTTGTTGATATGAGGGTCGTCCGTAAGGATGCACCCGGCAAGATCAATGTCTTCGTTGCTGTGGTTATAGAGTTCAATATAGTCCTCGAGGCCGTCATCGGAATTGGCCAGGAATTCATTGATGACCACATTCCGCAGGGGCCCGCCACGAACGGTGTCCTGGCGGCCGGGTGAACCGCCGACTTGATCGCTGATGCCCCAGGCTTGAGGCTGACCTTCGCCATATGAGGGCCGGAGCAAGGTCAAGGTATGCCCGGTCCCGTCGGCAGCGACAGGCCATGGCGGCAGGTTGTTGTACGGAACTTCAAGATAAATGTGGCCGACCTGGTTGCGCAGCCGCACCAGCCCGTCCGTAGGAAGATTGTTTGTGAAGGGGCCGATGACGTTCGTGATGGCATAGGCGGCAATGATGTCCGCCGGCGCTTTCGCCACCACCAGGTAGCCGCCGCCCGGAATGACGGTATTCGGCGGGAAAGTAAACTCGATATCGCCAGTGAAGCGGAAACCGCTGATGTCCTCGAAGAAAGGATTTGAATTGAAGATTTCGACGAAGTCGAGAACTGGGCCATTCGTGCCGCCAGGGGGCGGTTTGTAATGGATTTCAGTGATCGCCAGCCCGGTCTTGCGGCTGGACGGTCCCGGTGGTTCGACGGTTGAAGCGGGGTTTCCCAGCGTCGGGCTTTCCGCAGGGCCGTAATCGCGGAACTTCGCCGTAGCCGGCCGTGCATTGGTATGGCTGCAGAGGCCAACGCCCAGAAAAACATCGGCCGGCATGGCGATTGTCGCGGTGCCAAGTTGGGACCACGCTTGGCCGTCATAACCGGCAAAGCCCGTAAATTGATTGCCAACCCGCCGGAGCCGCAGCCACGTGAACGGGTAATTGACTGGGAAAGAGCCGGCCAGGGTCGCTGTGCCATTGGTGGTGGCGCGCGCCTGAAAGAGCGATCCGACAATGCTCGGCGTAGCGAGCGCGGCGGAAAACCGGTTGCTCGCGCCAAACGTGTCCCGAACGACTAGACCTGCCTTGGCAAACGCGTCCGACAACGTGACGGTTTCCACGCGCACGCGCACATCGAAATCGCCGGACACGGTTTCGTAATAGAACGCGAAGCTGTCCCGCGTGCCGCCGATATCAGCGCCGCCGGCGGTCAAGTCGAAGCCGGTCGCGACCGCAGTAACGGTGCCTGCCGGCAGCGGGTTGCCAATGTTTACGAGGGTGGACGGTTCGGCGGCCCCAACGGAAGACGCGCCGGTTGCGCAGACCAGCATCACAAGAACAATTCGCAGCATAGCCAAGGGATATCACAGCGTGTCCGGGCATGACCGTCTGCCGAGGTCAGGATAGACCGCGTGCGCACAGTGCGCACAGGCAAGGTCTTGCATGAACAACTGATTAGGAGTTCATTCTATGGTTTCCATAAGAACATGCAACGTAAAAGCTCCCGCGCTCCCGCGTTCGCGTGGTTTCCAGAAACGGCGGGATTTGTCGCCGAATCCCAAAGAGCTCGGATCTGCACAGCCTTCAAATGTCTAAATTCAAGGCGATACCACCGCAAATTGCCCTAATTTCTCGCACCTTCTTCGCCCCTGTCGCATCAGGTTGCATGGCATTGACGCTGCTAAAGAGCACTCGGTGTTGTTTTGTGTGTGGTGTGTTTTAAGCGGGTAGAAGACGGGCTCATCTGAACCACGCACCTCCATGTGAGCCTACCGGCGCAACTGCTGGATCCCTAAAACCTCTACCCGCTTTCTTCTTTTCAGCCGCGCACGGCGCGTTTGATGGCGTGATAGACATCCGTGGCGTCCATGGCTCCGGCCGGCACGGTGCCGCGCTGCGCGATGAACACGGGACGAGGGCCTGCGTTTTCGAGAACCGTACCGTGAGAGCCGCGCACCAGTGAAGCGTCCAGGGGGATCACATCCATCAACATGCGAAAGCCAAGTTTTTTCTTCAGCAGCCGCCACCCGATTTTCAGCTTCGGCGCTTTCAACTTAGAGTCAATAAATAACTCTGCTGGATCGTATCCTGGCTTCCGGTGTATGTCCACGCAACGCGCAAAATCCGGCGCCACCCTGTCATTCGCCCAGTAATAGTAGGTAAACCACATTCCTTCCGGAGCGATCGCGACCAGATCCCCGGCCCGGGGATGATCAATGCCAGCCGCCCGTTTTCCATCTTTATCAAGCACATTGTTGCCTCCAATAAAATCGGCCAACCGCTTCCGCACCTCCTTCTCCAGCGACCGGTCGTTGATGTAAATGTGCGCGATCTGATGGTCCGCCACCGCGAATGCCTTGCTGGCCCCGCAATCCAGCACCTCCAGGCCGAGTTCGTCCTTGACGGTCAGCCAGTGATTTGCGCGAAAGAATCTGTTAATATCCACCGGCCTGCTCACTTCCGTGATTCCGTACTCCGAAAGTATGATCACGGACACTCCGCGTTTGGAAAAGAAAGCGATCAGGTCCCCGGCAATCGCGTCGATAGCCCGAACGTCTTCAGCAATCCTCGGATCGTTGGGTCCAAAACGCTGCAGGTTGTAATCCAGGTGCGGCAGGTACACGAGCGACAGGGAGGGCGCGTGCCGATTCTCAATCCACTTTGCCGATTCGGCAATCCAGCGAGAAGCGGCGTCCGACCCGCCCTGCGGTGTCTTCACTCCCGCCGCCGGCCCCCAAAATGTCGGGAACGGGAACTCGCCAAGGTCCTTCTTTATCTCTGTTCGGATCGAAAACGGCCACGTGTAAATGTCGAATATCTTCCGGCCATCGGCGGGATACATCGGCCGCGGCGTAATGGAGTAATCCGCGCTGGAATACATGTTGTACCACCAGAAAAGCTTCGCGCAGGTGAAGTTGGGGACCGATGCCCGCAATTCCTCCCACACTTTGCGACCATGAACCAGGTGATTGGATTGTTTCCAGAATTGCACCTCCGCCAGCTCGCGATTATACCAGCCATTGCCGACAATGCCGTGTTCGCTCGGGCGCAAACCCGTCAGGTAAGTGCTCTGCGCCGAACACGTTACGGCCGGGAAAACGGGATTAATCGCGGTGATATCTCCGCCGCCTTTTAAGAACGCATTGATGTGCGGCGTGTTTGGCCCGAGCAAGCCGGTCGTCAGGCCGACGATATTAAGAACTGCGGTGCGTTGCATCGACCTTAAAGCATCGAAGCTATTTGAGGCGCGGACAGCCTGGCACGTTGCGAAAGAGCTTCGGATGTGAACGAGACCGTCCGCGTTCCTGCCTACTGAACCGGCGCCCTGAGCTTGATCCCCTTGCGCACATGAAGTTCCTGCAATTCCTGCATGGCTTCAACCACCACCGCATCATTCATTTCATGCACCTCAAAGCCGCGCCCGATTGCTTTCAATAACGTTACTGTCAATTGTCCCCCCAGGTGCTCCCGGAATTCCTCCAGGCCCTTCAAAATCATCAGGTCTCCTTCCGAATCGACGTTCAGCAATTCGTTCGCAAACAAATCGAACCCGAGCGTCTCGATCAAACTGACG
>JAKEEH010000471.1 GCA_022616725.1 Limisphaerales bacterium | reverse complement strand
GCGCTGATCCTGATGGACATGAGCCTGCCAGTGGTCGATGGCTGGGAAGCGACGCGACGGATTAAGGCCACGAACAAATCGATTCCGATAATTGCTTTGACGGCTCATGCCATGGCTGGCGATGAACAGAAGGCGCGCGAAGCCGGTTGTGATGATTACGATACGAAGCCTGTGGAATTACCGCGGCTGCTGGAGAAGATGGAAAAGCTCCTTGGGGTCAGACCGGGGCAATGATGGAGTCCGAAACTCGAAATCCGAAACTCGAAGAGAGCCTCAAGGCTGAACGCGACTCCGACGCTCCGCTGCTCGCCATCGCCGCAAAGCTGTGCTGGTGGGAGCCGCCGGAGCAGGTCCTGGGTCATTGTCATCGCTTTGTCGCGCAGGTCATGGTGTTGGGCAACTGGGAGGACGTGCAGACCGTCCGGGCCGCGCTGGGCGAGGAAGCACTACCGGCCGTCCTGCGCTCGCCGCCGCCCGGTGTGTTCGATGGGGCGTCGTGGACCTATTGGCACCATGCACTCGACATCCATCCCATCCCGCCGCTGCCGCGCCGTCATCTATGAGCATCTCCTTGACGCCTCGGCTTGATGTCCTGCCGACTCCGCAGCGGCGACTCTGGCCGGCGTTGCAGGCTGTGCGTGCCGGCCAGCCTGATCGAACCGATGACGGGGTGCTGGCCGTGGCTTCACCGCTGGACCTCGGAGCCACCAAGCTGGCCGTCATCCAGGTGCGGGCCGAGAAGCGGGATTACGCGGACTTAGCCTGCCTGTTGCGCTCGGGGCTTCGGTTGAACGTGATGCTGGGCGCCGCGCGCGCGTTGTATCGGGAGCAGTTCAACCCGATGATCAGCCTCAAAGCGTTGAGCTACTTCCAGGATGGCGATCTGCCGGAGTTGCCGTCCGACGTGAAGAATTTCCTGGCGCAACAGGCCGGCGAAGTCAAAAGCATTCCGGATCTGACACGCGCGTCGGAGCGCATCGCACCGTGAGAACAAACGATGTTTTCCGTTTCGCCCGCATGATTGAATCACAAAGGCCGATAGCCTCCATTTCTTGAAATCCAGCCTCAAGCACGAACTGCGCACGCCGCTGAATCACATCATTGGCTATTGCGAGATGCTCATGGAGGAGGCGCCGGACGAAGGCCTGGAGAGTTGCCGGCCGGATCTGGAACGCATCCACTCCGCCGGACGAAAGCTGTTGGCGCTTGTCAATGACTTGTTCGATCCTTCCAAAACCGAGGTGTACAAGGCCAATCCAAGTCTCCTCGACCATGAGCTGCGCACGCCCTTGAACCAGATCATTGGCTACGCCGAGATGTTACAGGAGGAAAGCAAGGCGCTCGGGCGCGAACGGCCGGCGGCTGATTTGGAGAAGATTCACCTGGCCGCGCGCCAGTTGCTCGAGAAAGTCACCGAAAACTTTCCTGCACCCGGCCCCGAAGCAAATTGGCCGGCGATGTCGGCTTCCGGCGGGACCGGATTTGCGCGGCGTGACGCCCATCCGCTTCAACCATTTAGCCCTTCAACGCTTCAACAACCCCAGACTGGCGCGATCCTGGTCGCCGATGATGACCTGGCCAATCGCGAAATGCTTTCCCGGCGGCTGTCGCGGCTCGGCTACAAAGTTGCTGTCGCGGAAAATGGCGCCCAGGCGATTGAACACCTCCGCCGCGAGCCGTTTGACGTCCTGCTGCTGGACATTCAAATGCCGGTCCTCAATGGCTACGACGCCCTTCAACAATTGAAAGCCGACCCCGCTCTCCGTGACGTTCCGGTAGTTGTCCTTTCCGCGTCGTCAGAAACCGACCGTATTGCACAGTGCATCGAGCTTGGCGCCGAGGATTATTTGCCAAAGCCATTCGACCCGATCCTGCTCCAGGCGCGGATCAGCGCGTGCCTGGAAAAGAAACGGCTGCGCGACCGCGAGGTCTTGCACCTGCGTCAGATTGAGGAGGAAAAGCGACGATCTGACGAGTTGCTGCACATCATTCTGCCGCAGGATGTCGCCGCCGAATTGAAGGCCAACGGAAGGGTCAAACCGCGGCGGTTCGACAATGTCGCTGTGCTCTTCTGCGACATCGTTGAGTTCACCAGTTACTGCGATCGGCACAGCGCGGAGGAAGTGCTGGGACATTTGCAGGTGCTCGTGGAGACGTTGGAACGGCTTACCGCTCGCCACGGCCTCGAAAAAATCAAGACCGTCGGCGACGCGTTCATCGCCACGTCCGGTTTGCCCGTGCCACTGCCGGATCCGGCGATGACCTGCGTTCGTTGCGGGCTTGAAATGATCTCGGCCGTGCGCGAGTTCCCTGCCGGCTGGCGGATTCGGATGGGCATTCACGTTGGGCCGGTCATGGCTGGCATCGTCGGACACCGCAAATACCAATACGATATTTGGGGCGACACCGTGAACACCGCCGCGCGAATGGAGCAGGCAGCCGCCCCGAATTCGATCTGCGTCACCGCCGAAACCTGGCAACTGCTGGCGAGCCATTGCGAAGGCGAATCCATGGGCCGCGTGGCCGTCAAAGGCAAGGGCGAGTTCGAGCTGTTTCGTGTGACTCGGATCAGAGGCACCCAGTAAATTCACGACAGCTTTCGCGCTTGGATTCGCCGCCGCTGGCGGTAAATTATCGGCATGTCGGAACGCATCACGGTCAATCCAGACATTTGCAATGGAAAACCGGTAATCCGGGGTACGCGGATTACGGCGCAAACAGTGTTGGAGTTTCTTGCCGCTGGTGATTCCGTGGAGGATATCCTGGAGGAATATCCCCGCCTTACGCGAGAAGATATCCAGGCGTGTCTTGATTACGCTTCGCGGTTGATGGCAAACCATTATTCGGTCGTGCCGGTGCCGTGAAGGGTTTCCTGCTCGACGAGAATCTCCCCAAGCGGGTTCAGTTCACGCCTAGCTTGCCGGTCCTGTTTGTTTCACAGGTTGGATCGAGTCCTACAGACACACAGGTTTGGGAATTCGCCCGGCAACGCGAGCTCGTTATCGTTTCCAAGGACGCAGATTTTGCGGAGCGACTCATCACACATCAGCCACCGCCTTGGGTGATCCACCTTCGCTTTGGCAACTTGCGCAAGAAAGACTTTCACGCCTTGCTCGCGCGGGTTTGGCCACAGATCGAAGCCGTTCTAAAATCCCACAAACTGGTGAACGTGTACGCAGATCGGATCGAGGGAATCGGTTGACATATTTTCACGAGTTTCTGAAATCCCACAGCAGCTTCATGGCGATCGCGAGGACGATGATTAGGAAGATTGGGCGGATGATCTTTGCGCCTCGTTTGATCACCGCTCGCGAGCCGAGCCGCGCGCCGAGTGCCTGGCCAACGCCCATGACTGCGCCAGGCAGCCAGAGCACGTTTCCGGCGAGGGCAAAGACAGTCAGCGACGCCACATTGCTGCTGAAGTTCATCAGCTTGGTGTGTGCCGTCGCCTTTGTGAGGCTGAAACCCAACACAAGGACGTAGGCCATCGCCCAGAACGTTCCTGTCCCAGGACCGAACACGCCGTCGTAGAAGCCAATCAACAGCCCAAACGCGACGTGAAACGCAGGTGAAGCCAGGCGCGGTGGCCGCGGCTCCGAACCGATCTCCGGCCTTGCAAGCAGGTAAACCGCAATCGCGATCAACATCCATGGAATCGCTACCCGCAGAATCGCCGGATCCACTTGACGGACCAACAGCGTGCCTGCGGTTGCGCCGACAGCGGCGCAGATAATTCCCGGCACGACATCGCTCACGCGCACCAGGCCCGCTCGGGCGAAATGCCACGTTGCGCTGCCGGATCCAAATGTGGCCTGAAGTTTGTTCGTCGCGAGGGCGTCCTGTGGCGACAACCCCGCGCTGAGCAACACCGGCAATGTCAGCAACCCGCCGCCACCCGCGATCGAATCGACAAACCCTGCGGCGATCCCAGTGAGAAACAGCACCGGATAAAACCAGGCTGACACGTCCATTTCAGTCAGAGAAAATAAGCATTGACGTGTTTCTGCCGAGGTCAACGCGTCGGGCTGCTGCGGGCGGGTTCCCTGACCGAACCCTAACTTGCCCAAAGGAATCGCGCGTGCCTGATCGACGATCTAACAGTGTGACCACGGGCCAGGCCCCGGTCGGAGTCTCAATATTCTGAATCAGGTGAGTAGCCGGTGAGTGTGAGAAAGTGAGAAAGTGAGACAGTGCGCTGACCTTCTCACTTTCACGCCTGCTCACCTTCACACTTTCTCGCCCCTCGGCGGCGAGTAGCGGGCCGTAAGGCGTCGGCATGTCGAGGTCCAATACAGGCGGGCTGAACGTGACGGGCATTCGGCGCTCTTTGAACGCCAGCGCGAGCGCCGGGTTGACTGTCGTCAGTTTTAGCGGCTTGGTTTCCCAGTCATCCCGGATGGAATGCCAATGAAATTGTTGCCGGATTATGACGAGATCATTGGACCGCTCGAAGGTCTCGTCGCAGCAGAGAGGGAATTCGCGCAAGGCGCTGGCCCAGTAGCGCACGCGCATCAGCGGTTCGCGTCTCAGGACCGTCGCCCATTCTGAGGTTTTGACCTTTTTCCCGGCGAACTGCGCAGGGGGGCGGCCTTCTCCGATCGGTAGCCTCGCGTTGCCGTAGAGTGGCAGCAGGACCGTGTCTCCGGCCGCGCCACGGAAATTAAAGTGCAAGCCGTTCGTGTCCAGTCGCATCGACTTCGGTTTATGTTGCAAATAGACTACCCATGGGCAGTCGTAGTTTGTCCACCCGGGCGCGTCGGCGAACCAGACGATCACCCAATTTTCCTCCATGTGCGCGGCCTCCAGAGGCTCGCCGTTCTTGAATGCTCGCGGGCCGCCACGGGTGGAGAATGCTGCGTGGCTGGGAGCGCCTCGACCGGAAAGGTCAATGTCGGAGAAAAAGGAAATCGTATTGCTTCGCGTGCGAAACAGGGTGGCCGGGCTGAGTCCCGTTTGGACGCAAACAAGCGCTGCTGCCTTCGCTGCCTCGCTGTCGAGGACCACAGCCAAATTGGTGCCCAGTGCGAGCTTGGACGCGACTTGCTGGCGTGCCCCCTCCGCCGGCGTTTTCGGGGGCGAATCGCCACAGCCCGTGGCGAGCAACAAACTGAAGCACAAACTTACGACTATCTGATCGCTTATCGTCACCGCATGATATTCTAGGCCACGTAAGGCATTGATCCGAACTGAAAATTTTTGCTTTTTCCCGGGCGCTGCCACAAGCTGTTGGGCATGACGCAGTCGCAACCGCTGACTCTGCTGTTGTATGAACGCTTGCTCCCGGGCGGGCAGTTGGTGAATCGTTTGCAGGACCTGGGCTATCGGGTGCAATCGGTCGCGGACCCGGCAACGTTGGTGGAGCAGGCGGAGCACGAAAAGCCGATCCTGGTGATCGCCGATCTCGAGCCGCGCCGGCAACAGGTGTGCGACGCGGTCGCGCGTCTGAAGAAGAACGAAGCGACAGCACACATCCCCGTGATCGCACTGGCTGGGGCTGCCGACGAGCCCTTGCAACAGGCGGCCCGGGATTCGGGAGCGCGGCTCGTCGTGAGCGACGCCGGCATTCTGCAGCACCTGCAACAGTTCCTCGATCAGGCTCTGCAAGTGGATTGAGGTATGTGTGAGCGAGAAAGTGTGACAGTGAGCCGGTGTGAAAGTGAGAAGCTCAGCCCACTTTCTCACTTTCTCACTTTCACTAATCACTAATCACTTACAAATGTATGACCGAGCCTACCTTGCCATCCGTCCGGCTGAACCAGGGAATTCATGTCATCCATCTGTTTTACCGGGTCGATCGCGTGCGCTGGCAGCAACTCGGGCCTGCTGAATCGACTGACGCCCGCCAGCGCCTGGAAGCGCTTTGCGCAGCCAACAGTGCGGCGTCGCATCCGCGCCTGGTGAGCTACGTCAATGTGTGCGGCAAAGCGGACCTGGCGTTTATGATTTATGCCACCGACCTCGCCCAGGCGGCGCAAATCCACCGCGACCTCGAACACTGCTTTCCGGCCGGGACACTCGAACGGGTATTCAGCTACCTGAGCGTGACCGAACTCACCGAATATATGCCGAGCGACGAAGAGAATCGGCGGATTCTGATCGAGCAGGAAAAGCTTCAGCCCGATTCAGAGGCTTACAACCAGCGTTGGGCGGAGATGAGCAAACGCAAAGCCGATTACGAGCACTACCGTTTGTACCCCGAGATGCCGGACTGGGAATTGATGGGATTCTATCCGATGAACAAGCGCCGCCACGGCGCCGACAACTGGTATTCCCTTGACTTTGCAGCGCGCAAAAAACTCATGGGCGGGCACGCGCGCGTCGGGCGCAAGTACGCAGGCCGAATCAGTCAATTGATTACTGGTTCGACTGGGCTGGACGACTGGGAATGGGGCGTGACGCTGATGGCGCACCAGGCGGACGCGCTGAAGGAGATCGTCTACGAAATGCGCTTCGACGAAGTCAGCGCGCGTTACGGCGAATTCGGCCCCTTTTACGTCAACTTGCGGCTGACACCCCCCGCAGTCTGGAGACATTTGCATTTGTAAGGGTCGCCGACGACGCTCACCAGATGCCTACCGACCGCGAAGAGTTCCGGATTGCTCACCCTTGAGCTGAATTCCAGCCATAGGGTTCGTAGCGGAACGCAAACGTGCCATCGGGTTGGCAATCGAAAATCCCAAAACCCTCGGGCGTCCCCATGCGTGGTCCTGTCCACTGATGCCCGCTGACGGAGCCGCTGCAGATAAACGTATGCCCCATCAGTTCGAGCCGCTCCACCAGGTGGAGATGGCCGGAAATAAATGCACGCACGTTGCCGTGTTTCGCCGTCTCGACCAGCGCGGGCGCGTTGCTGATGACCCGGCCAAAGGGGACCGTCAGGGCTTCCTCGGTCCGTTTCGCCCGGTCTGAAAACAGTTCGACAGCGCTGATCACAGGCGCATGCGTCAGGACCATCGCCGGGCGGCCCTTGTTTTTGCTCAAGTCATCGCGGAGCCACTCCATTTGCTCGGGATCGATTTCGGCCGTGAACTTGCCCGGCTCGCTGATCCGCAGGTAATCGAGCACCGCAAAATGCCAGCCGCGATGATCGAAGCCGTAGTAGCGGTTCCTCATCCGAAATCTTTGCAGGGTGAGCTGTTTCCCGTAGAGCGGGTCGTTCGCCGCTTCCGCAACCTTGTTCCATGCGGCCAGGTCATGATTGCCCAGGCAATGATACACCCGCAGTGGGCAGTTCTCTTTGTAGATTTTCAGGAAGAGGTCAGCGATTTCAGCCGACTGCTCGATCGTCTGGTCGCGCATGTTGTGACACATGTCACCGCCCGTGAGGATAAAGTCTGGTCCGGGCGACAGCTTGCGTATCGCCCGCAGCGCCGCAGTGAAGCCTTCGGGCGAACGCAGATCCCGCCGCAGATGAATGCACGGCATGAATACAAATCGAAACGCGCGCGCGTCGCTTTCGGCGGCACGGCTCCGCCTGATTATAACGGGCGCGAGGGCCGCCGCCACGGCGCCAGCGGAGACGAATTGCCGCCGATTCATCACATGCGTTTGTTTTGGTTGCTCCGTGCTCATATTTCTATTCCTTTCTCCGCTCTTCCGAACTCAGTGTTGCTTCGTTCCATCGCGCCGCACAACGAAATCCACTTTTGCAGTTTCCCCTTCGCTGATGCTCACCTGTCGCTGCTCGCTGTGTCTGATGTCCGGCTGGACAATGTGAAGCCCGTATTTTCCGGTCGGCACAGCCGGGATGCGAAACTGCCCAGTTGCGTCCGTCACTGCGAAAAACGGATGATCGAAAACATAAATCCACGCCTGCATCCAGGGATGAATATCGCAGCCTAATCGTATCGGCCGTTGCTCCGGCTCAACGCCGAAGCGGTGTTCGTACTTGCCATCGACCCCGGTGAACACATTGAACTTGTTGGTTTTGTTGCGGGCGATTGTACGGACATTATGGTTGGCAGGATCACTGTTCGTAAACGTCACGAGTTCACCCTCCTGGACGGTGAGCACACGTGGCCGGAACGCGTAATCCACTTGGTCCATCAATAGTTTGTCCGACGAATGACTTGAGCTCGCGGCGCGTTCGCCGGAGAGTTTCGCTCCGTCCGTCCGAGTCAGATACACGACGACATAGCGTAGCCCTCGCGTCCTGCCGTCCACTTCCACCAGGTCGTGGCGCACACCGGCATCGTCCGCGACGGTTGACTTGGGAATCTCGCCGACGAAGCTCACGGTTCCCTCGATGGTCCCGACTTTTGCCTCCGCGCTTTGCGCGAAAACCGCTTGCTGCGCCACAGTCCCAATCACCACGAAAACAATAAATCGAAACAGCCATGCATTGCGGCAGGTAACGGCTTCGACACAATCACGAGCGATCACCAAAAGAGTATGTTGGCTTGCAAGTTCGCTCGTCAAGACGGGCTCATGGATCCGGGCGTTTGAAGCTACTCTATCGCCCGGAAGAGCGCTGGAGCGGGCGGTGCTGAGCTGCCTCCAGGATGCCACCAGGCTACCGGCGTCTAAAAGGGCTTACTTCGTCAGCGACCGAGCGAATCTCTCGATCCTGTCAAGGCCCTTCTCGATATTCGCCAGGCTGGTCGCGTAGCTGATGCGCAAGTAGTCATCGGCGCCGAAGGCGATCCCAGGCACCGCCGCCACCTTTTCCTGGTCCAGAAGGCGCGCGCAGAATTCCGTGGACTTCAGTCCCAGTCGCGAAATATTTGGGAAAAGGTAAAAGGCACCTTTTGCATTGACACACGTAATCCCCGGAATGCTGTTCAAGCGCTGGTGCGCGAAGCCGCGGCGCTTCGCGTACTCGGCCAGCCAGCTCTTCAAATGATCCTGCGGCCCATTGAGGGCTGCTACCGCGCCCTTCTGCGCGAAGGACGTCGGGTTGCTTGTGCTGTGGCTCTGGATCGCGTCAATGGCTTTGGCAATCGGCTCAGGGGCGGCGAGGTAACCGAGCCTCCAGCCCGTCATTGAATACGCCTTGGCGAAGCCGTGCACCACAATTGTATGCTCGTAGTGCCGCGGCGAAAAACTCGCCACGCTGACGTGTTCGGCACCGTCATAGACGAGTTT
>JAKEEH010000470.1 GCA_022616725.1 Limisphaerales bacterium | reverse complement strand
TAGGCCAAGGTAAGGCAGGGTCAATCGGGCACCAAGAAGTAGAAGGTAAACTGTTGGTAAAATGGCGGAGCACGGTAGAAAGAGCGACAACCCTCGAGGGGTACGCCGTGCGTGCGGTTGGTCGAAAGAAGGCCCGGCTCGTGAGTGCGAGGACCGGGGCTTCCACTTTCTAAGGCTCATTTTGGAACATGACAAAGCATCGCCCATAATGCTTCGATGTTTGGGTGAACATCCTACACAGCCTGAAATCGGGTGAGCGGCTGTTAAGCCGAGAGTAATATCTAAAGGCAGGAAAGGGCTGCGAGCCGTATCAAGAATGCAAAACATGAAGAATCGCTCAGTGTAAATACTCGGGACCGACCCGGGACCGACCCCGTCCGGACGACCCCCCAAATTATCCTACCCTGAAATGGTTGCCACACCTGGCGCCATATCTCCCATATCTCAGGAGAATTG
Organism: Limisphaerales bacterium; assembly: GCA_022616725.1. Taxonomy (GTDB): domain Bacteria; phylum Verrucomicrobiota; class Verrucomicrobiia; order Limisphaerales; family JAKEEH01; genus JAKEEH01. The sequence goes on along the minus strand of JAKEEH010000470.1, from coordinate 7,710 downwards.
CCGTTCTCGACGCTGCTGCCATATAGTGGTCCCTATGCTTTCCAACAAAGACACGGCAGCAGAAGTCGAAAAGATGATGCGTAAATGTTCGGCAATTCCGTTCGTTGGGTAATGGAGACTTGCCCAGACGAGGAGTTCAAAGCGTATTGGAAAATCATCGGTCACATCATGGGCTCGATTTGTCTGGACATAATGCAGCCGATTTATCGCCGGTATCCCGACCTTGAGCCGGAGGAGCTGAGACGGCCATAAGAGTGCGAATACAGGCATAAACACACTTTTCGATCACGTTTATGGACGCACCCGTCGCCAGCTTGAAACTCGTTGAGGTCGCCCCCAGTGGCACGCGTACACCAATTCACGTCGAGATTGGTTGTCCGCGTCCTGATCGTCGCGGCTCTTGGGCGTGTGCCATTCGCGTTGCCGGGCTCGACAGCAAGCCGAGAGACATTTATGGAGAGGACTCATTGCAGGCGCTCTGTTTGGGGCTGCGCTTCGTTCGGACACATCTCGAGGGAGTGCTTGAGCGAGGAAACCGCCTTGTGGTTGCTGATGATGGCAGTGCATTTCCACTCGAAGCCTACTTCGAGGAACTATCAAACGGGATTACCAGGAAGAAGCAGAGCGGACGATATGCAGCGAAACTCCTGTTCCAGTTTCGTGTCATGGTGGAGGGTTCGCCCGACGTTCGGCGCACATGCGAGGAGCGCATCATTACGTTTTCAGCGACCCATGGCCAGGCTGCACTGCGCGAAGCCAAGCGGCGAGGTCGTGCTGCCCAGCACCGTTACAAGAACAACCAGGGCAATCCAGTTCACTTCGAGTTTGTCGGCGTGCTGGAGTTGCTTCGACTCGACCCGGCTTGCGAGGCTGACGAAGTCTGGTATGAGCTTAAAGAGCGAGTTCGTCCGATGGAGCGGCGGGCGTCTATCATTCCACCCGAGAATCAGCTGTCCGTCATCAGGAATCACGATTGAGGGCTAAACCGGGCCTTACATTCGTTATCAGTGAGAGTCATGGAGACTTGTGCTGCGCGGATCGGTTGGACGTTGTTGGTGGGTTGGCTGGGACTCGAACCCAGGACCAACGGCTTAAAAGGCCGCTGCTCTACCGACTGAGCTACCAACCCTTGTCGAAAGGAGGCGAAACATAATTTAGGGGCCGCCGTGGTGCAACTGGTATTATCCGCCAATCACGCCCACGCGCTGGGGATTTGCCGAGCTGCTCACGTCAATCACCTGCAATCCAGCGGGTAACTCTCGTGCCCTACGATGCCTGGCTGCCTGTATAGATGCGGGGCACCCGCGCAGTGATTGCGGTGAGAATTTCCCAGGGGATCGTGCGGCACCAGCCGGCAAGCTGGTTCACGGTGATTTGGCGGCTCCCTTGCCGGCCTATGAGCACGGCTTCATCACCGCTTTGGACCTGGGGCAGGCGGCTTACGTCAATGATCGTTTGATCCATGGTGATCCGGCCCAGGACGCGGCAGTACTCGCCGCCGATCAGGACTCGAGCGCGGTTGCTGCCGGCACGCAGGTAACCATCGCCGTAACCCGCGGTCAGGGTCGCGACGCGCATGGGGCGGGGAGCAACAAAGCTGCGCCCGTAGCTGAGGGCGGTGCCGCGTGTGATTTCCTTGACCAGGCTGACACGGCATTTCCAGCTCAGGGCAGGCCGCACCTGATGTTGCAACTCGGAACGGATGCGGCGGTTGCCCTCGGGCAGGATGCCATAGACGAGCAAGCCAGGGCGGACCGTGTTGAGATGAGTATCCTGCTCGAAGAGCAGGGCCGCGCTGTTGTTGGCGTGGAGGTAGTCGAGCGATTGATGTGGCGCTTTTGCGAGAAGACGCCGGAAGCGGAGCTTTTGCGCGCGGGTGAACGAAGGATCATCTTCGGCTGACGCGAAATGCGTGTAGAATCCGCGAATCCGCAGCCCGGGCAGCCCTTCGAGGCGCTTCCAAAGATCCAGAACCTCGTGCGGCGTGGCGCCCAAACGTCCCATGCCCGTGTCCACCTTAATGTGGATATCAGCGGGGCGGCCCAACCTGGAGGCGGCTTCGGAAAACCGGCGCGCTTCGTCGTAGGTCGAAACGGTTGCCATGACGTCTTCGCGCACGGCGGTTTCGGCTTCAAACGGCAGACAGGCACCGAGCATGAGGATGGGCCAGCCGCGGCCGACGCTGCGAATGGCCTGCGCCTCGGCGAGATTGGCCACGCCGAAGACGTCGGTGCCACTTTGCATGAGGAGCGCGGCGATTTGCTTGAGGCCATGGCCGTAGGCGTCGGCTTTGACGACGGTCATGATTTTGACGTTCGGCCCGACACGATGGCGAATCCAGGCGAGGTTCTCGCGCAGCGCGTCGAGATCGATTTCGGCCCAGCAACGGTACTGTCTCATGGCAGAAGGATCTGAAATCGCGGCGGAGCGGCTTTGACGAACGCGGTTTCGCGCAGGTAAATCGGTTCGAGCCGCTCGCCGGGAACGAAGTCTGTGCGGAGCGAAGCCAGCCGGGCAAGCGTCGCGGCATCCGGATAAATCAGGCGGTTGCCTTCGACTGCCGGCTCGGGTCCGATCAAAGTTTCGCCGCGCGCCGCCAACTCCGAGACGGCGCTCGCCGATGTGATGGCAAGCGGTTCGACGGCTCGTGGCGGATCGAAGTCCAGATCGTACGCTCCCAGGTAATATTCGCGCCGTTGCGCATCGATGAGACAAAAAGCTTTTCCTTTCACTCCGGCGGCGCGCGCTTGCGCGGCGATCGCATCCGCGCTGCTCACGCCGAGCAGTCTTACTCCGGCAGCCAACTGCCATCCCTGGGCAATAGCGATGCCGACGCGAATGCCGGTGTAGCTTCCGGGCCCAAGACCCACCGCGATACAATCAATGGCTCTCCGCTCCAGTCCTGCCTCTTGTAGCACTCGCTCAATCAGTTCGAAGGCGTGGGTGCTGCGCTCGGCGTCGGCGCGCACGGCGCAGAATGGCTCCGCTCCGGGGACAAGGACGGCGACGCTGCGCCGCGCGGATGAAAACTCAAGCGCGAGTATCGTCATACGTGATGCGCCGGGAGGTTTCGCCTAGGGTTTCGATCCGCACGGCGCGATAAACGCCCGGCGGAACTAACGCCGGAGGCTCGTTGCCAAACCAGCGTTCGACCCACTCAATGACCACCACCGTTGTGGGGTCATAAATGAACTGCTCGAGGCCGGCGCCGATCACCTGGCTGGGTGTGTCGAGTCGATACAGATCAATGTGCACGAGAGGAATGCGCCCGCTCGTGTACTGGTGCACCAGGGAGAAGGTCGGTGACAGCACGCGGTCCTTGATACCCAGGCCCTGCGCCATGCCCTTGACGATTTGGGTCTTCCCAGCGCCAAGTTTCCCCGTCATGCCAACTACGAGCCCGGGTTCGGCGCTCTGGCCCCAACTGCGGCCCAGGGCTGTGGTCTCCTCGGGATTATGTGTGGCAACTTCAGGCACGGCGGGGGAACCCCTGAACCTGAGAGGGTTCAGGGAAAGATTTAGCCGAAAGGAGTTTTAGCGGGTTGAACCCTCGAACCTCATCGTGCGACGTAAAGCGCCAGAGGACAGGCGCACTCCACGACCTGGCGGAACTGTCAAGGGCCCACGCTCCTGCGCTTGCGTCGTGGAGTGCGCCTGTCCTCTGGCGCTTTGTCTCCTTGCGTGCCAGCCTCATCATCAGGACTGCTCCGGTTTGGTGAAGTGCTCGTAGCCGCGCAGGCCGATCTCTCGCAAGCCGCCTTTATCGCGCAGTTTTAGCCCGCGTGCCGCCGTAATGCGCCCGATGCAGGTCAACCGCAGGCCGGGAAACTGTTTTTTCCACTTGTCGAGCACGGCGACTGCGTTACTGCTCGGAATGGTAAAGAGCAATTCGAAATCCTCTCCGTCGGTCAGCGCGGCCAGCAGGGGCGGCTTGGCGGAGGATTCGACGCGGGCGTGCAGTTTGGCCGCGCGGCTGATCGGAATAGAGTCCGATAGAAGCTCCGCGCCCACACCGGACGCCGTTAAAATGTGCCGGAGGTCGCCCGCGAGGCCGTCGCTCAGATCGATCATCGACGTGGGTGGGAAGGCGTCGGCGAGCCACTGGGCTTCACGGAGACGCGGTTCAAACTCAAGGTGTTTGCCGGAGAGCGAGCCGCCCAACTCGCCACTGACGAAGATAGCATCGCCTGGTCTTGCGCCCGAACGGTGAACGCATTTGTTTTTAGCAACTGTGCCCAGGAGCGCGACGGAAATGAAAATGCGCTCGGGATTCGTCGTCGTTTCACCTCCGGCAATCGCCGTTTCGTAACGGCGGGCCAATGCAGAAATGCCCTCATAAATGGATTCAACCGTTGTCGGATCAAAGTTTGGCGGCAGACCAAGGGTGATCAAGGCGGCGGTCGGCGTCCCTGCCATCGCGGCAACGTCGCTCAGACAGCGGGCCAACGCCTTGTGCCCGATCTTTTGCGGCGGCGTGTCAGTTTTGAAATGAATGCCTTCAACGACTGCATCTGTTTTAAACAGGACATATCGATCGCCGAGCCCCAAATCGAGGACGGCGCAATCGTCCCCGGCGCCGGAAACGAGCGCCTGGTTGGCCGGCAGATTGCGGGTCAGGCGATGGATAAGGTCGAATTCGTTCACGGGGTCGGGTCGAGCAAACGATCTACCAGTGACTGGTTCATAAAGATGAGGAAGTTTATCGAGTTAAACGTGGCGTGCGCGACGATTGGCGCCAGGAGCGTGTCCGTGCGCTCGTAAATCCAGATCAGCACCAGGGCGAAAAACAGCAGGGGCAGAAACGTCATCAGATTCAGGTGGATGGCGGCAAAGAGCAGCGAACTGCCCCAGAGCGCGGCGCGCGGGTAGCCGCGATACTTTAACAAAGGATAAAGAATGCCGCGAAACAGCGACTCCTCGACGACCGGTGCCATGACAATGGCCGTCAACGCGAAGACCGTTCGCTGCAGGGGATCCCTTGTCTCCTCCAGGACCTTGACAACCAACTGTTGCTCGGGCGCGCCGTGAAACGCTTCGATGAGTTTAGCCGAAATCAGATTGAGTCCCCATGCCAGCGGCATCGCGACCACCGCGATACCAAGCGCAAAGAGGACCGCGACCACGATGCGGCGCTCTCTGACGCCAAAAAACTCACTCCACCTGACGGCATGCTGCCTGAGGAAAAAATGGAGAAGCACCAGCGCGACGCACTGCACGCCCAGCGTGCTGACCAAAAACGTGACGAACTTCGGAGCCAGATCTTCGCCCTGGACGAGGTGGATGCCCAGCATGCTGACCGAAAGCGTCAGCATCATCCCGGACAGGAGCAGCAACACCGCCTCGGGCCGCCATGGTTTTTGCGATACCATCGGCCGCGCAACCTAAGGGAACGATCGCAAAACTCCAATCAACAAAGAGAATCGAACGTCGAGCGTCGAAGGTCCGGGCTCTTGGCTCTCTCGCCTCCAGTCACCTGTCGCGCTGCAAAAGGTAAATAGCAAGGGCTTCAAGAGCCGAGGCTCTGCCGCGAAAAATCTTTAGGGCTTCGAACGCGCGATTGGTCAGTCGTTTGGCAATCCGGCGCGATTTCTCCAGGCCGACGATCGAGGGATAGGTGGCCTTTTTTGCCGCGGTATCTTTGCCGGCGGTTTTGCCTAGGTGCTCGCTGGTTTGTGTGATGTCGAGAATGTCATCGATGATTTGAAACGCCAGGCCGACGTTATGTCCGAAATCCGTCAGTGCTTTGAGCTGCGGCGCCGGGCAGTTCGCGCTCATCCCGCCGAGGCGGACCGCACAACAGAGCAGGGCCGACGTCTTCCGTTCGTGAATGTAACGCAGTTGACTCGCGCTGAGTTTCCTGCCTTCGCCTTCCAGGTCGGCCACCTGGCCGGCGATCAGTTGCAGCGAGCCGCCGGCATGGGTCAATTCGCGGAAAATCTGGTCGTGCGAATAGCGGGGCGTTGGCCGGAACTCCGCAGCGATCGCGAAGGCCTGCGTCAAAAGGGCGTCGCCGGCAAGGATCGCGATGCCCTCGCCAAAAACTTTGTGATTCGTCAGTTTACCGCGCCGATAATCGTCGTTATCCATCGCCGGCAGGTCGTCGTGAATCAGCGAGTAAGTGTGAACGCACTCGACCGCGCAGGCCAGCGGCATGGCGGCGCTTTCGTTTCCGCCGCAAGCTTCAGCGGCCGCGAGGCAGAGGGCCGGGCGCATGCGCTTGCCGCCCGCGAACAACGAATACCGCATCGCCTTATGAATAGTCGCGGGCCTGGTCGAAGCCGGCGGCAAATACGCGTCGAGCGCCCGGTTGACCGCTTCCGTTCGCGTTTCCAGATACTTTTTGAGGTCGAATGAGTGCCCGTGGCGCGCGCCGACGCGGGTTGCCGTCTGTGACATGGGCGTTTTGTAGGTAATGGCTCATGCTCAGGCAAGCGCGGACTCCAGCGAAAGCTTGAAGATCACGCCGCTTCCGCAATCCTGTTTCTCAAATGATGAAACCCGCCCTGCAGGACGACGCTTTTCTTGAAGATGTGCGCCTCGCGCGCGCCGATACCGAGAACGTGCACCTTTGGTGGCTCGGACAAAGCGGCTTTCTCGTCCAATGGCAAGAGCGGCATCTGCTGATGGATCCCTACCTCTCCGATTCGCTGACTCATAAATACGCCAGCACGGGCAAGCCGCACGTCCGCATGACCGAGCGGGTGATCGCCCCGGAACGGCTTGATTTCATCGATGTTGTCACGTCCAGCCACAGGCACACCGATCACCTGGACAAGGACACTCTCCAACCCTTGATGCGCGTGAACCCCCGCATCGAATTGGTCATCCCCGAGGCCAACCGCGAAGTGGCCGTGGACCGGCTCCGCACCGTCGCTGAATACCCCCGCGGCCTGGATGCCGGGCAATCAATTGCGTTGGCCGGCTTCAGGATTCACGCTGTCCCCGCGGCGCACAACCTGATCGAGAAGGATGAATGGGGCCGCCATAAGTTTCTGGGATACATCGTGCGGGCGGGTCCATGGACCATTTACCATTCCGGCGACACGAAATTGTATGACGACATTGAACAGACGCTTAGGCCAATGCAAATCGACGTCGGGCTCCTGCCCATCAATGGCGACAGGCCGGAGCGCGGCGTCGCTGGGAATCTCACTGGTCGGGAAGCCGCGACCCTCGCCAAAGACACCGGCATGCGCGTCGTGATCCCGTGTCACTACGATATGTTCGAATTTAACACGGTAACCACGGAGGAATTCGAGGCTACGGCGCGCGCGTTGAACCAGCCGCATTGCATCCTCCGCGCTGGCGAACGCTGGAGCAGCGGTGGTTTGAAATAGTCGCCAATGGATGTATTGTTAGAATTGAAGAACGTGTACCGGGCACACGTCTATAAGTGGAGACGATTATGAAAAACGCGCTTTTGCTGGCAATTGGGGCTGCGGTGGCCATCTCAGGTTCGGCGCAAGATGTCTTTGTTCTCGGTGGCCCCGGCACGACTCCAGTGCCGCCGATCGTTTATCAACCGCCCATCTATGCCGGCAATTCTGCCGCGACCTATCAGCCGGTCGAGCCTGTCGCGCCGGTGTATGCCAGTTCGGTGTATTCGACCTCAGTTTACCCGACGGCCCCCTGCTACAGCTACAATTCCGGCTACTACAATTCCGGTTACTACAACTCCGGTTACTACAACTCCGGTTACTACAACTCCGG
>JAKEEH010000469.1 GCA_022616725.1 Limisphaerales bacterium | reverse complement strand
CTGCTCACGCAGAGCGGTATTGCTGCGTCGGATACCTGTGTCATGCGTTTCTGTCAGCGCGTGCTCGGAGAGAAACGTGCGCGCAGCGCGCAGCGCAAGCCTGGCGCTGCGCCGCGCACTGCGTCTCCCACCAACATTCACACTGCACCAAAGTCCGCGCTCAACGAGACGGCGCAAGCTGCGTTCCTTGATGCCTTGTTGAGCGCAGCCCCGTCGCTGTCACTGCCGCCAGCCAAGACCGAGGGTGGACCGCGCATTGCCCACATCGAATTCGCCAAACCCGAAGACCTATGAAACGACAACTCAATCTCATCCTCAACGGCAAGGGCGGCGTCGGCAAAAGCTTCTTCGCCGTCAACCTCGTCCAGTTCTTCAAGGACAAGGGCACACCCTTCGTCGCGTGCGATTCCGACAACGAGAATTCCACGCTCAAGCGGTTTCATCCTGATGCCGGGTTCGTGAATCTCGCCCAGCCACGTTCGCTCGACGAGATGTTCCGTGCCTTGGAGCGCGCCGAGTTGGTCGTCGTCGATTGCCGCGCCGCTTCCACCGACGTCTTCCTGAAATACTTCGCGGCGATTGATGTCGCCTCGGTGCTTCGCTTGCTCGACGCCCGGCTGACGCTGCTCATGCCCGTGAATCACGAGGCCGACAGCCTCGACCAGATTCAGCGCGTCGTGGATGAACTCGGCGAGAGGGCGCGCTTCGTCGTCATCCGTAACCAGGTTCATGGAGAAACCTTTGCGCTCTACGACCAATCGGCGGTGCGTGTGAAGCTCCTCAAGAAGCTCGGCGGGAAAGAAATCACCATGCCGCGCATGGAAGAATGGCTCGTGGAGGGCTTGAGCCGAGCGAACCTCACCGTCACCGCCGCCGCAAAACACGAGAGTTTTTATCTGCTCGACCGCCAGCGGCTCGTGACGTGGCAGAAACGCCTCTACGCCGAAATTGAAACCGCCGCCGACCTGCTGTTGCCAGAGAATTCCAAGCCTGCTCATGGAAACACCGCCACCAAAACCGCCTGACCGCTTTCAGCAGGCCATCAAGCAATGGCGGGACACGTACAAGCTGCGAGAGGACGAACCGTTGCTGCTCTGCCTCGAATTGTTCCGCATCCATCAACAACAGTGGGATGCAATCCGGCGCGAGGAACTGCCATCGTTCTCAGACTTCCGCGACTCGCTGGTTCAGTTGCATCAGCACACCACAGCGTTCCAGCGCCAAGCGGCGGCGCTGACGGAAGAACTCCGCCGCTACAAGAGCGCGACACGACTGGTTGCGCCCAGCGTGACGGGGTTGTTGCTCACCGCGCTGCTCGCCATCGTCGTTGGCATCTTCATCGGGAAGTTTCTTCTATGAATCTCTTTGGCATTCTCATGTTCGGCATCAGCGCGGCCCTCGCGATTGGATGCTATCGCTACTTGCCGCAGCCCTACGGCTCGCTGCTCGCGGTCTTGTCGGCTGGGTTCGGCATTCTTGTCCTCGTCATGCCGGGGCGCCGCGAAGGTTTTGTCGCGCGGCTCAAGGGACTGACTTGGAAACGCAGCCAGTTCTGTCGCGGCTGGCTCATCACCGGCGACACCGGCTCTGGCAAGACCAGTTCGGGCGTGAATCAACTCGCTCACCAGGTCTTCCGCAACGAACCACGTTGGGGCGGGCTGTTGATTGACGAGAAGGGCGTCTATTGGGAAATCCTCAAGGCGATGGCGGAACACTACGGCCGCACGCCTGACTTGATTCACGTTCAGATACGTCCGGACGACAGCGGCCCGGACTGGGTGCCCGCGCACCGTTTGAATCTCACCGGCAATCGCACGATCCCGTTCAACACCTACGCCAAGTTCGTCGTGGACACGGCGACGAGTCTCGGCCAGGGCGGCGACAAGGGCTTCTTCAAGAGCCAGGCGCAAACGCACATCGCCCATGCGCTGGAACTGCTCTACGAAACCCGCCGTCCCGTCACCCTCGCAGGGGCTTACGAACTCCTCTCCGACAACGAATCGGTCGCGGACGCCGTGCAGACCCTCAGCGAGTTGCTCCCCATGCCGCGCCGCACCGCGCTCATTGAACATTTCGGTAATCGTTTCCTGGCACAACCGCCCGAGCAGCTCGGCGGCGTGCGCGAAACCATCGGCAATTACCTCCAATACTTCCTCACGCCCGAAGTCGCCGAAGTCTTCTGCTCCCCCGTCAGCAGCTTCGACATCAGCGACGTGGACGCGGGCAAAATCGTTTGCGTGACGATGCCGCAAAAGTTCCAGACTGAGCGCCGATATGTGAACACGTTCCTGAAGCTCCTGTTCTACAATCACGCTCTCCGCCGGTTCGACAAATCGCGCGATGAACGCGCGAACGACAATCTGCTCATCCTCTGGGCCGACGAAGCCCAACGCTTCATGACCGCCAGTGAAGACGGCACCAGCGATTACAACGTGGTCGATGTCATCCGCGAAGCCGGTGCGACCATTATTGCCGCCGCGCAGTCCACCACATCGTTGGTTCCGCCACTTGGCCAAGACAAGGCCAAGGTGCTCACGTTGAACCTCCGAAATCGGATAATTTTCCGCGCCGCCGACGAGCAGGACGCCGTGCAAAGCGCCGACTTCCTCGGCAAGAAGCGCCTCATCAAACGCTCATGGGGCTACAGCGCCGGCAAGCGCAACGTGAACTACTCCGAAACCGAAGAACACAAAATCAAACCGCACTTGCTCCGCAACCTCCGCGACCACGAATGCGTCCTCGTCCACTGCGAGCGAGGCTATCGCCGCGTGACGCTTCCGCCAGTCGAACCGGACGGCAGCGTTGCGAAGTGGTTTCCATGGTGGCGCCGGCTCGTTTAGCTTTGGGCGCGTCTTGTGGTGCATTCCAGGAATTGACCCGGAACCCAGTTTCATTCACCGTCGGCTTGGCTTTCCTCGTTCGTAGGCGTGGGGGAACTAGCATGGCGCTGATTCGATTGCAGATGTCGAACGCCGCCGTCGGTCTGCTGCTGTCACCAATGTTTTGACTATGGAAAAGAAATATAAGGAGATGCACTACAAACGAGCCGTTCTGCATGGCGCAAAGGGAACCTTGCAGCACATGCTCGAAGCTGTGTTAAAACAACTGCCCCTTCCCAACGATCGGCTCGAACATCTGGGACTTAACGGCGACGAAGGGCGCGTCATGGTTCACGAACACCATCATCAGGCCATTCTCTGCGGGACCATGACGACGTATGAAAAAGGCGCTTTGCAACCGATCATGGGCATTGCGCCCCAGTCCAAAGATTGGCCGATCAAGCAAGTGGAACCTCCGAAATTGCCAGGGGCGAAGGAGACGGAGTTCCTCGACGGTTATCTGTTTCTTGGGGCCTGGAAGAATAACGTAATCTTCCTTCCGAGCCGGAGTTGTTCCTCTGAACATCTTGAAGATTACCTGAATTCCTTGCTGAAAAAGAAGGAGCACTGGCCTTCTGGGGCGTATGTGAGTCTGGATGACCGTCCTCCGCAGGCGATTCGCGAAAAGAAATTCCAACACATTCAGGCATTCAACCTGCAAACAACACTGGGGGCGAAGACCGGCGACATGCAGGCGCAGGAAACTGGTACTGAACAGAAGACATCGACCACGGTCACAGCACAGCACTTCAAGCCGGACGGCGCTGCGTGGGCGGCCATCACATCGCTAATCGAGATGCTCGGAGGCAAGCTGCCCGAAGACGTGCTGCTCGAAAGCGATTTTGATCCCAACGATGTCCGCATCAAACTGGAGGTGACATGCGCAAAGAAGAAGTTGGAAAAGGCAGGTCCAATCATGGACATGATGGCCAATTCGCTCCGCCATGTCACCACCGATGTTGTTCGCTTTACGTTCGAGGACGGTACTGAACTGAAAGGCTCGGACTTGAAGACTCATAAGAAGTTTTACCTTGAGTGTTCGGGCGCGATGCCGGTGCCCCAACAGGTGGACAAGGCGATTCATGCCTACTTGCAGGAACTGGTGGAGAAGGGAATCGTTGATGGCGAAGAATGAATGCTGCGATTATACGGCGGGTGTTACGCATCGTGGCGTTGGCGGCGATGCTGGGAGCCGTTCTGTGGGTCGCCGACCATTTTTGCGGACGCTACCATCCAAAGACCCAAGGCTGGCTTCTTGGAGCGGCGGCGGCGGTGTTTCTTCTTGGGGAAGCATTTTTCTGGAAGGCGATTGAGAAGGTGTCTGACCTGCCACACTCGGATGCGCTAACAGGGGCACAAGCCAAGCATTTGCAGGAACGCATTCAGGCGCTCAAAAAGCGCCTGATGGAAAGGTGGCTCATGCTGCTCGCGCTAAAGGCAATCGCTGGTGCAAGCGCCGCATGGTTGCTGAACCAAACGAATGCTGGCGGAATGCAACGGCTGCTTTGGGCGATGGGTGTTGGCGCACTCGCGATAAGCCTTCCTGTGGCACTCACTTTTCTGCGAAACTGGCAGCAAGCTGACGCCATCAAGAGTCAACAACTCATCAATGCGAAGACGAAGAAGGAGCAGAAGCACACTCTTAGTGAACTGAACCAATCGGCGAAGGATGCCCTGGAAGTCGCCCCCGAAATTCTTGAGGGTTACACAACCACCGTCGGGAAAGCCGCAAAGGCAAAAACCAAACGATGAGGAATCTCACCGACGTTCTACGCGCCAGAGAAGTTTATGAAACACGGTTGGCCGCCATTTCAGCCGACTGAAATAACAAAGGCGGCTGTTTCATTCCTTGTGCGGCTTCTGAAACAGTGAAATCCTACCCACGCATGGCGAGAACGTCGAGCAAATCAAATCCAGGCAAGTCCTCCGGGCGTTGGATCACGACGCTGGAAGGGTATCGTGCCTTTCATCCGAACCCGTTGCCACCGCAGTTGGAGTGGTCTCCGGCGCTGGCGAACGCGCTGGCGGATGCTTCCATGCTCGTGGGACGGCTGGCGGGTGAAGGGCGGCGGTTGCCCAATCCGCATGTATTGATTCGCCCGTTCATGCGGCGCGAGGCTGTGCTGTCGAGTCGGATTGAAGGCACGCAGGCGACGCTCGGCGAGTTGCTGGCGGCGGAAGCGGGCGCCTCCGTGGAACGCAGCCCGGACGATTTGCGCGAAGTGGGTAATTACGTGACGGCGCTCGAACATGGAATCGAACGGTTGGAGTCGCTGCCGATGTCGCTGCGTCTGGTGCGGGAGTTGCATGAACATCTGATGACCGGCGTGCGCGGCGGACACGCCACGCCAGGCGAATTCCGGCGCTCGCAGAATTGGATTGGCCGTCCCGGCGAAACGCTCGCGCAGGCGAAGTATGTGCCACCTCCGCCGGATGTGTTGGGCGAACATCTGTCAGCGTGGGAGAAATTTCTGCACGAACGGATGCTGCCGCCACTGGTTCATGTGGCGCTGGCGCATTACCAGTTCGAGGCGATTCATCCGTTTCTCGACGGGAACGGGCGCGTGGGCCGATTGCTCATCACGCTGCAACTGTGCGAGCGCAACATTTTGCCCGCGCCACTGCTTTATCTCTCGGCGTTCTTCGAGGCGACGCGCGCGGATTATTACGCGGGACTGCGCGGCGTGTCGGAGCACGGCGATTGGGAAGGCTGGGTGCAATACTTCTTGAATGGCGTGGCGCGGCAGTCTGAAGACGCCTTGAGCCGGGCCGAGCGAATCAATCAGTTGCTCACGAACTGGCGCGACAAGCTTTCCGGCCAGACCGGCACGAAGGTCGCATTGCAAATGCTCGACATGATTGGCGCGAATCCGTTCCTGACGCCGCGCGGCGCGGAGGAAAAGTTGAACCTCGCCTACAACACGGTGATGCGCGCCATCGGGCAGTTGGAGAAGTTAAAGGTCTTGAGAGAAGTCAGCGAAGCGAAACGGGACCGCGTGTATTGCGCGAAGCCTATCCTGGACATCCTCGAAGAACCGGCCCGCCTTACCCCGGCTTAATCCAAGCGACGCCTTTTCAAGGAGGCGATTAACACTTCTTTTCCTGCGGGAGTGGGAATTGGGCGGGACGAGTTCGCCAAAGAAATCCGCAACGACGTTGCGGATTTCCTGGTGAAGAAAAACGTAAGGTAGAGTTTCCCCGCTTGCGGTGTCAGAAAGCGCCACGCTGTAACTCTCCGTCTGTGGCTGATGTCTCCTTTGTTGTGGTTCTGGACATGCGATTCCTCATATTCCTCCGACGGTCCCCTCCTGCGGCATTACGCATCCTGGAATCATCTGGCAAGTCGCTGCTCACTCCGCCTGGCCTTTGGACTTGGCGATGTGCCGCCAGCGGCTATGTTCAAGGCGTTGGTCAGTCTGACTATGTAACAAGACAAACACATTTTGCGTCGTATCGGCTCGGT
>JAKEEH010000468.1 GCA_022616725.1 Limisphaerales bacterium | reverse complement strand
TTCTGTAAATTGTTTGTCTTCATCCGTCTCCTCCCCTTCGGGGGGAGGCGGAGCGGAGGCGAGCGTAGCGAGCCGTAGCGCAGCCGACCCCCGAAGGGGAGGAGACGGCTTCGCGCCCCGACTTGGACGAGGCTCTTCTACATCTGGCCGTAATGGTAATATGAGAGGGGTACGACGGTTTGATTGTCAGTCGGGCGGCGCGGCCTGAAGCCGTAAAACCCCGATCTCGGGGACCGGGGAAACCGCAATTGCCGGATGCCGCCGCGGGACTATACTGTTTTCGTGAAGCGCTCTCTCCGACTCGTGCTGCGATGGCTTTGCATCGTCGGCATTTCTGTCGGAGCGGCGTTTGCCTTGATGGCGCTGGTTGAGCGTACCAATTGGTACCGCGCGCGGCTGGTTCGATTGCTTCACACGGGCAATGCGCGTCAACAACTCCACGCGGCCACGCAGTTGGCGCAGTTGAAATGCGAGCGGGAGTTACTCCGGGCGCTGCAAGCCGAAGCCAACTCGGTGCGCGATTTGGGCCGCAAGGCGCTGGAACACATCTGGTTTCACGCCGCAGGCGACAAGGCTTACCGCGTGCTGCACCAGATCCATGATGCCATGGACAAAAAGGAGTGGCAGCGCGCGCTCGCTTTGTCAGACCGCCTGACTCATCAGTTTCCGGATTTCGCCGAAGGCTGGAACCGCCGCGCAGCCGTTTTCTGGGAGTTGGGACAATACGACAAGTCCATTGCCGACTCCAAGCGTGTCCTGGCGCTGAACCCGCACCATTATGGGGCCATGCAAGGCATCGGCGTCTGCCGCCTGCAACTCGGTGATGTCGCCGAGGCATGTCGCTTCCTGCGCGCAGCCTTGCAGCTCATCCCGTACGACGAACCCACCCGCAGCTCGCTCGAGAAATGCGAAGAACTTCTCCGAGTCTATCCCCCTCCCGGAAAGCAGCGCAATCTTGAGGACGTAATTTAAGCCCGTAGGCATATGCCGTCTCCGTGAGACTGCAAGCCGGTCACAGATGATTTTTCGACAGTGCCGGAGTTCTGGCTTGGAGAAGGCGCCAAGGGGCAGCGCACCCGCACGGGCCGTCCACGGTTCCGCCAGGTCATAGCAGTGCGCCTGTCCTCTGGCGCTTTCACAGTTGCCATTGATTGCCCGCATGCGCCCCAGCGCCTCGCCGTTTTGCCCAGAGGTTCGCAATGAGGTACGCCGGTAGTCGTATTGTGACGCAAATCGGAACCGTGATACGCGTCATACCGATGAAGAATACGGTTCACTTCCCGAAAGCAGCGCAAATTCATGGACTGTGCCTCCTCGCCACATTGGTAAGCCAGGCTCCCTTCACACGCGCTGGCGTCCATACCTGGAGCGGCGATGCCTTGTTCAGCAAAAGTTGGAGTCTGGCCACCAACTGGTCTTCCGGCGGTCCCCCGTCAGCCGGCGAAGCCGCGCCGGTAGTGGTTATCTTTCCAGGCGACGCGGGGAAGCGTTCGACCAACAACGTTCCTGGTCTCACCGTGGATCAGATAATCTTTCAGGGCGCCGACTTCATTGTTGGAGGAAGCGGTGGCGTGAACCTCACGTTGCGGGGTGGCACGAACACCATTGTGAAGACCACGCGTCCCATAGCCGCTTGCGGCGCGAGCCGCGAGAACCGATCGGTCGGTCCCGCCTTTTGCCTCCCCAGAGCGCGGGCCGGCCGGTCGGAACTGCGCTTTGGCGCTTGACTCGCCCGGTCAGCCCTCGTTCAGGAAGTTCTCTCTCCGTCCAATTACGGCCAGATCAGCCGAAAAGCTCTTGAACCCCCGTCGATCAGATTTGTCAGCCAGTGGTTGCCGCCAACGGTCGCCGGAGCGCCAACCATCGTTGACCAGCCATTCGGGGAGACAAGGTTGGTGTTGGATTGCACGACGTAATTGACCAGCGAGGTCGGCCATGAAAGCACGACGCGGTCCGTATGCCGCGCGATTGTCAAACGAGGACCGCCGCCGGCGATGACCGTCTGCACGACCGTGGGCAGGCCGAAGGTTTGCCCGTCGGAGGGCGTTACGCGACAGGTCACGATATCACCCGCCTGGGCGAGCGCACGTTGCAAGGCGTCGCTGTAAGCGGCGTTGGTCACGTGCCGCACGAGCGTGCCATTGACCGTCCATTCGAAGCGGAAACGCACGGGATCATAGTCGGGGTCTGCCAGGAGCGACTCGGAAATTCGGCAAAAGATGGCGTCGTTGGTGGTCGGCCAAACGGGGTCGAACGCAGCGGCGACTGGATTCGGCGGCCTGTTTACGGGCACGGAACCCGCGTTGAGCACCGTGAAAGGGGCTGTGACCATTAACTGCCCGTTGATCGAGAACTCCAGCGTCCAGGTTCCGGCGATGTCCGGGTTCAAGCCGTACCAAAACCACCAATTGGCCCAGCGATAAAGCGGGTTGTTGAACGATTGGGTGCCGGAATCGTAGAAGGTCGTCCCGTCGGGCCGGCGATAGTGAGCGCGCCAGGTGCTATTCGCGGTCTGATTGTGGACGATATACCACGCACCAATGCGCTGGAATGTGCCGGTGCGCACAAACGTGCCGGTGCGAGGCGGCTCGTTCGGGAAGAAGTTTTCCGCCGGAAATGCCGTTTCACCATGCATGGCGAAATATTCGATCCAGGTGTGCCGCGGGATCGGGATCTGATTAACCCATCGACTTGTCCCCGGGCGGCATGGGCCCTGGGAAGGTTCGTAAACGAACCCGTTGTTCCGGGATTCGAAGTGCAGATGTGGCCAGTTGCTGTAGCCGCTGCTGGCGGCAAGACCGATTTGCTGACCGGCGTGAACGGTTTGCCCGTTGGTGACCGTCACACTCCCACGCCGCAGATGGAAGTAATGGGTGTAGTGTGTGCCGCCATGAAAGAGGATGACGTAGTTGGCTGGGCGGTTCTCCAGGGAAGTGTTGCGATCCGGCTCGCCGTCGTGCCAGTCCGTCACCACCCCGTCCAGCGCGGCAAAGATCGGAACGCCGATGTCCTGTTCACCGAAGGTGCGCAAAAGGAGGTCGTGCCCCAGGTGACCATCGTATGTAAAGTCAGTGCAATCCCAATCGCGGATGAGGCCCGGCTCTGGATTGAGATCGACGAAGTTATTAATGAAGCGATCCAGCCAGGCAGTTCCCGCCATGGGGATGAAAGGATATGAAGCGGGCGTCGGCGTGGCGGCAAGCTGCGGCTCCCGGAAGGATGCGGAGAATTGCCGGATGTTCTCCTCGATGCGCTGGCGTTCGTGCGCGGGAATGCAATCGCCGCTCTGTGGCGGCAAGCCGAATCCACCAAACCCGGCGGGAACTGAAGCTAAACCAGCGAAACTCCAGGTTATTAAGGAAAACACCGTCCAACGGAGAGTTTTTGCGGGCACCCAGGAGTTATATCGCCTAATTCGACGTAAAGCAAGCAAGGCACGCGGCACCGGAAAATCGTCGTTCGGCTATAGCGGCAAACGACTCCGGCACCAGAAGAAGCATCATCGACACAGTGCCTTTCCAGAGGATACTCTCAGGAATTTAGACATGAGCACAATGCACTCTCCATTCACGCTCGCTGCGACAACAGATTTCATGAAAGCGTTCGTTCCCCTTGTTGCCGTTATGTGCCTCTCCGGATGCATCTCTGATCAACCAAAGACTACCGCCCCCGCGGTCCCTCTCGCCTACCCTGGCACTGCCAAAATCGACCATGTGGACGATTACCACGGCACGAAAGTGGCCGATCCCTATCGCTGGCTCGAAGATGATTACGCCCCGGACACCAAAGCCTGGGTCCAAGCGCAGAACAAGGTAACGTTCGCTTATCTTGAAAAGATTCCGGCGCGCGAGCGGATCAAGAATCGCCTGACGGAGCTTTGGAACTACGAACGTTACGGCGTGCCCTTCAGGGATGGTGGCCGGTATTTCATCACCAGGAACGACGGCCTGCAAAACCAAAGCGTGCTCTATACGATGAAGAACCTCGAGGAAGTGCCCGCCATGTTGCTCGACCCAAACACGTTTTCCGCCGACGGCACCATCGCCCTCGCGGGCCATTCAGTCACCGAGGACGGCTCTTTGCTCGCCTATGGCACCTCGACGGCGGGCTCCGACTGGGAGGATTGGAAGGTGCGGAACATCAACAGCGGCAAGGACCTCGCAGACGAAATTAAATGGGTCAAGACGTCCCTGGCCTCATGGACCAAAGATGGCAAAGGCTTTTTTTACAGTCGTTACGACGAGCCAGCCGCGACGAACAAGTTCAAAGGTGTCAATTACTTCCATAAGCTTTATTATCATCGACTCGGCACCCCGCAGTCCGAGGACGTGCTGGTGTATCATCGGCCAGACCAAAAGGAGTGGGGCTTCTTCGGCGCGGTGACGGATGACGGCCGTTACCTCGCAATGACGGTCTGGCACGGCACCGACACCCGCAACCGCTTCTTTTACAAGGACCTCGAAAGTCCCAATAACCCGGTCGTCGAACTGCTGAACGATTTTGATGCCGACTACACCTTCATCGACAATGTTGATTCCACTTTCTATTTCCGCACGGACCTGGACGCGCCGCGCGGACGCCTGATCGCCATCGACATTAAAAATCCCTCGCGCGCAAACTGGCGGGAGGTCGTCCCGCAAGGCCCCGACCGTCTGCGCGGCGCCAGCCTGGTCAACCATCAGTTTATCGCCACCTACCTCAAGGACGCCCACTCGCAAGTAAAGATTTATGATTTGACGGGCAGCTTGGTTCGGACGGTCCAGCTCCCCGGCATCGGCAGCGTGACGGGCTTCGGCGGCAAGCGCCATGAAACCGAAACCTTCTATGCCTTTACGAGCTTCACCCGCCCAACGACCATTTACCGCTACGACTTGCGAACGGGAACCAGCGCGGTGTTTCGCGAGCCAAAGGTGAAATTCAACCCCGAAGATTTCGAATCCAGACAGGTCTTTTACACCAGCAAAGACGGGACGCGCGTGCCGATGTTCATCGTCAGCAAGAGGGGCTTGAAACTGAACGGCGCGAATCCGCTTTGCCTCTACGGCTATGGTGGCTTCGACATCAGCCTCACGCCCTCATTCTCCGTCAGCACGCTGGCCTGGCTCGAAATGGGCGGTGTCTATGCGCAGCCGAACCTGCGCGGCGGTGGCGAGTACGGCAAAGAATGGCATCAAGCCGGGACGAAGCTGAAAAAGCAAAATGTCTTTGACGACTTCATTGCTGCCGCCGAGTGGCTCATCGCCAATCAATACACTTCCAGCGAGAAGCTCGCCATCGCCGGAGGCAGCAACGGCGGTTTGCTCGTCGGCGCTTGCATGACCCAGCGCCCGGACCTGTTTCGCGTTGCCCTTCCCGCCGTCGGCGTCATGGACATGCTTCGATTCCACAAGTTCACCCGCGGCTGGGCCTGGACATCCGATTACGGTTCGCCCGACAGTCCCGAGGAATTCAAGGCGCTTTACACCTATTCACCCCTGCACAATCTCAAGCCCGGGACAAAATATCCTTCCACCCTGGTAACCACTGCAGACCACGACGACCGTGTCGTGCCGGCCCACAGCTTCAAGTTCGCCGCCGCCCTTCAGGCGGCCCACTCCGGAGAAAGCCCGGTGCTGATTCGGATCGAGACTAAAGCCGGCCACGGCGCGGGCAAACCAACTTCCAAAATCATCGAGGAAGCCGCAGATCGCTGGGCGTTTGCTGTCCAGGAACTGGGGATGGACCAGCGCGCAAAAACATTGCGAGAGCGCGACGATGATTTACATTAGCATTCGCCTCGGTGGAGAGATGGCTGAGTGGTTTAAAGCGCGCGCCTGGAAAGCGCGTGTACCTAAAAAGTACCGGGGGTTCGAATCCCCCTCTCTCCGCCAGATTTCCAAGCCATTTCTCAGGCGCTACTTGCACAGGTTTCGCGGATGACCGGGTGTATCATCCTTCCACTTCCGTCGGGATCGATTATTGTGGTGCATCCCTGAAAAATGTAACTGTGACACCCCGCTGCTCCCACAAAAGCGCCCAGCATGCAGGCATACAGCAAAACTACCTGTCGCAGAGGACTCGACATGCAATGGAGCTACTTTTCTTCGCGACTTTGTTCGAGCAATTAACTTAGCCATCTAATCTGAAATTATCGGGCACTTGATGGCAACTCTCGTTTTGGGTCTGTCTTGGAACTCGATGGTACACTCCAACGCGGCAAAAGGGTAAACAAATTCTTGTGGCGTGTCACCGCTTTCGCCGAGGTAACAGGGTTCTGCTTTATCGACGGTCAGGCTGTTCGCATTCTTCAAATCTACGGCGGTCATCGGGACCATCCTCGCTTTCCCTCGCTTGATACGTTCCAGGATTTCTTCTGGCGAAGCGGCGGTACGCCGTCTATCTCGTTTCAGGTTGCGCCACACCAACTCCAAGTCAGCGACTCTGGCCTCGCTTCCAAATGAAACGTAGAAACCTGCATCCGATCCGATCCCGGTAAAGTCCACCCCGTCAACTCGGCGGACAAATGAAACGCCTCGTGAGATAACCTCTTTCATGTGCTCACCCGTGGTTTTATCACGCCAGCTGCGCTCTCGAACGTCACGGTTAACGTAGAATTCCGAGCTGTCATCTCTTCTAGCGAGATCATCACGACTGAGGCGCAATTTATCCAGCCACTTCAGAGCCAAGTCCAAGGCCTCCGCTTCGCTCGGCACGCCCTTGGCTCTCTCCTTTCCAACGTCGCGGGCCTTTTCATCCCTGTAGTACGCCCAGCCCAACATGGGAACAATTCCGAGATGACGCGTCCTTTCCCTGTTAGCAAAGTAGAGCAACCGCTTGTCTGGCCGCTGTCCTTCGATGTGTGAGCGATCTTTCATCGTGAAACCTCCTATCGCCATTAGGTTGGACACTGCGACAGATGAAAACTCCTGCGGAACAACCTTGTAAACCCAAAGGCTTGTCGGCCAGTGGTTCGTCGGCGCATTCCACACGATGGAGATATTTGTGGCGGTGAACTCCGGGCCATCCAACACAAGGCCCTCCGCAAACACGTTCCGCCCCGGAAACAGACAAATCAGCAGCGCCAGCCTGATCACGGATATACCCTTTGATTGATGTCGGTCAGCGTGTCGATAAACGGGTCAGGAACCGTGTATGAGAGCAGTCTGTCACTGAACGTTGGGGTATCCCACCCCACGACTCTGAAAAACAGGTCATTCGTAAAGATTCCGGTTCTTGGCTGGCCACGGTAAACGTCTCTTCCGGTGTTAAACCAAGCATCTGCAATTGTCTGAGTAACTGTGAACGCGCCGCCCCTCATCTTCTTTGCCCAAAGTTCCCCAAAGTTTTTGGTGACAGCGGAGTAAGTGCTGCACCCGAGGAGGAGGTGAAGGTGATTCGCCCAAGGTTGGTTTTGGTCCCCGATGGGGAGCACCAACTTGTTGTACATGCTCTGATAAGCATCATCCTCCAGATTGTTGCAAGTGAGCAGCGCCATCCATCTGAGGTTGTCGCCGAAGCGAAATTCAGATAGGCGAATCCATGAGTTCGGTGGGTTGGTGCCTCCAGCGGCAAAGTACGTTTGCTTTGACTGCGACGTAGCCGCCGTGAAGTCCACGGTCGAGCCGTAGTTCCCGTGCGACATGAACAGACCGAGGTTCACGCGGTTGAAAAGGTTGCTGCCTCCGAATCCCAAGTCGAAGCGTTTTAGCTCATAATCCTGTAAGTTGTTGTTTGCCTTGTGAAAGCCCAGCTTCCACCCTCCGCTGGACATGGTCTTCACGAAGCCGTTCGCCGCGACGGCAAAGTCGGGAACAGCGCCGAATGTCACCGAGCCGGTAATGTTGCCATCCAACGTCACTCCACCACCAAGGCCGTTAGGAGGCACTTGGTTCGTAAGGCCGTTCGGGTAGGTCCAATAGGCGACGCCAAACGTGCCGACAACGCCCTTAACAGGCTTCACCGGCGGCTTCTTAGGGGCCTTAGGCGACGCAGCCGCCGCCATCAGGCCGCCGAGTGTCGTGACCGACGAACCTTGAAGGCTGCTGAGAAAGGCTTCCTGTTGCCGTTGAGAAATCTTGACCTCGAACAGGGGCACGGGACCATAAACTTCTTCCCACGTGAACCACTCGTTGTTCACCCGAACTGGCGGAAATGGAGGCAATGCCGGGAAGTAGGAAGTCTGTCCTGCCCAAAGAGCCTGTTCTGCCGTCGTGGGATACGATGAGCCTGACATTGCTGAACTCCCACCAGGAGCGGGCGGAGGTCCGGGGGAAGGCGGCGGGCTCGGTGGCGGAGGTGGAGGCTCAACCGCTTCGGTCGCGTTGACAACATACTCGTAGATGCCATCCGGCAGACTCGCGCCACCATCACCTGTGCCGTCCCAATCAAAAAGCATCGTGCGTCCCGAACCGGTCGCCGTTCGGACCGCCGTCTCTGACTGGTCCAGCACCTGTAACGTCCAATCTGAGTACGCGCTAAACACGGCGGTAACTCGTTGAGTTTGGCCGAGGCTTGGCTCAAAGAACGGCTGGGAAAAGTATAGCTGTGAGATGTAATTGCTGAAAGTGACAGGGACGTAAGGTGAAACGGCACGACCATAAGTTACGGGATTGTGCCCCGGAAAACCTGTCAGCCCCGACGCGGACTTTGCTACCGCGTAGATGGTATGAGGGCCATTTGCCCATTCCGTCGTGTTGATTACGTAATTCGTGCCATCTTCGCTGCTCGGCATCTCTAAGCCATCAACATACAGGGTGTGATCCAACACAGGCAATGCACTTGTCGCGGTAACGCTTACGATCAGCTCGCCCGAGACAATCGAATTGCTCGCAGGAAATGTCACGCGAACAAATGGCGCCACTGCGGTATTCGTCCCAGTCTTGGCAATCCGGTAAAACCTCATGGGGTTGTCCTTGGGACGCTTGATGGGTGGCTCTTGCGAGTAGTCGCCGTTGTCCATCCAAAACGTATTTGTCCCGTGTGACGGATAATCCTCGTAAAGAGTCCGGAACTTTGTCCCTCCGTGGACAAGCGCTGTTGCGAACTCTATTCGGTAAACGGCATTGGACTCGCTCTGCCACTTGATAACAATCGCTCCTTCGTCACCAGTTTTCGCGCTAATGATCTGCGGACTCGCGGCTTGAGTGAAGCTCGCCGCAACTAGTGTTGCGCCTAAAGCAAATGTTCTGATCTTCGTCCTCATCGTTTTGATTTTCTAAGCTGTTTTGGTTTCCCTCCCTTTGCCCGTAAACGTCACGCGAGCGGGCCGGGTCCGTCGTAAGTGCCGCGGAGGTTTTATTAAGGCGGCAGCGAGAGTGCAAGCAGCAACTCGCCGTCAAACTTAAGATATGCCTTATGGTCGCTTCGCAGGATTCTTGTTTCGGTTCGCGGCGTGCCATCCGTGCCGAAGCATCGCTGAGTTTCAGGGCAGAAAGTTCGTCTCTATCGAAAACTGTGCCGGATGACGCAAGAGAGGCTTGCGGAAAAAGCTGAGCTCGCCCCACCTACCTCAGCGACGCGGAACGGGGACGGGAGAACATCTCCGTCGATGCTTTACGCCAGATCGCTAAGGCTCTTGAACGTTCGGCTTGGAGGACTTGTTCCAAGGGATTTGAATTTTGTTCACGGCGGCCCGCGGCAAACGCCGGCGCAAGAATGACCAGCCGGAAATTGGCGCCGCGATTCTGCCCATTGAGGAGACGAGCGTGCGGCAGACGGAAGCTCGCGCTTTTCCACTGCGTGTCACCCATGAGCTTTACGGAATCGGGGCTGCGCGTTAAAGCGCCACATAAATGTCGTCACGCGCGGGCCTACTCCGCCTCTTCTTTTGGGGCACTGCGCGCTGCGCTCCCGACAGCGTCCGCCGTCCGTTTGCGAGCCCGCAAATCCCTGAATGGGCGATTGGCGTGCGAGGCACCACGCCATAGGTGATCCCAGGAATGAAGCACCCGCAGGGTAGGCCTCTTCTTTTGCAGATGCGCCTGCATCCTGACAAGCACCTGATCGAGAATGGCCACGGTTTCTGGAATGAAAGGACCTTTGTTCAGCATGACGCAATCGGAGCGCTCCGACATTGCGGCGTCTGTGATCTCCGCGCGGGAAGGAACACCCTTTTTTGCAAAGTTCTCCAGGACCTGCGTCGCCCAAATCACCGGCGCGTGTGCGGCTTCGCAAATCCAAAGAATCTCTTCCTGGATTTCGGCGATGCGCAAGTAGCCGATTTCCACAGCCAGATCACCGCGCGCGATCATCACGCCGAAAGGCACATGGCCAGCACCGCGCACGATCAGTTCCGGAAGGTTTCTGACCGCGCGGGCGGTTTCGATCTTGGCGATCACGCCCAGTGGCCTTTTGCCGATCCGGGCGGCGCCTCGGCGGCGAATCTCCTCAACGATCCGGTCCATGTCGGCAGGCTCCTGCACAAATGAGTAGCCCACAAGTTCTGCATGACGGCAAATAAAGTCCAGATCGCTAAGGTCCTTTGGCGTCAGCGGATCCACTTTCACGAATGTATCCGGAAAATTCAGTCCCATATCCGACCGAAATCGCTCCCCCTTGTCCCGCGCCTGAAAGACTTGCAATTGCACCGAGTCCTTTCCCGCGGCCGCCACTGTGGCGCCAATTTTTCCGTCGTTGAACATCACGGCTGCTCCGACCTGAAGCTGGGGCACGATCTCCTGGAGGGAGCAGACGGCTTGAAATGGAATTTTAGAAAAATCGAAAGTGGGTTCGCTCAGGAGCAGGATACGCTCGCCCTTACGCACCCGCCGCTCCGGAGAAGCGAGCTGAACCTGCACGGTGCGGGCTCGCGGCCCCGTTAGATCCATCAACACAGGGCACGGACAGTCCTCTTGGCGCGCGGCCCGGCGGACGTTCCGAATCATCATGGTCCATTCCGCTTCGCTGTCGTGTGCGCAGTTGATGCGAACGCAATCGGCGCCCCTGCGCAGCAGGTCCCGCACCCACCGATAATCCTGTGCCACCTCGGCAGAGAGCGTGACCATAATGCGCACGCGGCGGTCGCGCGAAGGCTTGCCAAAAAGCCGCGCGGCATTTCTCTCTATCATACCGCCGCCCCGGACAAAATGCTTTAGCGAGGGTTGGCCGGGACGATCTTTCTTGTCCACCGCGGACATCATCGCCAGCGCTGAGATCACCGCGTCCAGGTTCGCCAGCACGTGAGCTTCGCAACGGCCGAGCGACGACAGGCCAAGAGGGACCAAAGCCTGCTGCAAGTCGCGAATATCGCGGCGGCGAAGGGCCAGGTAGCATGCGAGATTGAAGGCGCTGTACTTGAAGTTCGGACGCCGAATCTGCTCGAACTGCGAAAGCGAGTTTTTGCCGAAGCCCAAGAGCTTTGCGAAAGCTGGAAACCTCAGACTCCGCGAACAGTTTCTGCGCGGGAGTCACGTCTCTCGTCATACACGTTCCATTGCGAAATTCATCTCCCGATCGAGCAGCGGTTTTGAATTCTGAAGACGGTTTCATACACACGCTCAACTTTATAGAGCCGCGGGCAATTAGCTTCGTTACAAATGCGTAAACCTTGCAGCCGCAAATGGAGCAGAAAACGTTTTGCGCCCGGCCAAGCCCGGATTGCCTTGCAGCGGGCGCGCTCGCCTCACTTTTAGCCGGTCCCTTTGCGTAACTCGACGCGGCTGGCGGCAAACGCCGGAGCAAGGATCGCCAGCCGGAAATCAGCGCCGCGATTCTGCCCATTGAGAAGACGAGCGCGCGGCAGACGGAAGGTCGCGCTTTTCCAATTCTTGTCACCGATGAGCTTTGCGGAATCTGGGCTGCGCGTGTAAGCGCCGCTGAACGGCGCGCTTTCGTCGCTGCCGTCAAACTCGAGTGCCAGCGTGCCTGGCGCGGCATCGAAATAAGTCACTTCGACGATGAAGTCCTTCGGAACAGGTTCTTTGAAGGATTCATCGACCACAAAATAGATGTAGCGTCCCTGGTTTGTTCCCAAGGCGCTGCGGCGCGCAGTGCGACCGCCGAACTCTGCCGGCTGCGTCATACCGTCATCGTTCTCAATCTGTTTCAGACCTGCTTCGGTGTTGTTGGCGCCCAGGGCGATACTGACAGATGTCGCGTCAGTGTACCTCCCCCTGGGCACGGGCGGACGCCAGCCTTTGCGGAACAGGTCGGCGTACTTGCGCGTCAGCTCGATGTACTGGCGGCCATATTCCCTCGACTCGGCCACGTCGGTGCCTTCGTGCCATTCGTTCCATGTTTCGACCATGACGAAGTTCGACGGGCGTTGCAGGAACTTTTCCCATTGCCGGCTGTAGAAGGCGCCCCCTTCACGTTCGACGACGAGCCGGTCACGGCCAGGCACTGCCGAATGGTCGTAGCCCGGGCCAAGCGATGCGACACCGGGATTCTTCAGGCCAAGGGCGCCGCCCCAAGCAACCGTGCTATCGGCTTTCACGCGCCACGAAACTTCACGCGCAATCCACGGCACGCGTCCCGCGAACTCTTTGGGGAATTCCGTTTTCAGGAAGTCGATGCAACTCTGATCGTGGCCTTTAGCGAAGGATGCCGAGTAGAGCAACACAATTGGTTTGCCCTCAATCATCGCCCAATGCCATGGCGGAATGACTGAGAAGAAATCGCGCACGGTGGCGTAGAACCAGCGCCGGCCACGATCCGTCGTGAGGTCCACGTGCTCGTGCCATGCGTTGTGGCGCAGCGTGCTCGTATCGTAAAAAAGCCCGATGCGCGGCGGCAGCGCTCCTTCGCGCAGCAACTCCTCTCGCGCTTGCACCAGCGGCGGGAGCCCGACGTAACTCCAATGCAGATGCGCCTTGGGAGCGTGCTCGGAAGGCGCCCCCCAGAACACCGGCAGGACTACGTCGATGCCCGCGGCGATCATATCGCGGAGCTGTCGTTTGTGCCACGTCACCGAGCGGTAGCTGAAGTCTTCAAGGGTGGGCGGATGCGTCGTGAGCGCGTCTGTCCCATCGCCGTCGATGATGTGTTCCTTCGTTGCGGCATCGTACCAGTAGAAGTAATACGTGCCGACGATGCGATCCGAGGCTTGAAAAGACCTGGCGTCCGCGAAGTCATTCGGCTTTAGCCCGACGTGCGGCCCAAACGCCGGTGGAATCGGCCGCTCCGCCGCGAAGGCTGGCAATGCAGTCAGGCAGCACCAGATGAACGTATGCCTCCAATCAATGTTGGGGTGAAAGGTTGTCTTCATAAATGTTGGCGCGCTCGGGCGTACATCATCCAGGAGCTTCCGCTGACGGGTCACATTTCTCGTCATGCTCTTCTCACTCTATAGAGCCGCCGGCTACCAGCTTCGTTACAGATGCCAAACACCCCGTGGCCGTATAGGCAGCAGAAGAGTCGCTCGGCCAGATTACGCGGATCGCATCGTGGAAAGCGCCACAAATCGTCGCCTCCGGGCCAGGAAACTGAAGTTCGCTATCAAGAAAGGGTGAGTTCCCGACAAGTCGCGTGTAGTAAGGATTCCTTGCCTGCGTGACTTTATAACCAGGAAAGAAAGAGTTATGAAAGCAAGAACACTCAAATCAGCCGTCAGCGGAAAGCGCCCTCGGCTGCTGGCCAACGGGCCTGGTCGAAAACCTTCGGGCCGTGTTCAGCGCGCGCCCTCCGAAGCGAAGCTGAAAGTAAGGACAATCGTCGTGCCGGTCGATTTTTCACCGGAATCGAAAAAAGCGCTGCAGTATGCCTCAAAACTGGCGGCCAAGCTTGGCTCCGGGCTGCAATTGGTCCACGTCGTGGAACCTGCCTCGTTTGTCGATGATCTGCCAAACATTGCGCTGTTGCGCCCCGACCAGGAGGTGGCGAAGGAGGCGCGCGTGAGGTTGCAGTCATTGATGACGGACGAAGTCGATAGATCGATTCCCGTGCAAGCAGCCGTGCGCATTGGAAAGCCGTATCATGAGATTGTTTCCTTCGCCAAAACGGGCGACGCGGATCTGATCGTCATTTCGACCCACGGCTACACCGGTCTGAAGCATGCACTTTTGGGCAGCACGGCCGAACGCGTGGTTCGTCACGCCACATGTCCAGTGCTGGTGGTGCGGTAGAACTTGTGCAAGCAAAGGTTCAAATGAAGCGGCGAACGACAAGATTGAACGTTCCAGCGAAACAGGCTCGGCTTTCGCAAAGCCGCAGCGTGAAAAGTCCGAGTAACGAGGTGCACGGTCTTTCGCGACTTAAGGTGCAGCATATTCTCGTGCCGACAGACTTTTCGACCGCTGCCAGACGCGCGTTGCAGTATGCGCGGCCTTTGGCAAAGCGACTCCGCGCCGAACTGGTCCTGTTGCACGTTGTTCCTCCGCTCGTGTGCCCGGCCGATTATGGCTACGGACCTGTCCTGCGCCGGGTTCCTGACGAAAATGAGGTCAGGGCGGCGATGAAACACCTGCGTTCAATCGCGCGGCGCAGCCGAGAACCATCCTGCTGCGCGACCTCTGTCGTGCGCAGCGGCGCCGCGCCGGAGGAGATCATCCGCGCCGCGCGCTGTTTGAAGGCCGACCTGATCGTCATGGGCGAAAGCGCCGTCAAGGGATCGGGAAAATCGACCGCCGAA
This sequence comes from Limisphaerales bacterium, assembly GCA_022616725.1. Lineage (GTDB taxonomy): Bacteria > Verrucomicrobiota > Verrucomicrobiia > Limisphaerales > JAKEEH01 > JAKEEH01. The sequence continues at coordinate 6,630 of JAKEEH010000468.1, read as the reverse complement.
ATCACGATCCGCGAGGCGCCCTGCCCGGTGTTGGTTGTGCGCGAGAGCGGAGCGAAACTTGTGAAACCCGGAAAGGCTCGATTATGACAATCAGTGCGGCATCGAAATCGGAAGGGGCAGGTCTGGCGATCGTCAATCATGGCAAGAGTATGAGCAAAAAATCGCTGCTGGATCACCTGCTTGTTCCGGTCGATTTTTCCGACTGCTCTAAAGGCGCGCTCCGTTACGCACAGACCATCGCCGCCGATTTCGGCTCAAAGGTCACCGTCCTCAATGTCACGCCCTTGAATGATGGCTTGCTGCACCTTGGCGCGGACCAGTTGAAGACGCTCGATGAAGAACTCCGGGAAAACCAGCGCCGCAAGCTGGTTGGTTTTGTGAAGCGGGCCTCGCGAAGTTTGGAGCCGGCTCAATGCGTGGTCCGCCTGGGCCATCCGGTCGAAGAGATCATCCGGGAGGCCGAAGACATTGGGGCAGCGGCGATTGTGATTTCAACGCGTGGCCTGTCAGGCATCAGGCACGCAGTAATTGGCAGCACCGCCGAACGGGTGGTTCGGCACGCAAAGTGCCCGGTATGGGTCGTGCCTGGGAGAAAGAGACTATGATCGAAGCACAGGAAAAAGCGGCGTCACCGCGCCTCACGGTCGCGAGTTCCGACAAACTGGCGCCCTTTGGTTTCCCGCGGAACCCGCTGGGCAACAGGTACGTTTACGCCGTCATTTCGCCGCGGGCTCGTGGATTGTCAGTCGGAGTGAACCTCAACCCGAGCCGGCACTGTAACTTCGACTGCATCTATTGTGAAGTTAATCGCGTGAACGCCTCGGAGATCGACGAAGCAGTCGATCTTCAGATTTTGGCGGCGGAGCTCGAGCACACACTCAAGGAGATCCATATCGGCGACCTCCATTTGAATTTTCCAGGCGTGCCGGCAGAGTTACTGCGACTGCGTCACGTCGCGCTGAGCGGGGACGGCGAGCCGACCATTTGTCCAAATTTTGCAGAGGCGGTCGAGACGGTGGTGCACCTGCGCGCCAGCGCGCGAGTGCCATACTTCAAGCTGGTCCTGATTACCAACGCGTCGGGATTGGACCGGCTCGAGGTCAAATATGGGATCAGCCTGTTGACACGCCGGGACGAGATTTGGGCCAAACTCGATGGCGGCAGCCAGGCATACATTGATCGAATCAATCGGGCACAGATTCCGCTCGAACAAGTGCTCGATAATATCCGAACGCTTGGCCAGCAACGCCCGGTGATCATCCAGACAATGATCCCGTCTATCCACGGGGCAAATCCCTTCGATGGCGAAATCGAAGCGTATGCAGCGCGGCTGCGAGAGCTAAAGGAGGCGGGCGCGCAGATATCCCTGGTGCAAATCTATTCAGCCAATCGGCCCACGCCTCATTCAGAATGCGGTCATTTGCCACTGAAAACATTGTCTGAAGTCGCCAAAAGAGTGCGCGCGGCAACCGGGCTGCGCACGGAGGTTTTTTGACTAGTGACTAGTGACTAGTGACTAGTCAGGAGGTTTACGAAGTCAACTCGAATTGAATGCTGGCGTGCGGCGGTGCGACCGATTAGAAATCGGCTGTTGCAAACCCGAAGGGAATTTCTGAAATCGGCGGCGCTTGTCTCGATGATGTCAGCGACAGGGGCAAGCGGCGCGGCGAGGGAGCGCGGCGGCTGGTCCGCGAAGTCATTCCGGCTTCAGGAGATGACGATTGCCGCGATGCGTGAAGCCATGCATGCCGAGCGGGAAACGGCGGTCTCACTGACGAGCGCCTATCTGAAGCGCATCGAAGAAGTTGATCGCAGCGGGCCCAGGCTCAACTCCGTTATCGAGGTCAACCCCGAGGCGCTGGCAATTGCGCGACGACTCGATCGCGAACGGAAGGAAAAGGGAACGCGCGGGCCACTGCACGGAATCCCCATTTTATTGAAGGACAACATCGATACCCATGACCAGATGATGACCACCGCCGGGTCGCTCGCGCTGGCGGGCTCGATTGCCGTTCGTGACGCGTTTGTGGTTGAGAGATTGCGAGACGCAGGAGCGGTGATCCTCGGCAAAACGAACCTGAGCGAGTGGGCCAACTTCCGGTCGAATCGCTCGACCAGCGGCTGGAGCGGGCGGGGAGGTCAAACCAAAAATCCTTATGCGCTGAATCGGAATCCGTCCGGGTCCAGCTCCGGATCAGCGGTGGCGGTGTCGGCGAACCTGTGCGCGGCGGCCATGGGAACGGAGACCAACGGATCGATTGTTTCACCGTCATCTTTCAACGGGATCGTCGGAGTCAAGCCGACGGTGGGGCTGGTGAGTCGCGCGGGCATAATCCCGATTGCGCAGAGCCAGGACACGGCGGGGCCGATGACGCGCACGGTCATGGACGCGGCGATCCTATTGGGTGTGCTAACCGGTGACGATCCGCGTGACCGCGACACCGGGCGCAGCCGGGGGAAAGCCTATCGGGATTACACGCAATTCCTTGACCCGTGGGGGTTGGGCGGGGCACGCATCGGGGTGGTGCGTTCTCTGTTCCGGATGCGGGCGAATGCAGGCAAAGTTTTCGAGGGCGCGATCGCGGCGATGAAGTCGGCCGGGGCGAAGATCATTGATCCGGTGGACCTCCCGAGCCAGGGCAAACTGGGCGATGCCGAATTCCAGGTGCTGCTTTACGAATTCAAGGCCGGTCTGAATGCGTATCTTGCCGGGCTTGGAGCGCGCGCGCCGGTTCGCACGCTGAAGGAGGTCATCGAATTCAACGAGCGCAACCGAGACAAGGAAATGCGATGGTTTGGGCAGGAGACCTTCATCAAAGCTGAGGAGAAGGGTCCGTTGACCGAGAAAGCTTACCTGGATGCGCGCGCAAAATGCCTCCGCTGGTCGCGGGACGAGGGAATCGACGCGATCATGGACCAACATGAGCTTGATGCTTTGATCGCGCCAACGACCGGCCCTGCGCACGTCACCGACTACGTGTATGGGAATCGGGATACCGGCGGCAGTTCCACACCGGCGGCGGTGGCGGGTTATCCCAGCGTCACTGTTCCGGCGGGGCAGGTCCTCGGATTGCCAGTCGGTTTGTCGTTCTTCGGCCGGGCGTGGAGCGAACCGGTGTTGCTAAAGCTGGCCTTTTCTTACGAGCAACTGACGCAGGCGCGCACGGCACCCGGTTGTGAGTGAATAGTGACGAGTGACGAGTGACGAGTGACGCGAACTTAACAGGAGCAAACAGAGGAAACAGAGAAAGAAAATCTCAATCTCCGTTTTCTCCGTTTCCTCCTGTTTTGGCGCGTGACTAGTCACTCGTCACCACTCACTCACGGTGGCGGGCTGACGAGGACGCGAAAATATTTGTAGGGTCCCGAGGGTGTGACGGTGTGTGAGGGCGGGGCGGCGCCGCCCACGGGGAGCCAGGAGCCGGTGATGCTGGTGGATTCCTGAAGGACGCCCTCGGTCCAATTCAGGATCAGGTTGGAGCCGGAACGTTGCAGACCCAACGTCACTGGAGGCGCTCCATTGTAAAGGTTCAGGATCTGAGCTGGAGTCAGTGCGCGGTGAAAAACCGCCACTTCATCAATAATTCCGCCAAATGTGCGGTCTGCGCCGCTCGGATCGCCTCCGATCCGAGCGTCTCCGCCCCAGGTTTCGGTCCCGTGCGCGATCGTATTCGTAGCCGAGAGCTGTGCAGTCGCATTGTAGAGATAGAGTGTGGCTTTGGCCGGCTCGATCACGGCTGCGATGAAGGACCATTGGTTTGGCGGAATCGTCAGGCCCGAAACAAAGGTCCAGGTCGAGTTGTTGTTCCAGGTATAAATGAGTTGCCCGGCGTTGGCGCTGAAGCTCCCGCCATAGCCGAGACCGGCTTCAGTGCCGCTGCGGGTCATGAAGATGGCGGCGTAATCGGCCTGAGGCCCGTTTGGTTTGATCCACATCGTAAACGAAACAGCGTTGGTGTTGAGGTTCAACGCCGGAAGAGTCACCCACGAGTCGGCGACGCCATTGCCGGACTGCAATGCTGTGTTGCTGGTCTCAAAGGCAGTGAGACCATCGGAAGGGCGAGGTCCAGCGATGCCGTTAAATCCATTCTGGGCGGCATTTCCGTAGGTGCCGGCAAAGCCGCCCGCGTAATCGTGGGCGAGCACGCCGCCTTGCGACGGGTCGGCGAGTTCGTTCAGGCGCCAATAGGCAAGCGGGTTCAACGCCATGACCCCGCTTTCGTATTGGTTTCCCGTGGGGGCGACGATCGTCAGCGTCACGACGCTGCTGGTAATTGACCCCGCCGCATTCGAGATGATCAACTGGTAATCACCAGCGTTGGCGGCGGTCACGTTGTTGATCGTCAAACTGCTGCTGGTCGCGCCCGAAATAGTGCCGGAATCACTAATATTCGTGCTGGCGTGCTGCCACTGGAAGGTCAGTGGCGAGGCTCCCCCGATGCCGCTGGCGGTAAAGCGTGCGGTGCGACCGGCGTAGAGCGATTGCGACCTGGGCCGGGTAAGAATCGAAGGAGGGAGAACGCCGACGGCAACGGTATAAAGGTCGCGAACCTGCTCCGCTGAAAACGCCGTGTTGAAGATGGCAACGTCTTCGACCAAACCGGTGAAGTAGTCGCCGCTGCTACCGAAGATTCCTCCGCCTCCGATATTAAACCCGGAGCTGGAACTGGCGGAAGGAAAACCGCCGGTTTGATGGGCGCGCTCGACGCCGTTGATGTAAATGGACACGCTCGTGCCATCGGCGACGATTGCGACAAAATACCATTGCCCGATGGCAAAGCCGTCGTTGCCGGTTTTGGGATTCATCCAGATGCCGGTAAGTTGCACCCAAAGATTGACGCCCGCGTCATCACTGTAACCGACTTCCAGCACATCATTCTGCCCGAACAAGCCGGCGAAGGGGCCATTGGCACCCGAAGGATTGAACCAGCCCAAGACAGTGAAATTTGTCAGACCGGACATGAGACTAGCACCGGTGGTGGCCGCGGAGTTACCGCTGAAGGAGGCTGCCGTGTTGGTTGTGGAAAAGCCTGGGTATGAAGGTGATTGCAACCCAGCCACTCCGAGCGTGACGTTCTCGTTCATGGCGTTCTGATTTCCCACCGAGTTATAAAGCACCGTGGTGCCGGATGGATCATTGAGGCGCCAGTACGCGAGCGGACCATTTGTGATTAGCGCGTGCGGGAAGCTGCCTGGTGGAGGAGGAGGCGGTTTGGGAAGCACGGTCAGAGTCGCCGGCGAGCTGGAGGCGGTGCCGACAAAATTCGACGCGAAGAGCGTGTACTCCCCTTCATCGTCAAACAGAAGATTGGTCAACGTCAACGCGGTATTAGTCGCGTTTGGGATGTTCGGGCTGGGAAATCCGAACCGCTGCCACTGGTAACTAATCGGTTGCGTACCATCGAATTCCGCCATGAACGTGACCTCCTGCCCGACATAACGTGTTGCCGAGCTGGGAGTCGTATCGAGGGTAACGACCGGCAGACTTGCGGAAATGACAGTCAGCGTGACGGGCGGGCTGGTGACCGCGCCGAAGACGTTGGTGACAACGACATCATAAATGTAGTTACCAAAGAGGCCAGTAGTATCGACGACAAGGTTGGTGCTGTTCGCGCCGGCGATGTTCATCGCGCCGAAGCCTTCATCGACGCGCCATTGCAGATGCAGCGGCGGGGTTCCGGCGGCGCCGACACTGAACATAACCGGCGCGCCGGCAAAAACCTGGTTTGTGGGGGAGATGGTGGGTTGACTCACCGCTGGGGCGGAGGGCTGGGTCAACGCGACGATGAAGACGCGGTCTCCGGTTTGGCTGTTGCGTGTGGTGCTGCCCACGCCGCCTGTGCCGGTCGTATAGGCTGTTCCACCCGCGTATGGATTCGCCGAATTACCGTCGCACTCCCAATAATGGCGGGTCGTGCCGCCGGCGACGTCGAAGCCGTAGGTCGTGTTCGGATTCAAAGCGACTGGATTGGCGAGGGTGAAGGTCACGAAACGGCCTGAACCGGGTCCCTGATTGTTGCCGTCCAAAATCGTCTGAATATTGCCGGGAGCGGCCGCGGGCACGACAGCGGTTTCCGAAGCGATGACAGCAAGCCTGTTGGGAGGGCTGGGAACGGGTGTCGTGATGCGAATGGTATAAGTGAGGTCCGGAACCAGGGCGTACGTCTGATAGGTCACGTGGCGCAGAGTCACGGCCGTCAGTTGGTAGCCGGCCGGGTGGTTGCCCGTCGTAAAGGTCTGGCCCTGGACTGGCCGATCATCGGCGAGATAGGTCGCGTTGGGGTCACCCGAACTGACATTGTTGGCGATCAAAGCGGCTCCGGCGAGGTTGGCAATGTCATTGGGGCCGAGGGCCGGGGCGCTCGTGCTGAACGACGCCTGGGCGGCGCGGGAATCGATGGGGAACGCCGCAATGAGAAATGCGGCCACGACCGCAAAAAATTCAGACTTCATACCTAAAGGGCCAGTTGGCCGTCCGGGTTCAGGGTTCAGATTCTACGAGCAAACAACGCAAGGTCAAGGCTGGCGGCTCCAGCAGTTCTCATTTTGGCCGAGTGGAACGGGGAGGTTTTGGAAACATCTGGAGTTGTAGCGCCGGTCAAGAGCCGGTGGCGGGATATGCAGTGTCCT
>JAKEEH010000467.1 GCA_022616725.1 Limisphaerales bacterium | reverse complement strand
CACCCGGAAGTACACCTCCGTGGACCCGGCGTCATACGCGGATGTTCCCGGCCAGGGAATCGTGGCGGGCGAAGAGTCCGGCTCCTGGGCGTTCTGGTATAACTTCGACCAATACCTCTGGGTCAGCGATACCGACCCGAACATCGGTTGGGGCCTCTTCGCCATGACTGGCGTCTCGGACGGCAACCCAAATCCGGTGCGTTGGAATGTGACGGTCGGGATCGGCGCGCACGGCCTCATTCCCGGGCGCAAACATGATGCCTTCGGCGTGGGCTATTTTCGCGTCGGCTTGTCGGAAGACTTGAAAGACCTGCTCGGAGCGCCGCCCGCGCCGGCCGGCCTTTCGCAGCGTGACGAGCAGGGCGTGGAATTGTTTTACAGCGTCGCGTGGACTCCCTGGTGTCGGCTCACCGGTGACCTGCAAATCGTGGAGCCGAGCACGCGCAACCTGAACACCGCCGTGTTGATCGGCGGACGGCTGAAGATCGATTTTTGAGATATGGAGCTACTGCAAAAAATCGTCCCGATTGCGATGCTCACCTTCGTGCTTTCGAGCATGTTGGCGATGGGCTTGGGGCTTACCGTCGCCCAGATTGTCGCGCCGCTCCGCAGTCCTCGGCTGGTGGCGCTGTCGCTCGTGGCCAATTTTGTTCTCACTCCATTCGCCGCCGCTGCCCTCGCGAAATTGTTGCGGCTCGACGAACCGCTGGGCGTGGGCCTGCTGCTGCTGGGCTGCGCCGCCGGGGCGCCCTTTCTGCCAAAGTTGGCGCAACTTGCCAAAGGCAACCTCGCTTTTTCCGTCGGCCTCATGGTGCTGCTGATGGTGATTACCGTGGGCTACCTGCCGCTGGTCCTGCCGTTGTTGTTGCCGGGGATTTCGGTCAATCCGGCCAAAATCGCCCGCTCTTTGTTCCTGCTGATGCTCCTTCCGCTGGCGGGAGCGCTGGGGATCAAAGCGCGATTTGCCAGCGTCGCCGCGGCCGCGAAGCCGGTGCTGGATCGCGTCTCGAACCTGAGCCTGATTCTGCTCGTGTTGTTGCTCGTCGTCACCAACTTCAAGAACGTCCTTTCCATCTTCGGCACGCGCGGCATCCTCGCCGGTTTGCTCTTTATCGCGGCGACCTTTGGCATCGGTTACCTCCTGGGCGGACCGGCCACGGACACCCGGCGCGTGCTGGCCCAGGGCACCGCCCAGCGCAACATTGCCGCCGCGCTGGTCGTGGGCGCCCAGAGCTTTCGCGATCCGAAAGTGATCGTCATGATCGTCGTCGTGGCCATCGTTGGCTTGCTGATCCTTATGCCGCTGTCGCGGAGGCTCGCCAGGAGAGAACCGGTCCCGGCCGCGGCAGCGGCGCTCCTGTGCCTTCTGTTGTTCGCGGGCGCTGTCGCCACAAATCAGCAGGCTGCTCGCGTCGACATCGAACGCTCCAGCCGGCTGTTCGATCACTTCACGCACATCCGCCAACGCAGCCCAAAGCCCCAAATGCTAAGGATAGACGTGCATAAACCTTCGACGTGGACCCGGTGAGCAATGATCGCAAGCTGTTCCCCTCTACCCCCGGGAGAGGGACTAAGGGTGAGGGACAGACTGGTTCTTCCAAACTCGTCATCAGGCATGCGTCATTCTTCGGGTGCACCGTCCAGAAGGACTGTAAATTGAAAGCTTCGATTTTCAATTTTCAGTTTGCAATCCTCGCAACTTTGCTTGCTGGCGGTTGTATAGCCCCCGAGGACGCCCCCGTGGACACACGCTCCATTCCCAGGCCCGGCCGCGGCATCGCCGAGTACCGCGAAGTCACGCGCCAGGCGCATCGGGCCGTGGACGGTGTCGTCGATTCCCTCGAAACTCTTGCCCAGGGCTCCGGATCCGAGCGCCAGTTGGCTCAGTTCGACCGCGCCTTCGAACAACTCGAACTCACCTCGGTACAAGTCCGCGCTCGCGCTGAAGCAATTATCGCGCGAGGCCAAAACTACTTTGACGAATGGAAGGAGCACTTGAATGCGGCTACGATTCAACCCGCCACTCGCGCCGAGATAGACCGATACCAAGGGCTGTTTCAACACTTCACCCGCATTCGCCAGCGCTCCTCCGAAGTTCGGGAGGAGTTCCGTCCCTTTATGGCCAGCCTGCGCCAATTTCGTGCCCGGCTCGACCAGCCCTTCAACTCGACGCAGGCCGGTTCCTCGCCTGCCGAAATAGCCGCTCTAACTGCCAGCGGGCGCCGTGTGCTTAAAATCCTGGAATCTGTTTCCGAGGCGCTCAACCGCGCCGAAACCGAGTTGCACACCATGCGTCCGGCAAAACAATGAACCCAACAGCAAAAGCCAAACTAAGCCGCCTGCTCGTTCGGTGTCCACGCTTCAGGATGCCTCGACTCTGGACCCTGCTCTTTTTCTCTCTGGTTGTCCCGCCACCGGACGCACGGACGCAATTTCCCTCACCGCCGGCGTTGACGGGCTCCACCCTCGGCACGAATCTTCGCAATGCCGCGGCCGCGACGCACACCCAGGCAACAGTTCTGCGCACCGCGCTCGATAACTGGTCGCGTCGCGCCAACTCGGGGACTTATACTGGCGACGATTTTCAACGGGACTTTGTCAATGTCCAATCGCAGTTCCAGGCGCTGCGTAACCAATTCGATTGGCTGGGCCAGCTTGCCCTCCAATTGGGCCGGCCACGCGCCGATAACGCCGTGGCCGAGTTGGATGCTGGCCTGAACATCATAGCCGAGCTGTTCATATTTCTGGACCAACAGTTCGCGGCGGGAACCCTCGATCGGGCGACTATCCTGCGCACCGCCCGCGTCTTTCAGAAAGCGGTCCAGGAATGGGAACGCGAACTGCGAAAAAACACCTCGCGCCTCGGCCTCGCCGGCTGATCGTCAACATGCCTTCACCAATACACCAACCCAAACACCGCATTAACGATTCAACGATTCAACGATTTATGAGCGCATTTTCTCTCAAGGAGCACGGCCTCGATGTCAACGAGGTGCACCATAACCTCCCGCCGAGTTCCCTTTACGAACACGCCATCCGTTACGAGAAAGACGCAAGCATTGCCGAGAACGGCGCGCTGGT
>JAKEEH010000466.1 GCA_022616725.1 Limisphaerales bacterium | reverse complement strand
CTCGGACCCGGCCGCGTACGCTACGTCCATCCTGACTGCGGCTTCTGGATGCTCAAACGCTCGATCGCCGACCGCAAAATCAACGCTCTCGTCCAGGGCCGCAACGCCTACCTGGGAATGCAATAACCGAACTGCCATCGCAGCGGCGTCGTCCCGGGGAAGTCCGAAGGCCGAAAGTCGCAGGCCGAAAGTCGCAGGCCGAAAGAAATGCAAAGGCCGAAAGCCGACGGCTCAGGCGTTCAGGTTCGGATGGGCAGCGGTCCGACCGGCCCAAGTGTCACAATCCATTATACCGTCGTCTTCAAGGCCCGCGCCACCGGGCGCACCTTCAGCGTCGAAGCGTTTGCCACCGATGATTTTGGCAATGAACAGGGCTTTGACCCCGTGGGAACAATCAATGTCTTGCCAAGGTAAACCCAAAATCAACTGCTGCGTGGTGAGGCCTTGCTTTGTTCCCCCGTCTTTGGGGTGCAACTCTTGGAAGCGGTCGCGTTTGTCCTTCCTCTGGTCCTCTGACAGGGCGAGTTCCTTACTCGGTTACTCGCTTGATTCTGACTGTGGCTTTAACTCTGACTCTGTGTAAGTATCTTGCAACTTTCTTGCCCGCATTGCGTCTTTGTTGTTAACTCCCGCCCTGACCATCCCCGTCCTGCGATAGCAGCGATAGGACATCAGCGCGCCTGTTTCTGAAACCATTCCAGCCACTGAGCCGTCAGCGCGTCGGCAATTGTGTTCGCGCGGCGGGCCTCCTCTGGCCGGCGGCCCCAATAAAAGCCGATCCATCCGGCTGCGTGTGGACCCGCCCGACGGAAAAAGTCATCGAATTCTGCTACTGTACATTTTAAGGGAAATGTCTCCTCAATGACAACCGGCTTGCCCACGGCGAATGCTCTCAATATCTCAATCGCTTTATCCACTTTCCCCGCCTCCGGGTAAATGTGCACACTCAGAAAGTCGAGTTCAGCCACTATCGCGTCCGGATGAAAGCCCGAATCCAATCCCGGCCGAGGCAAGCTCCAATCCACCAGGCCGACCGTGATCAAGTGCCTTGGGTCTTCTGCCCGAGTCGCCGCAACCAGTCGCCGAATCCAGGCCCGCGCAATCTCCTCACGGTCTCGGCCTTTGCCCTCTCGCGAAATCCATTGGACAAAATGTTTGCCTGCGAATGGTGGACCCAGCCAGTCCTTTGACACGCCGGCCTTGTGAGGCGCCAGCGGCTCATTCATCAGGTCGTAGCAAAACACCGCTGGACTTTTGGCGCCAACTCGGGCGATGGCCCGCCAGAACGCAGCTTGCGCCGCCCACCGGCGTTCTTCGTCCAATGCGTCATACCAGGCAGGCACGTCCTGTTTATGGTAGCAACCAAGTCCTGTGACATCGAGGTAGAGCCCGGTGCGCTCGGCCAGGCGCAACAGTTGCCCAAATCGGGCGAGGGAATCGGCGTTTGCGCGCTCCTCATCCAGCATCATCTTGCCAAACTGCAGATGCACACGCACAACATTCGCGCCGAGTTCCTTCATCTCGCCAAAATCTTCCTCGACCTTGGTCCACTCGGCCTCCCAGTAGTCCTCCAGCAAGCGCCCGTCCTCATCATGATCGTAGTTGAAGCCCCAGGGAACGAAGGACTCGCCGGAGAACGCAAGGACGAAGCCTTTGCCATCGCGTGAAACCTTCACGTGCTCCATGGACCTCTCGCTGCTGACAATCGCGCAGCCGCCCAGCATCGCCAATGCTGTCAGCGCCAACAAAAGGCAAACTTTCACCGCGCGATTATTCTGCAAACAAGGTAAGATTGTCACGTCGGGGTAGGGTCGGCGCGCCGCCGCCGACCGGTGAGTGGTGTTGACGGCTGGGTTCAACGCCCCGCTTGGTGTCCCGGCTTTAGCGGCCAGCCGCGGCCATGATGAAGCAGTTGATGGCTGCCAATTTGCGTTTTGCGATATTTGCGATTTCCCAATCGGCAATCGGCAATTGGTAGGGCAGGGGAGGGGACTCACGTGCGCGCAACCGATCTGCTAAAAGGTAAAGGAGTTGAGGGTTGAGCGCTCGCGATATTCTCCAGGGTAAACTGATGCGACACCCCGTTGCATCCGTTGCTGGTTCCACCTTCCCGTTGGCTTTCTTACGCTTAACGTCCTGCTCGACATCACCAGTTACCACAGTTACCACGTTCAGGACCAAGCCGGACTTGCAATTCTGCCCAAACGCCGGATGTTTGAATCGTTCTCTTATGAAAGGTGTGGTGTTACCTCTTGCTGGCATCCTCGGAACCGGTTTGCTCCTCGTCAACGCCGGGGCCGCGCACGTTGAAGTTATCTGGCGCCAGACCAACAACTTTCACGTTGTCGATTTCGGTGGATTGAACACTCCGATCGTCAAGGTCCATCGCAGCGGCGACATTTACCTTGGAGCAGTGGCCGGAATCGTCGAAGGCACTCACGTCCGTTACGATTACGTGGTCGTCAGGCGCGATGGCGACGGACGCCTCATCTGGCAAACTCGTGTGCCGACGGCCGAGCAAGCAGCCATCAGCGCGTTCGCCTTGGACGATTTTGGCAACGCTTATGTGACCGGCAGCGGCGGCACCGCAAAGCTCAACGCCAACGGTTCCCTCGCGTGGGCGATTCCGTTCGGAGATCCCGAGAGCGGGTGGAAGGGGTTTAGCGATGTCGGCGTCGATTCCCAGGGCAACGTCTATGTAACGGGCCATTCATTGGTCGATCCGAATTCCCTCAGCCAGGTCGCCATCACCACCATCAAGTACAGCGCTACTGGAGACCGGCTTTGGGTCCGGCAGTATTTAGGCGGGTTGATCTACTGGGATCCCAGCCGTCAACACCTCCGCGTTGACGAATCAGGCAATGTCTATGTGGCGGGTGATGTCCGCCCGCATCCCGCCCTGGACGAGGAATGGGCGATCATCAAGTATGACGGCAACGGCCGTGACATCTGGACGCGCCGTTACGATGGTCCGGGCCTTGATCAGGTTGGTGACGTCGCGCTGGACCGGGCTGGCAACCTGCTCGTGACCGGGTACGATGGGGGGCACGTCACAGTGAAATACGATCCTGACGGCAATCTCCTCTGGGAGGCGCATCAAGCCGTGGACGGTGATACGATCGCTCTGGATCACAGCGGAAATGTTTACGTGAGAGCTTGGTATTCTGACGAGGAGACCACCTTTCATGCGCTGCTCAAGTTTGATTCGGACGGCCGCCACCAGTGGACGGTCGCGTTAACGAGCGATTTCACTTGGAGCCGCGCCTTTGCCGTGGACAAGAAAGGCAATGCCTATCTGGGCGTAGGCTTTGCAGTCCTGAAATATGATCGCCGCGGAAATCTGCTTACAACGATTCCCTTCCCGAACGAAGTGCGCACGATGGATGCCGACCGGGCTGGTCGCCTCCTGGTGAGCACTCCTCTTGAAACATTGAAAATTGTCACGCGGTGATCAGTCCGCACCTTTCGGTGCGGCGACGATTTGCGGCAGCGTAAGTACGGACGCATGTGGGCATTGAATCGAAACCAAGTCCAAAATAGCTAAAGCCTCTGCCTGCAGGAGTTGCTGCGGAAGACCGGCCGCTGAACTCTCACCTGTCGCCGCCCACAGGACATCAACTTGGGACCCGGCCGGTCATTGGTATCTTCCGATCACCGCGTCATAAAGTTGCCAGGCCCAGTAAGCGAACACGAAGAGAGAGATCAGAAGAGTTTTGAGGATGGCTTTGTCGCGCAGGCGGATAGCAGTCCAGAGAGCCGTTCCGAGGGCGAGCCAGGCGCAGAGCAGCCCAAGCGCGCCGAACGGGCCGCGAATATAGATGGATTCGCGGAATGGGAAGTGTATGGCGGCAGCGATGATGCTGATCCCAAGAAGGATGTGCATGCCCTGGCGGAGGCGGCGAGGATCAACGGGGGTTAGAGCCATGCTCAGGAATTTGAAATTTCAAATTGACGTAGATTGAGCAAGCTTTGTGGAGCAGCAGCGCCCACGGGGTCCCAATTTTCCATTCCCATTCCGAGGCAAATTGATACAGTGCGCCGCACATGAAAAGAATTCTTGCGGTGGTGGTGTTGTCCTTCGCGGTTGCCGGGATCATTTGCGCCTCGGAACGGAAGCCGGCGTTGAAACAGATTGGGCAGGGGTTTGTCTCGCCAACCGTGCTGGCTCAATTGCCCGATGGCCGGCTCCTGATCGGCGACCAGGTGGGAACAATCCACGTGCTGAACACCGACGGCAAGCTGTCGAGCGACTTGTTTCTCGATTTGCGCCCGAAGCTCACGAAATTGAACCAGGGATTCGATGAGCGAGGGTTGCTCGGAGTGGCGCTGCACCCGAATTTCAAGGAAAATGGGAAATTGTACGTCTATTACAGCGCGCCAAAACGGGCGGAAGCGCCCGCGGATTGGGACCATACGAGCCATGTGTCCGAATTTAAGGCCGCCAAAGACTCCGTCGATGTCGCGTCCGAACGGCTATTGCTGCAGATCGATCAGCCCTATTTCAACCATAATTGCGGGCGGCTGGCGTTTGGTCCGGACGGCTTCCTCTATATCGGGAGCGGTGATGGCGGGAAT
>JAKEEH010000076.1 GCA_022616725.1 Limisphaerales bacterium | reverse complement strand
TCAAGAAAGGTCATGGGTTGGTTATGATCTAGTAACATAGATATCGCAAGCCAAAAAATGAGGCTCGCCGCAACAACCGGAACTTTTTTGCAACGCACCCGCGCCGACTCGCGGTCTTCGAGGATTTCCAAGCTTGGCACCGCGAGGCCTTTTTTTTAGCGTCAAGCGTGATCGTGGTCTTGCGATTGGTCGGGGTCATGAATGCCGCAGTCTGGTTTGGCGCGGCTATTTTTTTCACCATTGCCGTCGCTCCAGTTGTCCTGACCACGCCGTTGCTGAAGCAGTACGTGGGCGAAGCCTGGCTCGGCATTGTCGCCCAGATGATCCTCGAACGTTACTTTATCCTGCAGCTCTGCTGCTGCATTGTCGCCATCGTTCATCAGATGGCCGAATGGCTCTATCTGGGCAAACCTCTTCACCAGTGGACCATGGCCGTGCTGTCCGGGCTGTTTGTGATCGCGGTCGCCGATTCCGCCTGGCTGGAGCCGCGCCTGAATCTGCTTCACGAGATCAAATACGGCTATCGACGGGGCGGGTCCTCCACCCCGCAACAGAAGTTCGAAGCCGCTAAGGTCTTCAGGAGGTATCATGGACTGTCGCAAACGATGAACCTGCTGGCGTTGTGTGGAGTCGGCGTGCTCGTCTGGCGCGTGAGCACTTCCAACAATACCCCGCGATTTGTGCCCGCCAATAAATTCCGAAGTTGACAAACCGTAGCGTTGGTCAACCTTGGTAAAGTAGAAAACCAAGGGCCTTCGGGCTTGGAAGGGATTAGCGTATGATTTCAAACGAGCGTCCATCACCTTCCGGTTATTCGGGTTTCGGCGGGACCGGACCCAAGCCGGGCGCGAGCGAAGAGACTTTAAAGACAGAGAAGATACAGATTGAGCGAAAGACTTTCGTTTTTGCACTGAAAGAAAACCCGCGGGGCCGGTTTTTGCGGATTACCGAAGATGTCAGCGGGCGTCGCGACACGATCATCATTCCCGCCCCGGGGCTGGAGGATTTCAAAAAGATTATCGATGAGATGGTGAAAACGTCCGCCGAGTCGCCAGCCAAAGAGTAGGCTCCGTCATGCTTTCGCCTTCCCCGCGGTCTTGCGCGGGGCGCGCGGTTTGACCCGCCGGGCGTCGCCCCAGAGCCCTTCCAAATCGTAGCGCTTGCGCACGTCCCCGCGCATGATGTGCACGATCACGTCGAAATAATCCAGCACCAGCCAGCCGGCCTGGAGCGTGCCGTCAACCGCGCGCGGACGCACGTCGTGGTCTTCGCGCAGCTTTTCGGTGATCTCATCGGAAATGGCGCGCAGATGCGGTTCGCTGCTGCCCGAAGCGATAACAAAATAGTCGGCGATGCTTGAGATCTGGGCGACGTCGAGCACGGCAATGTCTTCAGCTTTCCGGTTGTCCGCAAGTTCCCGGCAGAGTAACGCGAGCTTCTTTGAATCCATCTCCGTGAAGAATTTTGCTTAAGGTCGGTTAAAGATAAAGTCGAGAATTGCGAATTGCTTCCGCCACCGCCGGCGGCACAAGACCGTCAATCGGCTGGCCGGCCTTTACCCGGGCGCGAATCTGCGACGACGAGACTCCAAACGGAAAACCCTTCAGCATGCGGACGCGGAAACCCGCCGGCGCGTTGACGGTCACCTCCCCTGGCCGGGGAATGACGACGAATTCGGCCAGTGCCGCGAGTTCGGCAGCATCTCGCCATTTGGGCAATTGCGGAATGTGATCGGCTCCGATCAGATAAAACAGTTTCGCGTTCGGGAAGCGTTTGCCGTAATCGCGCAGTGTGTCGATTGTATAGGACACGCCGCCCCGCCGCATCTCCTGGTCATCGACTTCATAACGCGTTTGGCCGGCCAGGGCGAGACGCAGGAGCCGCGCGCGCAGTTCGGCCGGGGCGGGTTTGTTCTCTGGCTTGAACGGCGATTGCGCGGCGGGAATGAAAAAAATGCGGTCCAGGGTCAGTTCCTCCATCGCCGCCATGGCGACGAGCAGGTGCCCACAATGGACGGGGTCGAAAGAACCGCCGAATAACCCGATGCGTTCCATCTCAGCAACAACGGTTCACGCGCGAATACCGCTCTTCAAGGTGCTCCAGGTATTTCGCTTCGGGCGAGGGCGCGCTGCCGAGCAGGTTCACGGTCGCGGCTGAGTGCGCCGGGCAAAAACAGGCCACAGTTGCGGTTTGTGCGCGGTCGGCCGCCGCCTCACCAGACAGCTCCTTGGCCAGCGCGAAAGCCAGAGCGACGAGGGCTGTCGCCTTCAGAGGCTGCGCTTCGGCGACGGCGTACTCGGGCAGCCAAACAGGTGGCGTCTCGCGTAGAATAGCAACCCGCCGGCGGGCCGCGAGCAGGACCCATTCGCGAACGCTCAGCAGGACGATCATGACCACGAGCGCCAGAAAAATCCCGGCGACAACCGCGTCCAGCAGATTGTTGAAGATGAGGGTGCGATTATCCCGCACGGCTTTCTCGGCGCTTTTGAGCGCGGCCGGATCGCCTTTCTGCTTTGCCGACTCAATGGCGGCATGCAACGCCGGAGTCTTGTCGCGTAACGACTGCGCCTGGGACAGAAAGCCAATCCGAGGATCGTTGTGAAAAATCTTCTGGACGCCCGCCGTCATTGTGACCGACAGCAGCCAGACCAGCGGTACGAGCGTGGCCAGCGCGAACCATGGCTTGCGGATGAGAGGCAGATGATTCCAGTCGCCCTCACCCTGACCGAGTTGAAGGTCTGTTGGCCGCGAGACTGTGTCCGCAGCCCCAGGAGAGGGAATCGCATGCAAGCGTGCTGCCTCCGGCCTAATCGCTCTGTGCTGCGGCGCCGCATGATACGCTTCACCCTCTCCCTGTGGGAGAGGGCCGGGGTGAGGGGCCGCCAAATGCATTTTCAGAATGACCGTCGTCGCGAGACAGAGCGCGATGCTGGCGAGCAGTTGGTTCGCGATGCCGAACAGCGGCCAGAGCGAATTGATGCCGCCCAGAGGATCGCGCACGCCCTGGATCAGGAAATACCCCCAGCCGGCGACGACGAGACTGCTGGCAAGCACGTTGGCATTGGCGCTGCGCACGTCCGCGAGCGGTTTCCAGATGTTGCCCAGCACGTCCTGCAGGAGGTAACGGCCCACGCGCGTGCCGGCGTCGAGTGTTGTCAAGATAAACAATGCCTCAAACATGATTGCGAAGTGATACCAGAGGTCCAACCAGCGGCCCCGCGTGATCTTGGAGAGAATCTGGGCCATTCCGACGGCGAGCGTAGCGGCGCCGCCCGTACGGCCGAAAAGAGTCTTCTCGCCCGTCGTGGCGGCGAGTTTGTCCATTTCGTTGATGGTCACGGGAAAGCCGAGTTGCGTCACCTTTGACACCGTACTGGCGGGATCGCCTTTGATATTCATGCTCAAGTAAACGCCTGGTTCGAGGGTGCAGGCGGCAACCAGAGCCATGATGGCAACCAGCGACTCGAGGCACATCGCGCCGTAGCCGATCGGGCGCGAGTAACTTTCCCGCGTAATGATTTTCGGCGTGGTGCCGCTGGAAATGAGGGTGTGAAACCCGGAGATCGCGCCGCAGGCGATGGTGATAAAACAGAATGGAAAAAGCTTCCCCGCCACGACCGGCCCCGACCCGTCGATGAATTTACTTACTCCGGGCATTTTCAATTCCGGCAGCACGACGAAGACCCCGAGAACGAGGGCGAAGATCGTGCCCAGTTTCATGAATGTGCTCAGGTAATCCCGCGGCGCAAGAAGCAGCCAGACCGGAAGCACGCTCGCTGCGAAACCGTAAAGGATGATCATCCACGCGAGCGGCAGGGCGTCGAACGTGAAGGCCTTCGCCCACTGCGCGTTGCCGTAAACATATTTGCCGCCCCAAACCGCCAGCAGCAGCAGGACAACGCCGAACGCCGAAGCCTCCATGACTTTGCCAACCCGCGCAAATCGCAGATAGCCGCCCATCAACATCGCGATGGGAATGGTCGCGCCGACCGTGAACACGCCCCAGGGGCTCTCCGCAAGCGCCTTCACCACTACGAGCGCCAGCACCGCCAGCAGAATGATCATGATCGAGAGGATTGCCCCGACGCCGATGATGCCCGCCGTCGTGTTGAGCTCTTCCTTGACCATTTGGGCGAGCGATTTCCCGTTGCGGCGCATGGAGCAGAACAGGATGACGAAGTCCTGCACCGCGCCACCGAGGACCACGCCGATAATGATCCAGAGGGCGCTGGGCAGATACCCGAATTGCGCGGCCAGCACGGGGCCGACCAGCGGACCGGGGCCGGAGATCGCCGCGAAGTGATGGCCAAAGACAATCCACTTGTTCGTTTTGACGAAGTCCTTGCCGTCGTCCTGCACTTCGCATGGGGTGGCGCGGCGGTCATTGAGCGCGAGGACCTTCGCCGCGACCCACTTCGAGTAAAACCGGTAGCCGATCGCGTAGGAGCAGAGCGCGGCGACGAGGATGTAAGCGGAACTGATCTGTTCGCCGCGATAAACCGCGAGCGTCACGTAAGCCCAGGCGCCGAACCCGGCTACGGCGACCCACGCGAGTTTGGAAAGAAGCATTTTCAACTTTGCAGTGCTTTGCGCGGATTGATAGCCAATTTAGCGATGGCGGTCAAAGCTTTGCCATTGACCGCAGCGTGCCGCCGCCGCCATTGTTCGCCGCGCGTTACGCTTGCGTAGTGAAGTCGAGTTTCCCAACCCAATCGTTTCTGATCGCGGGCGCGATCATCCTCGCCCTTTATTTTGCCGTGTTCTATGGCATTGAAGGCTGCCGCCACGCCAAGGGGCCATGGCGCGTGACCTTCGCGGCGAGCAATGAGATTCCGCGAATCGATGTCGCCCAGGAGCGGCTTAAGTTTTTTGCCACGTTGGTCTTTGTGGGGGAAGCAAACACCGCGACAAACCTCCCGCAAGCGGTGATTTTCGACCAACCGAAGCGATCGATTCCGTTCGGCAGAGTGATCTATGAAGACCTGACCCAGTTGCCCGGAGTGGTGACGTTCGATCTGTTCGGACATGAAATAGAACTGTTGCCGCGAGCGCTGATCGTGAACAAGCGGGAGGTGCCGTGGAACTCGCGACCCAGCATCGAGTTGTTTGCGACCAATAAGCCGGCGACACCGCCCCAGCCCGCGCCGGGATGGAAATAAAACCGTTTCAGTAGAGCAAATATTTCTGTCTCCTCCGTTTGAATTCATCCAAGTCCTTTTCCCATGATCGATTGATCTGCGCCAAAGTCTTTCCTGCTTTGATGGCCTCGATCGTCGGTCGGTGCTGCAGCAGTGTCTGGACTTTTTCCAAAGCAAAGTCGTTGGGGTAAAGTCTCTGAAGCGCCAGGCCAATCGCGATCCCCAGATCGACGGCGTTCAGCGCCTCCCGATCTGTCACGATGATCGAGACGCCGCCGCAAGGCTTGTCCTTGAAAGTGCTGGCTGCCGGCGTGAAGCGAATCGGGACGAAACGCACACCTGGAAGCCCAGCTTTGCTCAACTCAGCCGCGAGCTTCAGGTCGTCGAAATAGGGCGCGCCGATCACTTCAAAGGGCGTGCCTGTCCCGCGGCCGACGGAGAGTGCGCTTTCGTGCAGGCCGACGCCGGGGTACAACGTCGCTGCAGTGAGACTGCGCATATTCGGAGAAGGATTGATCCATGGCAGGCCCGTTTCGTCGTACGACATTCCTCTCGACCAGCCTTCGAGCTTTACCACTGTCAGGTCCGTCTTCCAGCCGCGCTCGGCGTTAAACATCTGCGCCAGTTCGCCGACAGTCATGCCGTGGCGCAGCGGAATCGAATGGAACGCGGTGAAGCTGGACGCATTTGTATGAACCGGTCCTTCGATGGCGCGGCCATTGATCGGGTTAACTCGATCAAGGACAAAAAACTTCAAGCCGGCCTTTCCGGCCGCCTCCATGCAGTGGCCCATGGTCGAGGGGTAAGTGTAAAACCGGCAGCCGATGTCCTGGATGTCGAACACCAGCGCGTCGAGGTCCTTCAACTGCTCGGGCGCGGGCGCGCGGCGCGTGCCATAAAGGCTGTGCACCGGCAGGCCGGTCTCCTCATCGATGGTATCGGGAACTTTTTCGTCGAGCTGCCCGCGAATGCCGTGCTCGGGACTGAAGAGCGCCTTGAGCTGGACGTCGGGCGCGTTCTTCAGCAAGTCGATGGTCGAGTTGCGCTCGCGGTCAGCGCCGGTGTGATTGGTGATGAGGCCAATGCGAAGTTTCTTCAGTGGAGTGAAATTCTGTTTGACGAGCACGTCGATCCCGTTGAGCACTTTGCCAGGCACGGCCACGGAACCGTTTGCGGCGGTGGCGGTTGAGATTGTATGGCGCAAGGGCAATGCGCCTTCGGCATTCGCAAAGTCAAAGCCATCAATGGACATCGCCAGGTAGGTGCCGAGCGCGAGCTGCAGCGGCAGGATGCTGCCTCTGCCGTCGGGATGAACGCGATTGGAGAGAAAGAGCCAAAACGCCTTCGAGAATGGATCAATCCAAAGGCAGGTTCCAGTCCAGCCGGTGTGGCCGTACGAACCGACCGGAAACACCCGGCCACGCGGGCGGCTGTAACCGGTATCGATGTCCCAACCAAGGCCACGCCGCGCCTCGACCGTGTCGGGGGACTGGACGCTCGTCATTAGCTTGACGGTCGCGGGCTGGAAAATGCGGACACCTTCCAGTTCGCCGAGATTGAGCATCATGCGCGCGAATCGCGCGAGGTCAGCGGCGGTCGTGAACAGCCCGGCGTGACCCGCGACACCGCCCATTTTGCGGGCGGTCGGGTCGTGGACGACGCCGCGCAACATCCCCTGCTCGCTCTGTTCGGTGGGCGCGATGCGGGCGAGCCTGTTGGTGGGCGGGAGAAAGCCGGTATCGCGCATGCCGAGGGGGCGATACAGCTCGTCGCGGACGAATTCGTTCAATGGACGCCCACTGGCGCAGCGGACAATTTCGCCGAGGAGGATGAAATTAATGTCACTGTAGCGGAAAATGGTTCCGGGCGGGTGGGTAGGCTTTTCCTGGCAGGCCAGTTCGATCCCATGCTCGTAGCCTTTCCACGCCGGGGTGCCGGGAATGCCGGGACGCAGCCCGGACGTGTGGGTCAGCAGTTGTTTGACCGTAATCTCGGCCGCGTCTGGATGGAGGTTCGTGACATACCGGTTAACCGGCGCGTCCACGTCAACTTTCCCGCGCTCAACGAGCAGCATAAGGGCGGGGGCCGTGGCGACGACCTTGCTGAGGGAAGCGGCGTCGAATATGGTGTCCTCGGTCATGACTTCCTCAGCCGGGACGAGCGCGCGTTTGCCGTAGGCCTTCAGGTAAACCTCGTCGCCGCGCTCAAAGTAGAGGACACCGCCCGGGAGGCGCCGGTCAGCGATAGCATCGGCGATGGCTTTGTCGGCATCGGCCAGTTTGGCGCGGTTGAAGGCCAGGGCCGAACAGGCCAGGAGCAGGCATGTAAACAGAAGGCGCGCAATCATAAACCTGAAGGAGTCTTGCTCACGAGCATGCGAAAATCAGTAGAAAACATGCATACCAGCGGCCATTGAATCGTTGAAAGCGCTGAACCGTTGAGTATTGAATCGAGGCGTCCGGTTTTTGTCCGGTTGTTTCCGGTTTCGGTGGTTTGAGAAAACTGGAAGGGAGGGTTGGGATTCGTCGTAAGTCGTTGGTACAGCGTGGTCGAAACTGGACGATTTTTGAAATCGTACAGTTTTGTACAATTTTGCCGCCCCACCGTTGAATCGTCGAAGGGTGAGTCGAGATCCAAAGACGTGAACACCCCCCGCCAAAAGCGTTCACGTTTGTTCACTTTCTTCATTTTGCTGAGGCTTTTCACAAGTCGGTGTTCACTTTTGTTCACTTTGTCGTTGAATTGGCGTAGCAGATCAGGCGGTTCTGGACACCCCCTCCCCTGTTTCCGTCCAGAAACGTCCAGTTTTGTCCACTTTTCCCGGAACGCCCAGCCTCTTGAGACCGGTTACATATAATATAATAATTATAATAATTCTATTCTTCACGCCCCTATTATACCATGGGTTTTTGGCGGTTCCGGGGAGAAGGGGCGTCTTAACATGCCTATACATGCCTATACGTGCCTATACGCGCCTATGCGTGCCAGTAAGTGACAAAAGATTTCGAAATAGTGCTTGACGAGGTTTCAGAAGGCTTATGGAGATTGGAGCGAGGACGCCCGGCGAGGCCCTGATGTTGAAATTCGGTTCGCGGCCAACGTGGGACTGCGTCCGCAGAGAGTGGCGCTGGTTTGGCGGAAAGCGGACTCCAGATGAGCTCCCTCCGAACTGGACTCTGTTTGCACCGAGGCTTCGCCCGCAGGTCGGGGGTTACAGGACGGCCGGTCGCTACAAAGTCAGTATTTGGGAACGCTGGGGTCGATTTCGTCGGACCATGCGCTGATGCCGCCCTTGACGCTCTTCAAGTATTTGAAGCCCTGTTCGCGAAGGAATTTCAGCGCTTTCATGGAACGCACGCCGCTCTTGCAGTGGATGTAAATCTGCTGGTTGGGATCGAGTTCGGTGAAGCGCTGGGGCAGCTCGCCGAGCGGAATTTGCGGGACGCCGATGATGTGGGCGATGTGGTATTCGTCCGGGTCGCGGACATCGATGACCTTGATGCCCAAGTTCGGATCGTCAAGGGCTTTCTTCATATCCTGAACCGTTACTTCGTCGGGATTCGCGACCGGGATGGCGGGCTCGGGCGTGATGCCGCAGAATTGTTCGTAATCGATCAGTTTGGTGATGGTCGGGTTCTCGCCGCAGAGAGGGCATTCGGGATCGCGCCGCAGCTTGACTTCGCGGAATCTCATGTCGAGGGCGTTGAAGAGCAACAAGCGCCCAACGAGCGAGCTGCCTTTGCCCAGGGCGAGCTTGAGAATTTCCGTGGCCTGAATGCAGCCGATGATCCCTGGCAAGACGCCCAGCACGCCACCCTCGGCGCAACTTGGGACCATGCCGGGCGGCGGCGGCTCGGGATAAAGACAGCGATAACACGGCCCGCCAAGGTGCGGGGCGAAGACGCTGGCCTGGCCTTCAAAGCGGAAGATCGAGCCGTAGGCGTTGGCCTTCTTGAGAAGAACGCAGGCGTCGTTTGTCAGGTAGCGTGTAGGGAAATTATCCGTGCCGTCGACGACGATGTCGTAGGGGGCGATGAGGTCGAAGGCGTTCTCGCTGGAGATCCGGGCGTTGTGGATGACGACCTCCACATTGGGATTGATGGCATTGATGGTTTCCTTGGCCGACTGCGTTTTAGGCCGACCAACATCCTCGGTACTGTGAATGATCTGGCGTTGGAGATTGGAGAAATCCACGGCGTCGAAATCCACCAGGCCAATTTTGCCGATACCCGCGGCGGCCAGATACATGGCGATGGGCGAGCCCAGGCCGCCAGCGCCGATGCAGAGGACGCTGGTGGAACAAATCTTCTTCTGTCCGGCGAGGCCGACTTCCGGCAGGATCAAGTGCCGCGAATACCGGCGGATTTCGTCATTGCTCAAAACCATAATTTACGTATTGAACAGCGTAAGTGAGCAAAGCGGGAAATCAAGTCGCGAGGTTATTCGAATGCTGATGGGCGCATCTCAGTTTTGTAAGGCCTTGGTTGTTGTCACGTTGCGCAGCAAAGCGGCACAGGAGCGCCGCACTCCACGACGCTGCCGCGAACTCAAATGCACATCCGAAAGCGCGAAGCGTCATGGCGTCCTCGCGCGCAGCACGCCCGCAAGCCAGTCAATTCATGGCAATTGCTCAACGTCTGTTGGCGGGGGACGGCGCAAGCACCTGCTGCGGGCGGGGACGCCCGCGCGCCTTGGGCATGACTGATCCGGAGCGATTCCAACGGGCGATTGCGCGGTTCGATGAGGAGAACGCGCATGATCCGAACCAGGAAATCGTGAAGGGCGAAGCGCGGCCGCGCGAACTCGTGTATGCCGAACGGCTGACGGATTGGGTGCTCAAGCTGAACCCAAACGCGTCTGAGGAACTGCGGCTGGCGGCGCGTTGCCAGCACATCTGCCGCTGGATGATTCCACGTGACAAGTATGAACGCACCAAGGCCGGTTACTTGCGATGGCGCAATGAATTGAAAAAATTTCACGCCGAAAAAGCGGGGGAGATGCTGCGCGAAGTCGGCTATCCTGAACCGATGATCGCGCGCGTTCAGGCGCTGAATCTAAAGAAGGATTTTCCGCAGGACCGCGACAGCCGCACGTTGGAAGACGCGCTGTGCCTCGTGTTCCTGGAGCATCAATTCGCCGAGTTGGCGGTCAAGACGACGGACGATCAGATGATTAATGCCCTGCGCAAGTCATGGGCCAAAATGACCGAGGCAGCGCGCGCGGAGGCCCTAAAGCTGGAATTTAGCGCCCGCGAGCGTGAGCTACTGTCGCGCGCGTTGGAGGGCTGAGATCACGATCGATCACGATCGCCAACGGCAAACTTCAGACTTGAGGCAGTAGCGGTTTTCTGATAGTTTCTGATAGTGTGGATGGTTGTTGTATGGCGGGACGTACTGAACCTGTAATACTACTGGCCGAGGATGATGAGAATGATGTGCTGATGTTTCGGCGCGCGTTCACGCAACTCGGGATCACCGCGCCAATCCAAGTGGTGCCAAACGGAGATGAGGCCATCGCGTATTTGCAAGGCAGCGGCCGTTTTTCCAACCGCGAGGAATTTCCGTTGCCGGACATTTTTTTGCTTGATCTTAAAATGCCGCGCCGGAACGGATTCGAAGTGCTCGAATGGCTGCGCAACGAACCCCGTTTTTCCGCGATTCGGGTGATCGTCCTGACCACCTCTCGTGACATTTACGACATCACCCGCGCTTACCAGCTTGGGGCGGCGTCCTTCCTGGTCAAACCGATTGAGTTTACTGAATTCCGGAATGCCATGAACGCCGTTTACAGTTACTGGACTCTGAACCGCTCCGGCGAGGCTTCCCGGCGGCCAACGGCACGCAGCGGAAGAACGGGAAGTCCTGAAGCGAACGCTTCGCATCGGAACGGAGCCGGTTTCATGGCTGGAGGCTTAAGCGATAGAACCTCCGGATTGCGGGCGCACTCGATCGCGGTTCGCTAAGCACAATTACATCGCCCGTCCCCGCGATATTACTTTGAGCGGGCGACCACGGTCCATCGAGGCCGCTGGCGCGGTCAAGGTCATAAGCCCATCCGTTCACGCTGCCGAAGCGAATGATAAGATCGCCGCCGATGCTCTGGACGGAGTGGATGCGAGGCAGAGCGTTGGTGACGGCGCGCGCGGCGTTGATGCGGCCATG
>JAKEEH010000465.1 GCA_022616725.1 Limisphaerales bacterium | reverse complement strand
TCTCAGAATCCCATCTTCTGTGCCCGCCGTCGCGCAACTCCCGCAATCGACTCGCGACCAGCCGCGCTTCCAACTCCACATCCGTCGCATTCTCTCCAGCTTCGTCTTGCTCGTCGGGCGCGGGAGACCGGTCGTTGAGCCGCAGACGAACCTCGACGCAAGGGCCGGAGGGGTGGGGGCGTTCCAACTCTCCCCGAACCAGATGCGCCGCCGCATCATACTCAACGCCTCCAATATCTTTGCGCATCAACACGCCAAACACCGCGTTGACAAACTCCAGGATTGGGGCGGCGCTACGAAAGTTTTCCGAAAGATTAACCACCCGGCCCGCCGCGCCGGGCTTTTCCCACTTCGCCTTGTACGCCTGGAAGATCGCCGGGTTCGCCGACCGAAATTGATAGATGCTTTGCTTGACATCTCCCACCAAAAAGCGATTAGCCTCCGCGCCGTCGCGCGCCAGCGCCCGCAAAATCGCGTCCTGCGCCGCCGTAATGTCCTGATACTCATCGACGAGAATGTATTTGAATCTATGGCGCCATTCCGCGGCGATGGCCGTCGGCTCGCCCCGTTCTTTGCCGAGGAGAAGTTCCAGCGCCCCTTGCTCCAGATCGTGAAAGTCCAGTGCAGCATGTTCGCGCTTCGAGGCGGAGTAGCAGGTTGAAAATTCCATGGCCAGCCGCAGCAGCGTTTCGATGTGGCCGCGCACCCACTGCCAATCTTCGGCCAGCGGATCGCCTTCGGCGAGCAGAGATTGCAGGAAAGCGCTTTCAGCGAAAAAGTCTTTGAGACCGCTCTTTTTGGCGTTTGAACCGCGCGGTGCCCGCTGATTGGCTTGGACAATCTCCCGCAACAACCCGGCTACGTCGTGGCGCGGCCATCCGCGTGCCGCGCTCACACGGGCGCCGAACCGTTGCGCGACGGCGCTTTCGGGCATGCCGCTCAACACCGCTCCCCATTCATGGCTCCATTCAGCCAGCGCTTCTGTCAGCCATTCCGACCACCGCGCCGGCGTTTTTTCTTCCACGCAAGCCAATTGGCCGTCGATCCACCCCCGCGGATTCGCCAGAGTCTGCGTGAACCGATGGATCTTAAGGACCAGCGCGCGAATTTTCTCTTCGTTGCCGTCGGCGCAATTCGTGATGGCCCTCTGCACTTGCTCGTCCTCCTCCGCCGCGCCGCCAAGGTGCCGTTCCATAATCTGGTCCAGCGATTGTTCCATCATTAGCTCCACCTGTTCCTCTCGCATGACGGCAACCGACGGATCCAGACCCAGGTCATGGAAATGCTGCCGGACCACGTGCAGGCAGAAACTGTGCAGCGTCGAAATATGCGCTGATTCGATCAGGGCATGCTGCCTCTCCAGGCGATCAGCGACGGGGCGCGCGGCGGTGTTTCGCGTCTGTGCCAATGCGTCGCGCAAGCGTTGCCGCACCTCTGCCGCCGCGGCGTCTGCAAACGTAACCACCAGGAGTTCGTCCACGCCGACAGGAGCAACCGGGTCCAGTATGCAACTTAAACATCGCGCCACCAGCGTGCTGGTCTTGCCCGAACCCGCTCCCGCCAGCACAAGGAGATTGCCCCCGGTCGTGACCGCACGCGTTTGGCTGCCGGTCAGAATCATGATTTCGGCTTCGCTCGCAGCGTCCGATAGCAGTGCGACCACGGGTCAATCCGGCAGACCGGTCGATAATCGCAGCGGTCGCACGCGACGTATTGGCGGTGCCGGTATGGCGCCACTGCCGCTTCGCCGGCGTAAATTCGCTCGCCAAACTCCCTGAGCTGCGCATCGACCGAATCCAGCAACGCGGTAAATACCGCTGCATCGACGGCATCGGGATAACCGCGGTGAAAGCCTCCATCTTGATTCAACGCGTAATGGAACTGATCGCCTTTGTGACCCCCCGTGGCCGAGTGGGCGCGGCTGTCGAAAAACTGCGCGTGATCTCGGTCAAAACGTCCCAAATGCCTGTAAGCCTTGCGCCGAGCCAGCTCCCGGTCCGCCAGCGCCTCGCCCCGGTGCGCGGCCCGCTCATAATTGCCTCGCAAACTCAGATAAAATATCCCCGCTGGCCGCAATCTGCGCACCCCGAACGTCGGCGCCGGATCGACCAGGTGGCGCAATGCGCCGATGTAAGCCGGCAGTTGCATCTGGATTCCATTGTGGAGGAACAAAGCTTCAATTTTTTTGCGGCTGGACTTGAAGTCCATCACCACGCATAGCCCCTCGCCATTCGGCAAACGCAGGAGATCGACCCGATCGATGCTGCCCTTCAATACCAGCGCGTGCCCACCACTCAGCTCCAGCCGCCACGCGGGGATTTCGCCCTCCTTGCCGAACCGAAGTTCAATGAATGTCGGGTCAAATTCGTACTGCGCCATCCATGCGATCAACACTTCGATGAAATCCTGAAGCGCGAGTGAAAGTTGCTGCACCGCAAAACGCTGGCGTCCCGACACCGCAAAGACGCCATGGCTAAAATCCTGCGCCTGCTCCGAAACGATGCGTGCGATGCGTTCCCGCGCTTGTTCTGGGGTCACGTCCCGCCAGCGCTTTCCTTCGGCCACGAGCTCGTCATGAAAGATCTTGATCAGCCGATGCTGGAATTCGCCCACTTTGCGGCCGTCGATTTGAAAAAGCTTGCGTTCCTGTGCCCGCAATCCGGAATGCACAAAGAATTTAAACGGGCATTCTCCGAATCGTTCCAGGCTGGTCACGGAAGTTCTCAGTTCCCTGCCATAAAGCAGGTTCGCGCCCGCCGCCGTCAACGTGTCGGAAGGGGTGAGCGCTCGCAGCCACTCAATCCTCTTCAGGACCGGTTCAAGCACCGGTATCGCTTCAGGGGCGCCTCTGGCCATCAGCGACGGGATCAACTCGTGCGCGTGTTCCGCGTCGCTCCAATCGCGCGCTTCTTGCCATGATTCACTGCGCGCGAAGGGAAACATCCGCTCGATTCGCGAAATTAAAATCGACGGATTCAGCTTCCGATCCATAGCGTCGAATGACGACCAGGAAAGCACAAGCCGTTTGCGCGCGCGCGTGCAAGCGATGTATCCGTAATAGCGTTCGTGGCCGAGCCGCGCGCGACCAGCCGAACTAACGTGCAGGTTCTCATTTTCCAGCGCATCGCAATCAGCTTCGCTGAGCAAAAGCGGCGGGGCGGGCGGGGCCGGAAATACCGTTTCATTCATCCCCATGACGATCGCCAGCTCCAGGTTCGGGTTGCGCGAACGGTTCACCGTTCCCACCAGCACCTGGTCCAGTGCAGGCGGGACGACTCCGACGGTGAAACCGCTCAAGGCCGCCTCCACTACGGCAATCCAGTCCGCCAACGCGAGGCGATGCGCGCCGAACGCCACCGGGAGGTCTTCCAGCCATTCCTGCATCTGTTGCCAGACGCTCGTGTGTAGAGCGGCCGGTTTTTGCCAACTTTCCGCCTCCCCTGACCACGTTTCGAGCGTCCGCATCACGTCCAGTTCCCTCCAAAGCCCCTGAAGCGCCTCGTAGAATTCCGACCCGGAAGGCCCCTGGTCATTCGCGCTCAGCGCCTTGGTGAATTCATCGAATGGAGGCACCAGTTTCTTTCGCAACTTCTCCATCGCTGCGACGTCGCAACTGGCGTTTTTACCGACGAGCGGCTCCAGCCAGGCTCTTCCCGCCCAACCGCATTCGCGCGCCGCATTCTCCAGGCGGTCCACCTCCGATTCGTCCCCGGTCACCAGCCCCGTTTTCAGGGCCGCCATCCAATCGTCCAACTGCCAGTTGAACGCAGCCAGGCGCAATGCCGCGCGCGTCAGTTCCGCCAGCGGGTGGTGCGCAGCCGGTTCGCGTCGATCCAGAAAAAATGGAATTTCGTATCGGGTAAAAACGCGGCGAATGGCCTCCTGATGGCCGGAAAGGCTCCGCAGGATTACTCCCACGTCGCGAAAACGGCCGCCGCCCCGCACATGACGCAGGATTTCACGTGCGGCCAGCGCAGCTTCAGCTTCCGGATTCGTGCAATTGACGATTCGCAAAGGCGGGGACGGCGCACCTTCGTTCTCTTTCCCCGCATTCCCATAGAACTCTTGCAGCGTTTCCCAGTTGGCTTCCAAATGCGCGAGCACGGGGTTGCCGGTGAACCGTCCGGCCCGGCCGTCGCGCTCCAGCCTTTCCAGTGCCACCTTGCAGTCCGGCAGCCCGCGCACTGCCTGGCAACACTTCGCCGCCACAGCCCCCGCCACCGCCCATGGCGACAGCCAATCGCGCGGCTTCTCCTCGACTGAATCCGCGCAGAAGGCCAGCGTCGCCCGCGCGCACCCCGGCAATAGCGCCAGCAGCAGGTGCAATTCCTGCGGCGTCAGCTCTGCAAAACCATCCAGCCACAGCGCCTCGATTCTGAACTCGCTTTCACAAACCGCCGACCGAACAGAATCCGCCGCCAATTCCAGCAATGAACTCGTGTCGTGCAACTGCTCCACTCGCAACCACTCCACGTACGCGCCATAAATCAGCCCGAGATCGCGCAGCTTGTCCGCAAGCCGCATATTGTCCGACAGTCGTTCAGCCGTTTCGACCAGTTTTGCCGGGCTAATGCGGCAGCTCTGAAACAAATTCAGGCAATCGCTGAGATGGCGTGCAAAACCCGCCAGCCGCACCGAACCGTGGAACACTTTCAGGTCGCGTTCGTGTCGTAGCAGCAGCGCCCGCAGCACCATGACGCGCCCATGCTCGCTCAGCACCCGTGGCATCGCTGACGCCAAAAGGAATCGCGCCAGCCGGTCGAAGGACAGGACCTGAAGGCGCGTGTACCCGTGCAGGTCGGGATCAAAAAGCAGCTCGCGCTCGAGTTGAAACGTTGCCTGCTTTGGGGCCAGAAACAACAGCGGCGATCCATCGGGAGAAGCCTTCAATGCGGCGCGTGCTTCGGCCAGACATCGAAACGTCTTGCCGCTCCCCGCGGGCCCAATCAGGAATGTCGCGCGCACGCTGCCATCATAGGAGCCACATCACTAATCACCAATCACCAATCACACCTCCACCGCCTTCCCCGGTTCCGGCTGAATCACCTTGATCTTCGGATAACGTTGTCGGATCTGCTCCTCGAACCACCGGCGCGAATCTTCCTCTCCATGGCCCAGCAAGACCGTGCGCGGCTCGACTTGCCCCACGAAATCGAGCAGTTCGCCCCGGTTGGCGTGCGCGGTCAAATCAAAATCATCCACCTGACACCGCCGGGTCACCTGACCCGCCGCCGCGCTGAACAGGAATGTCTGATCGGGCTTTGCCGCTTTCAGGCGTCCGCCCGGCGTCTCCGGATCCGCATAACCCACGAAAAAGATCGCGTGCCGCTCATCCCCGATGAACCGCAGCGCCAGGTCGTGCGCCGCGGTGTTCTCACTCATCATCCCCGCGGTGACCACAAAGATTCGCCCTCCGCCCAGCCGCATCGTTTCCGCCTGATTCTTTTCCAGGACCTGCAGATCCAGCGCCTCGGTGAGCCGCAGGTTCGGATGCTGCCGATGCGCTCGGTGCGCTTCCAAATCATAAATCTCCGTGAAAACCCGGCCCAAGCCTCCAATATAAATCGCTTGACGGCGCAGATTGCCCGCCCGCATCTCCAGCGCCAGCATTGCCAGGATTTCCTGCGTGCGCCCCAGCGCGAACACCGGGATCAACACCGACCCGCCCCTCTGGATCACCTGGTCAATGGAACGCGCCAGCCGGTCGATCTCCGCCTGACGATTGAAGCCGGGCGGCACATCCCGGTTGCCGCGCGTCGTTTCCATGATCAACACATCCGCTTCCACGTCTTCGAAACGCGCGCTCTTCAGGATCGTCTGGTCGTGAAAACAGACGTCACCCGTGTAAAACAGCGTCTCTTTCTCGCCGCAGACCAGCATTCCCGCCGAACCCAGGGCGTGCCCGGCATCGAAAAACTCCAGCGTCGGTGAGGGCATTCCGGCGCGCGATTTGTGGTAGGCCGCCCATTCGATCTCCCGATTGAACTTGAATCCCTGGAACAGCGGCGCGATCTCATCCACTTCGACGTGCGAATAAAGCGGATACTCCTTGATCCCGCATTCATCCCGTTGCCGGGTCATCACGTTCACCGAGTTGTGCAGAACGCGTTCAACCAAAAAATAGCTCAATTCCGTCAGCAATACGTGCGCCTTCGGGAAATGGCGCATCGCCACCGGCAATGAGCCGACGTGATCGTGGTGACAGTGGGAAATGGCGATCGCATCCAGATCTTCATTCGCGATCACCGAATACATTGGCAGGCCGGCGCGGCCCTCCCGCTTCGGGTGGGTGCCCGCATCCATCAGCAGCCGATGCCCTTCGATGTCCACGAACCACCCGCTCGCGCCAATGTCCGTGTCCGGATTTATGTTGATGATCCTCATCCGTGCTAAGATCGTTCGAACGCGAAAATAGTAAACCTGGTGGTGGCCTTCCAATCGCACTCATCGAACCGGTTCAACGATTTAACGATTCAATGGTTCCACGATTCACCGGTTCAACGCTTCGCCAATCACGGATTACTCGTAATCTTCGACCAGTTTACTCCCTGCGACTCCGCGTACTTCGCAAACGACTTCTCGTTTTGGATCAGCACCGCTCGGACCACGCTCGAATCGTCCGCCCGTCCCATGTCCGGAATCAAATCGGGGATGACATCCACCTTCTTGTGGGCGTAGGTCAGCGCGAATACCGCCTGGGCAAAGGCAAAGTAGGGCAGGTCCTTGTAGGCGCCTTCCGCGAAATCCTCCACCGCGTCGGCCAGAAACTCCAACTGATCCACCAGATGAGGGAACTTCGGAGCATTTATCTGCGTGAATTCCACCTTCCATAAAGGCAGATGCCGCACCACTTGTTCGACCACACGCGGCGTGACATGCGCCGCGCCGTGATTCACGTAATTCACAAACTCCGACATGGCGCAAGCTTACCAGACTCCAGTGACATGTAAATCCGAAACTAGCCCACCCAACCCCAGCCGCGGTAACATGTATTTGCGCACCGTCACCCGGTCCAATCCGAGCTTGCGGGCGATTTTCCCCTTGGACCAGCCCCGTTCGTGCAACGAACGCGCCGTTCTTCTTCGTGACTTTGCGCCTTTGCTGTTCACTTGCATGAACACCAACCGCCCCTTCAACCCATCACTCTTCAACCCTTCAACTCGCCCGACGGCACTTTACCAAAACTTTACCTTTCCTTTACCGATTCCAAGGGGCGGTTTA
This sequence comes from Limisphaerales bacterium, assembly GCA_022616725.1. GTDB lineage: Bacteria > Verrucomicrobiota > Verrucomicrobiia > Limisphaerales > JAKEEH01 > JAKEEH01. The sequence continues at coordinate 3,214 of JAKEEH010000465.1, read as the reverse complement.
CCGTTTCTTTACCGAAACGACTGTGCCTTGCAATGAAGCAGCGCCTCGAAGTTTTATCGATCGATACGCGGGACACATTTGACGCGGCTGTCCGGCGCGCAGCCGGGTTGCTGCGGGCCGGGGATGTCGTCGCGCTCCCTACAGAGACGGTCTATGGGCTGGCCGGGAACGCGTTTAACCCGGCAGCCGTGCGTCGGATTTTCGAGGTCAAAGGCCGGCCACCGAATAACCCGATAATCGTCCACGTAGCCAGTACCGAACTGGCTCGGCAATGCGCTTCCATCTGGCCGGACACCGCGGCGGCCCTGGCAAAGGCCTTCTGGCCAGGACCGCTGACGATCGTGCTGCCCCGCTCGTCGGTTATCCCTGACTTTGTCACCGCTGGCGGCCCCACCGTTGGTGTGCGTTGGCCGCGCCACCCGTTTATGGAGGCCGTCATTCGTGAATGCGGCTTTCCATTGGCTGCGCCCAGCGCGAATCCATCGAATCAGCTTTCGCCGACCAACGCGATGCATGTCCGAAAGTACTTGGGCGCCAGCATTCCGCTCATCGTTGACGGTGGGCCAGCGCAGGTTGGGATCGAATCGACGGTGATCGACCTCTCGGTAACGCCCGCGAGGCTGTTGCGGCCGGGAATCATTCCTGGCGAGTCAATCGCGGCGGTGCTCGGCGAACTGGCGGACGCAACGGCCTTCGGCGGCCAGCTGAAGAGTCCCGGTCTGCTGCCGCGCCACTATTCACCCCGTGCGCGGCTGGTGGTGCATTCGTGGCGTGATAATGCCGAACTGGCCGCGTTTATCGCTGCCCAGAGGATTTCGCCGCAAGTCTGCCACGTCATCTCTCACACCCGCATACCCGAACCGACGAATTACGGGCGCGTGTGCCTGATTCCCCATGACCCGGAGGCCTATGCGCGGGCGCTTTACGCCGAACTGCACAAATGCGACGAACTCGGCGCTGAACTTATCATTGCGGAGGCCGTGCCGGACAGCCCGGAATGGCGCGCTATCCAGGACCGGCTCCAGCGCGCGAGTTCGTGAAACGCGGGGCGCAACAGCAGTATTCCAGATTTGCTTGACGCAGTGCGCTGGGGCTGCGGAGTGTAACGCCAATCCGACTTTTATGAAAATGAAGCACATTGAAACGGTCTTCCCCGCCCTGGCGATTTGCTTGGCTTTTGGCTGTCAAACCTCTGATACTGCGTACAATTCACAAAAACCACCTGGAAGCAAAGTGAGTTACTCGACCATGGGCTCCTTCGACCGTCGCCACGCGGCCTTCAACGATCTTGTCCCGAGCGACGCGAAAATTGAAAAGCTGGCCGAAGGTTATGAATGGTCGGAAGGGCCGGTCTGGATCCGCGACGGGGACTATTTGCTGTTTTCCGACGTGCCGATGAATACGGTTTACAAGTGGAAGGAAGGCGAGGGCGCGAAGCCGTTTCTCAAGCCCAGCGGCTACACCGGCGCGAAGGCACGCGGCGGCGAACCGGGCTCGAACGGGTTGACTGTCGATCGAGAAGGGCGCTTGGTACTTTGCCAGCACGGTGACCGGCGCGTGTCAAGGCTCGAAAAGAATCGCCAGTTCCAGGTTTTGGCCGAGCTCTACCAGTTACGGCGTTTTAATAGTCCCAACGACCTGGCCTTCAAATCGAACGGGGATCTCTATTTCACCGATCCGCCATATGGGCTGGAGGGGCTCAATAACGATCCAGCCAAGGAACTGCGCTTCAATGGCGTTTATCGGCTTAAGCCCGACGGCGAAATTACGTTGCTGATCCAGGATTTAACTTTCCCCAATGGCATCGCCTTCTCGCCTGACGAGAAAGCTCTTTACATCGCGGTTTCAGACCCCAAGCGCCCTGTGATCATGGCTTACGACGTTCAGGCGGATGGCAAAGTCAGCGGCGGCCGCGTCTTCTTCGACGCGGGGCCCCTCGCGCCGGGCCGCAAGGGACTTCCCGACGGGCTGAAGGTCGATAACGCCGGGAACCTGTTCGCAACCGGTCCAGGCGGGGTGCTTGTCATCTCGCCGCAGGGCGAGCACCTTGGAACCATCAACACCGGCGAAGCCACTGCAAATTGCGCGTGGGGCAACGATGGTTCCGTGCTCTACATCACTGCGGACATGTACCTCTGCCGAGTCCAGACAAAGACCAAAGGCAAGGTTCCGTAACGCCTCTACTTGATCGCTCCGCGTGTCACCCCTGTTCACCGAAGACCGGGTCTCACCCCTCGACCGAGTCCTCGGGTTGCGCGGCGTGCTGTCCGAATTCTCAATCCGACTTATCCGGCAGAATATGCGGTTAGCATTCCGCAACGCGCGCGCCGGTTTGCCAGCGGAGGAAGTCGCTATCCTGCAACGAGCGATCGACGATTTCTTTTCCCTGCCATCGTTGCCGAACGCGCTCTATGTAGCGGTGTCGTTCGGCTATGCCGATCTTCCTGTGAGCAAAGCGTTTAGTGTCGTGTTTGACAAGGCTGACCCATCGCGGACCGTCGCCACGCAGTGCGTGCTCCGCGCCGTGATCAACGAATGGACGCCAATCGCCATGGACGGCATTCCGCACGAACACAGGACGGTTTGCGTTTTTGATTTGCCCCAGGGAATTCCGTATCTGGTATTGACCTTGCCGGAAGTCACTTATCCAACAGGAACCGGGATCGAAGAAAAACTCTTCCTCTCTAATCAGGAAACGTGGGAGTTGCGGAACCGATTGTAATCTCCCCGACCTCGGTTAGTTTCCGTGTCTCAAGTCGAAGGTGCGGCCGATCTGGTTTCAATCAACTGCTAGTTTGTCTGCAGGATTCGATAAAAGCGGCGCGTGTTGGCATCAATGTTGTTCGTCGCGGTGGTTGAGACCCCATTTGCGTTGATGACACCGCCCAGATTACTCCAATCGTCGGTCAAAACATTCTTGTACTGAACCCGATAGTTCCGTCCGGGAACGGACGACCACGTCAGGCTGACGATGCCGTTTGTTATCGCGATTTCCGTTACTTTGAGCTCGCGCGTCACAAGCACGGTAAAGGTTTCTGTATCGGACAGAATGGGCAAGCTGTCATCGGTAACGCGCACGGTAATGACGTTTGTGGTGCCCGCGTCGGCGGACGCTGGAGTCCACGTAAACACGCCGGAAGCATCGATGGACGCGGTCGGAGGCGCCCCAGGCTCCAGAGAATACGTAAGCGTCTGCGGCGGCAGATCGGCATCG
>JAKEEH010000075.1 GCA_022616725.1 Limisphaerales bacterium | reverse complement strand
GCATCGACTCGCCGGTGACCGCAGCCGACATCTCGCCCGAGGGCGCCGCTGTGGCGCTGGTCGCGAAATCGGGCGCGTTCGTGTACCGCCTTGACGGAGATATGTCGAAGCTCGCCACGATCCGGCCATACCATACGCGGTTTCGGCATGACAAGGTGGAAGCATGCGCGTTCGTCAGCGGCGGGTTGCTCGCCACGGCAGAATCGCGCGAGATTTTTCTGTTTACTGGCGAGCCTTTCCGCGTCCCATGAACTGCGCAAAAGCGGAGATGGAACTCACCTAATCGGCGTCGGTGCCGAGAATAGCCGCCGTGACCGGGCTACGCGAATAAAGAAGCGCAATATGCTTGCCCTTGCTCGGCAGATCCCCGGACGACCAATTTTGTTGCTTGTGATTAAGTTTCGTGAATGATTTCGGAAGGGTATGAACAATCACGCAACTCCAACGAATCTAACAACGACATGGGCACTACTCGCGGCGGCACTTGGACTTCTGGTGTGCCTGCCTCTTCCAAGCACAGCACAAAAGGCACCGCCGTCCCCTCCGGGTGCATATTACTCGGCGCAAAAGCCGCATGAACCGCCGTTTCCCGTCAACCGCTTCCCGGAGCTGCCAATCCATGAAGTTCGGCCGAGAGTGTTCGTGGTTGATGACTCAGATGTTGATTACGACCTTATGCAGGCGCAGTCGATGTCGGAGAGCGGCCCCTCGGTTCCGGGCGGAGGAGGTGGCGGCGGCGAATACATTCCGCCTTACTTGCCCCCAACGATCCCAATTCCGGGCGTGCCGCTATTGGCAATTGAAGTGTTCGACGGCGCGAAAATTGTCTCGTTCAACACGATACCCGGGCTGGTCTATCGCGTTGAAGAAACAGCGAATCTCAGCAATCCAGTTTGGACAACGATAGAAGAATTTGTCGCAACTTCTAGCGATTCGGACTTCGTCGCAGAGGATGATGCGATGCGGTTTTATCGCGTGTTCCAGGAGGACGACATCATCCAGTTTCCAGATTGGTTCGATTCCATCTACCAGTACATGCGATTCGATGTTTACACACCTGTCACCGATGGCACGTATGCGATGGAACTGTACGCCGACGGCAATCTTGTGTTTACGGGCGCGAACACTATTCCTCCCGATGGCCGCTTCTTCGTGCATGACGTTAACTACAATCCCGCGGACTGGCCAAACAGAGGATATTATGGCGTAGGCGAGTGGGAACTGCGGGTGACGGTTACGCCTGCGGCCGGTTCGGGCGGCGGAGGAGGAGGCGCCGGGACCCACAGAGTTGTCAAAAAGACAGGTGTGCAGCGCAACCCTTTCGGCACTTACAAGGGCATGACTGTCGGTCAGAGTGGAATTTTTAGTACGACAACGACGGCGCAAGACGAAGTGGATCAATCGCTCTGGTTCTGCATGGCGGCAATGTACAATGCGTGTGAGATCGTGGACTGGAATTTCTCCTTTGTGGACGTTCCGGCGACTGATAGCAGTCACATGTCGGTGCACGCGACCCTTTACAACGCAACCCAGTGGGATCCTCTGCGGCAATGGGTAACGCGACAGACGGCTGCCAATACGCTTTCAGGCAATACCCTGGATTACTTTCATTACATGGGCCACGGGTCGCCCAAAGGCCTTGGAAGCGTCGCTGGCCAAATGATCACTTTGGCCCAGTTGAGAGGGTCGCCATTCTTAAAGACAGACTTTCTAACCTACGCCGCATTGGACGGATGTCGTACGATGAAAAGCACAAAGCTTATCACAGCTCTGGTGGGGTATGGCGAAACGACCAGCCGATTAGATATTGCACAAAAAGGCGGAGACCCGCACTTCGGATGCGGTTGGGACGATGTAAAACAGGTCGGTTGGGTTCTCCAAGGCATAAAGAACGACAACCACTTCTATTTTTGGGAAGATTTTTATTTCCACTTGACGCATCGTAACCAGGTCACCGGTTTAATGGATCGGACATACGAGCAGGCGTACGCTTTCGCCAGGAACCCGATGGGCGAGGGTGTAAACCACACCTTGCAAAGCAACGCAGAGGCGAATGGCTTCAAGATGGTAGGCTGTCTGAACTGCTATTTCGATGAGAGACCTCGCATCGTACAGTGAAAGCCCGTCTCCGCTATTTGCTTCCTGTCGGGCTTGCCGGCCTCGCCGTGTTGCTTGCCATCCTCGGACAACGTAGGCCATTTAAGGAGGTAAAAGGCATGAACACGAACAGATCGCCTCTGATGGCTGAGGCAACGCCAAGCGAAACGCCTGCGCCCGCGTTGCAAACGAACCGCGTGGAAGTGCCGCCCGCTTTGCTGAACGAGTTGAATCGCTTTGTTACGTTGGTGAGGCCGTACGGGCTGGACGAGCCGATCAAACCGGAAGATATCCTCCACGTGGAGCCTGACCGGGTCGGGCCCAAAGCACGGATGGTGCTCGCGACAAAAACGCATTTGGCGGAGATCGACAGGCACAATCTTCTTCGCTTTTTTTACGCAACATATGACAGGTCAAATCCTGTGGCAGAACCAGAAGCCAAGCAGGAAGCCATGAGGAAGTGGTCTCAGGCGACGGGCAAATGGAGCCCGGAAGAAGCGTTGGCCGAAACCTATCGGATTATGGAACGACTGGGCATCCGCTTCAAGGTGAGCAGGTATGACGTCGATGCCCCCAAATTGAGGATGAAGAATCCTCAAGGGGACACGGTCGAGGTGACCCCGTTTTACATGATCAAGCTTTACGACACGAATGACTCGATGGTTATTGACGCCGAATTCCGCATCGGGGAATTGGGACCGGGACGTCTAACCATGTGGTGGGCAAATCTCCCGAGGGAGGCTTACCAGGGCGCGACGAAGCAATAGAAATGAACGCACGTTGAATGAAAATCCCAGTTGCCGATTGGAGAGTAACGGCCATCACTCTTATAGTTTGCGGTGTGCTGAGTGTGAAGGTGGCGCATTCGGTCACGGAGAAACGCATGGATGCGCTGCTTAAACAGCAAGAGCTCTCGATGGAAAGGGAGGCCAGAATCTGGCTGGAACTCATCGAAGCGATCGAAAGAGGGGAACCCGCGGGCCTGCATTGGCTTTACGCACGGGGTTCATTGGCCGTCATGCTTTATCGGAAGCAGGCCGAGCGAGAGCCTTGGGCGCAGAACCCGGCATTGCTGCAGCGGATCAAGAGCTATGATCGGCGCAGGAAAGACAATCCCGGTCATGTGGTGACGGGATTGGAGAAACTCGGGCCTGGGCCGTGGATGCCAGAATCCTCAGGCAAAACCGATAAATAAATGGAGAACCGGGTTCGGGAAGGCTGACCCAGTGGTATGTATGGCCGCCATTGCCCTTAGCCGTCAGCCGGCACCGTCGTCGCGGAGCCAGGGCGCAAGCGGAGTGAAATGATCTGTCGCGCGGCGCGCAAAAGCGCATCCATGTCCGGGTCATTGCCGATGGTGATGCGCAAATAGTCACGCACCTCGGGATGGCTCCACCAACGGACCAGGAGCTTGCGCTTCCGCAATTGTTCCAGCCATATGTGGGCGTCAAAACGAGGCGGGCGTGTCAATATGAAATTGGTATTGCTCGGCAATGTTTGGAAGCCGAGCTGCGCGAGGGCGTCAATGACGCGCTTGCGCGTGGCGAGGATCTGCCGGAAGTTTGCGCGATAGTACTTCAAGTCGCCAAGCGTGGCTTCGGCGGCGACCTGGCCGAGTCCGTTGACGTTGTAACTGTCACGCGCCTTGTGCAGGGCGGCGATCAACTCGGCGTGACCCACGAAATAGCCCACGCGCAAGAAACAAAGCGAATAGGCCTTCGAGAAAGTTCGGGCGACGATCACATGGGGGTATTTGAGGGCGAGCGTTAGTGCGTCTTCGGACGCGAAATTGACATACGCTTCGTCCAGGATCAGCACTCCCTTATGGGCGCGAGCCAGTCGCTCCAAATCCGCCGTGGCGTAGCCGCGGCCGCTTGGCGCGTTGGGCGTCGTTACATAGGTGAGCGCGGCGCGAAAGTCCCAACGCGATCCGCGCCGCCACTTTGGCAATGATGCCGGCAGGGAAAAATCGCTTTCCAGCGGCACGGCATTTTTTAGTGCGCCATGAAT
>JAKEEH010000464.1 GCA_022616725.1 Limisphaerales bacterium | reverse complement strand
TCTAGTTAAGTTCCGGGTTTCGCCTCGTCGAAAAGAGGCGGCCTCATGTAAGATGGGGGTGATAGATGAGCTGGCACACCCGACGCAACTTCATCAAGCGAGTAGCGACCGCCACGGGGACACTTGGGTTCGCCTCCGGCTGTCGGCGTCTTCAGGTGACCGACAGAAATGACCTCAGTCGTGGCGCGATGGACCGGTTGCGTGCCAAGCTCACAGGAAGTCTGATTGTCCCCACCGATCCATTATACGAAAGCGCGCGGCGGGTCTTTTATTGGAACGCAGGAACGGAGCGGAGGCCACAGGTCATCGTGCAATGCGCGTGCGAGGAGGATGCGTTGCGAGCTGTGGAGTTTGCGCGGCGTTATGAATTGGAAGTGGCAGCGCGCGCCGGCGGGCACAGTCACCTGGGATGGGGATGTTCGAACGGCGTGGTCATCGATCTTTCGGGAATGAAGCGGGTTGCGATCGATCCGTTGCGACGCACGGCCCGGTGCGGAGGCGGTGTTTTGAGCGGCGAAGTGGCGCGGGCAGCGGGACGGCATGGGCTTGCGCCTGTGCTCGGACAATGTCCCGGAGTTGGCGCGAGCGGTGTCATCCTTGGCGGTGGACTGGGCTGGCTCTCGGGACTGCACGGGGCTTCGTGCGACAATTTGCTTTCGGCCCGGGTTGTGGCCGCGGACGGCCGCGCTCTTACTGCTGACTCCGAACGTAACGCCGACCTTTTCTGGGCGTTGCGTGGCGCCGGCGCGAATTATGGCGTAACGACGTCCTTTGAGTGCCGTCTTCATCCGATCGGCCCCGTCACGGGAGGCGATATTCATTATTCGGTGCGCGATGCGCGAACGGTGTTGCGGTTTTTTCGCGAATTGATGGATGAGGCGCCCGATGGGTTCCAGGCGACGGCCAATCTGACTCCCGGCGAACGCGGCGTTTTCGTGAGTCTTTGCCATGCCGGCGGCGAGAATGAAGCGGAACGAAGCCTGCGATCGTTGCGAGCGATCGCGATTCCAACCAAAGAATTCGTCAAGCGGCAGGAGTTCGCAGCGCTGGCGGAAAGACCGGCAGCGACGAACCCGACCAACACACCTCCGCCGGCATTTCGCGGAATCCAAACGGTTTACTGGGATCGGCTGTCAGACGATCTGATCGACATCATTGTGGACCGGCTTGGCCACGCTTCTCCGGAGACCATCATGGGGATTAGCCATTACATGCACGGGCAGGTTTGCCGGGTGGCGCCGACCGCGACGGCTTTTCCATTGCGACAGGCGGGCGGGCTGAATGTCCGACTGGCCTACGCCTGGAACGATCCCGAGACCGGCCAGCGTCTGACAAAATGGGCAGACGAATCCTTAGGGCTGCTGCGTCCGAGCGCGGAGGAGCGGATCTACGCGAACTTTCAGACCTACGAGGCGGGAAGCGGCGCAGCCGCCGTTTACTCGGTGAACTTTGCGCGCCTTGTCGGCATCAAACATAAATATGACCCGCAGAATTTCTTTCGACGAAACTCGAATATACAGCCAAGCGGGAAGGCCGAGGCGGGTTCCCACACGTGACACATTGGCGCCGTTTTATTCACGACTTTGGCCTTGCGACTTGTGATCGCCGGCTAATGCTCCAAAGCACGCGGTTCGAATATGAGAGCGCTCGCAAGATCATCATGGTTTGTTGCAACGGCTCTGGTCGTTTCCTGTCTGGCAGGTTGCTCCACGCCCAGGCCGCCACCTCCTGATCACACCCGTGCCCCCAATCAATACAAGCCCCACTTACTCTATCTTCTTCCTTCGCCCCACGCGCGGCTGTATGTGGAGGTAGATGCCGTCGAAGGATGCGGGCCGAAGGATGCGGCGCTGGAGAAACTCCGCGGCTTCCTTTCGCAGTATTGCGCGAAGCCGGACGGAATCGACATCGTACGCAGCGATGTTATCCCCATCAAAGCCGCGCGCGGTATCGCACCCAGGGCACTGGCTCGGACATATATCAATGGACCTCAGGATGCCACTGCCGCGCCACCCGCGTTCATGTACGTACTGTACTATGACTTCGGCCTGAGCCGAAACTTCCAAGCCGAGAACATCCTCCACCGCGGCGCAAGAACGATGCCCGTCCGTCGGCGGCACAACTCGAAGCCGTATGCTGAGACTTATCTCTATCCGGCGATCTACTTCAACACGCGCTTCTCCTTTGGAATGGCGATGAACGAAATCCTCCTTCACGAAACGGGACATCTGTTGGGTCTGGTCGATAGACAGGGTGATGCGCGCAGCGGTCACTGTCTCAATCGCGGGTGTCAGATGAATACGCACCTTCAGTACTTTCGCCAGTTTCGCTGGCTTCCCGGCAGGAACCAGAGTGCTCTCTGTACTGAATGCGTGGCCGAACTGGGAGACCGTGCCACACAACCGCCGCTGCCGAACGCACGCTACGTCGGTTCCGTGTTGGTTCGTGCTGAAACCGATTACCATGTCCTTACCCTGCCCGATCGCCTGGCTCTCGTCGTAGGCAGCCTCACGGATCGGGACTGCGCCGAATTTGCCACCGCCATGCGCCCAGAGAAACCTGATCCCGCGGATGATGGCAGATGGTTTCTCTATTGTATCGTCAAAGACGACGTACTTAAAGAGCCGGCAAAGCTTGGCGCCATTGCGACCCGATTCAACGACGATCCTTTATACGCCGTGCGGCGCGGTGGTCAAAAAGTGTTTCTGGATGCTTGCTCCCGTCGCTACCGCGCCCTCGGCCAAAACCCCGATATCGTTGAAACACTCCGACCGAAGATTCTTAAACCTGAATGAGGCCCATAGTTCGCTACGAAGACTTTTGGCGGACGAGGCGCGCGCTTCGCGCCGCCACCGTTTACGGAGTGAACCTCTCCCGACGGGCGGCCGTCAAGTACAAATGCGATCCAACAATTTCTTTCGACGAAACTCGAATGTCCCGCCAACATGCGTCAGGACGAATGTCAATCACTGTTAGACGGCACGTCGCCTCATGCGCACTCATACCAAAAATGCGCGGGCGGGGTCTATTTACTGAAATGAAACCTATCGTTGTCGTCCTCGTGCTCTCGGTCGCCGTCAGCGGCACACTGGGCGCGCCACCTGCACCGGCTTCCACTACCAACTTTCCGCCTGCCACCTTCGATGGAAAGGTCGATGTCGGGGGCCACAGATTGCGAATAGTGACGTATGGTCGGGGTACGCCAGCCGTGGTCATTGAAGCTGGCGGGAGCCAGGCGGGTATAGAAAACCCCCATTGGAAGGCGGTGATTGATGAAATCTCCAAGACGACGCGCATCTGCGTTTACGACCGGGCAAACCTGGGATGGAGCGATGCGATACCAAACAAATGGCGCACGAGTCAGGACATCGCCAAAGATTTACATACATTGCTCACGGCTGCGAAGGTGCCAGGTCCGTACGTATTGGTTGGGCATTCCGTGGGTGGCCTCAATGCGCGTGTCTATGCTGGCCTTTACCCGGACGAAGTTGCCGGCGTGGTCTTGGTGGACGCGACACACCCGGATCGAAAGTCTAAACTGTTAGCCGCGTTGCCTGCCGAATCCCCGGACGAAGATGAGAACATTAAAGCGGTGAGGGAAAATATTATTGCCGAAGACACCGATCCTTCTTTCAACGGAGAGCGAATGGACCCGGTGGCCAGCGCGGCTCAGGCGCGGGCTGCTGGCACGCTGGGTGACAAGCCATTGGTAGTCCTCACGCGCAGCCCCAAGGCGTATGCGCAGAATCCTATCATGCGGCACTTTCTCGAACCAGCCTGGCAGGAATTGCAACGTGATTTGGCCCGTCTCTCTTCCAATAGCACTCACAAGGTTGCCGCTAAGGCCGGCCACTTTATTTCAGTGGATGAACCGCAATTAGTGATTGACGCGATTCGCCAGGTCATCGATGCAGGAAAGAGACAAAGATGACTCAACCGGTTAACATATGAAAGGCGTTAAAACAAAAAAGGAGTTGTCACCAGAACGACGCGAAGAACTACTCAGAACATTGGAAGCCCGCTTTGAGAAAAATATGAACCGCCACGAAGGTCTCGAATGGGCTAAAGTGCAAGCAAAGCTGGAAGCTAATGCGGAAAAATTGTCGTCACTCAACGAAATGGAGAGGACCGGCGGTGAACCGGATGTTGTTGGTCATGATCAAAAGACGGGCGAATACATCTTTTTTGATTGTTCACCGGAAAGTCCTAAAGGCCGCACCAGTGTTTGTTACGACCGTGAAGGGTTGGAATCACGAAAAGAACACAAACCGAAAAATACCGCTATGGATATGGCAGCGGCCATGGGCATCGAGCTTTTGACGGAGGAGCAATATCTGGAGCTGCAGAAACTTGGAAATTTCGATACGAAGACGTCGAGTTGGGTGAAAACGCCTGCTGATATCAGAAAACTCGGCGGCGCGCTCTATTGTGATCGCCGCTACGGCCGCGTCTTCGTGGGTCACAACGGTGCGCAGTCTTACTACAGCGCCAGGGCGTTCCGTGGCTCGCTAAGGGTCTAAATTTCCTCGCCTTCGTCAACGAGCCGTTCATACTTCTGGCCATGAAAACGCCGCCTGCATGCGGCACCTAACCGCGACCTCGCTGGGCAGGTGGGCGATCCCAGAGAATTGGCTCGCGACTGTTGCAGCCGACCGGGCGTTTCCGGTGGCGGTCGCTGCGCTTGCTCGGTTAGGCGACTCACACGCTTCCCTCGAAGTCAACGAAACAAAAACCAAACCACATATATGAAAACAAACACTGTCATCACGTCCGTCCTGATCGCGCTGGCTGTCAGCAGTTGCTCAACAGCGCCGGATTTACCCACACTGCAACACACGCTCACCATCAAGCCCGAAATCAAGAAGGCATTTCATAGCGGCGACGCCATCGAGATTCGCTCCGTCGCCGGCACCGCGCCGAAGTTTCAGACCGGCGGCACTTATCGGGTCGTAGGCACGTGCCGCCAACAAACCCTGAAGAACGCCACTCTTTACCTCGGCAATACTGCCGAATCCGGCTCGGATGCGATCGTCGCCAACGCAGGTTCAGCGCTCTCCAAACCGCTTCCGAACGGAATCACCGAGTTCGACATCACTTTCACCCTGCTGCGGCCAGGACTCCTTCACGTCACTATTTACGATCTGGATAACCACGATAAGAACGACAACGCTTATGCGGGCATCTATCTTGGCGACGTTGCTTTTCGCCGGTGAGCGACAGTTCTCAGATCAACAAACGTCGCCTAG
>JAKEEH010000074.1 GCA_022616725.1 Limisphaerales bacterium | reverse complement strand
TGCCGCCGCCGCCGAAGCCACCCTGGTTGCCCAAGCCCTGATTGAAACCCTGTCCCATAGTATTTTGATTCTGCTGCTGCTGGGTGCGGTTCTGCAGAGCGCTGTTTTGATTGGCGTTGTTGCGGTTCGCGGTGGCGTTATTGCGTTCAAACATATCGCGCACGATCTGCTCGACCTGCTGCACATCGGCATTCTCCAGCGAGTAAACGAAGACTTTTTGCTTTTTCGCCGGACTGGCATCAAGCTGCGCCACCATCTGCTCGATCTGCGGCATCAGTTCGCTCGCCGCGCTCACAATCAATGAGGAAGTCCGCTGGTCGGGAACCGCGATGACGCGGCCCTTCTTCTTCATTCGCTCACTGGTGTCGCTCTGCTGGTTATTGTTACGACCGGGGAAAAAGCCGGCAGGTCCGCGGAACCGAAACTCACCCTGGTTATTATTATTGCCGGTCGTGCTTTCGTCAGGGAAGAGATCGGTGAAAATGTCGGCCATTTCCAACGGATCCGCATTTTTCAGATGGAACACGCGCAGTTCAGTGGCATCCGCGACGCTGACGTCGATTTCCTTGATGATCTGTTCGATCTCGGGAATCAACTCGTCCGGAGCGCTCACGACGAGCGAATTGGACCGCTCATCCGCCACCGCGACAACGCGCGATGCGGCCGGGTTGCCGCTCGCCCCGCTGCTGCTTCTGTCCCTGTCGCCGCGGCCACCGCTGTTGTTTCCGCCAAACGGGTTAAATCCACCCGGCCCGCCGAACCGGTTAAGAAATTGTGTTCGGCGATCTGTGCCCTGCTGCGCAGGCGGCTGGAAGATTTCCTTGAGGGCAGTCGCCAACTCCTTCGCGTCGGCGTAGCGCAGCGGAAAGACTTTCAGCGTCGAGACGCTGGAAATCGAGGTGTCAAGGGCCTTTACGATTTCCGCAATGCGCCGCGCATCGGCTTGCGTCCCCGTGAGAACCAAGGCATTGCCACTCTCATTCGCGGAGAGAATGGCGTAAGTCGGGAGCAAGGCTTGCAGGTTCTGCGTGAGCTGCGTCGCGTTGGCGTGTTGGACCGGAATAATTTGCGTAACCATCGCGTCGGACTTCGGAATTTCGTCAGGGTTGTTGCCGCTTCGCACCGGAATATCCTTCGTTTTCGCGTCGTCGCGGCTGACCACCCGCAAGGTGCGGCCATTGCGAATGGCGGCGTAGCCGTTGCGGTTCAGGACGGTGTTGAGCAATTCGACGGCTTCTTCTTTGGTCAGCGGTTGGTTGCTCCACACATCGACTTTTCCCTTGACATCTGTCTCAAGGACGATGATGAAGCCGGCCGCTTCGCTGAGGTAATTCAGCACCATATCCAGCGGGACGCCGCGGAAATTCAGTCGCAGCTTGTTTGTATCGCTGCTGGAAACCGGCGCTGCCGCGGCCGCCTCGGTCGGTTGTTGAACGTCTTGCTGAGCGTTGGCCGCAATGCCGGCGCACAAACTCAACACCAAAATGAAACGGATCATGGTTTTCATTTTTCCAACTCCTTTTCGCGTTGCTGCATTAATCGTCTTAATACCTCGTTCTGCTCACCATCGGCCGCCGATTCCGCTTTGCTTTCGTTGTTTGTCGAAGCGCTCACCGTCTCATATGTTCCCGCGCTCTCCTCCGATTGCCACTCGCCTTCGTCCCGGCGCTTCATCTGCATACCCACTCGCAACTGGACTTCGTTGTTGCTGGACTGGAGCGTGACGGAATCGTGTCCGATATCGGCGATCTTATATCCGGCGATGGAATCCTCTGGTTTAAGGACCTTCTTATACTCAGACCCGGTCCCATCAAAAAAAGCAAACCATCCCTTCTCGTAGTTCATCGTGCCCACGAGCGAAAAGCTCTCTATTTTCGTTTGACGCTCGGGTTCTCGCGTTCGGGTCTCGCGGTCCGGGCGGTTGGAGCGATTCGGATTGAAAATGTTGCGGTCCATGACGATCCGAAACGACTGGATCTCGGCCCGAGGCGGCGCATTGGTCGTCTCAGCGCGGGCGCTGAATCCGGCCGCTCCTGTCGCTGCCGCGAGGAATATGGCTCTAATACGCGTCATTGCTCCTGCGGGTTGAGCAGCAACCCACTGACTTGCAAGCCGAGCGAGAGTTGCCGGCCATCGTTGTCGCGCGACGCGATCTCGACGGCCTCAACTCGCAACGCCAGCGGATCACGCTCTACATTATACAGGAATCGAACGATGGAGTCGATACTGCCGAATGTGTCGGCCCGGCACTCCATGGTGGTATAATCCTCGGCCCGTTTCCACTGCGGCTTCATCGACGCAATGCTGATCTGGCTGACCTGTGACCAGTGCTCGAAAGCCTGGAGGACTTCATTCTCGGCCGCGGAAATGTTATCGGGCAGCGTGTGCTTCCGCATCGCGTCCCAGCGGCTGCGAATCGTCTCCTGGCGCTCCAACAGCACCGATCCCTGGCTGATGTCCTTCTTCAGTTGAGCGAGGCGGGCTGAGCGATCTTTCCAACTTTTTATCATGGGTGAAAGCACCAGCCGGTCACCCAGAAGCAGCGCCAGAGCGAGACCCGCCGCCAGACCAAGAATTTGTTGACGATTCTTAATTTTCACTGGCTTTTGCTCCCCATTGAAAGTTGAACGTGAATTGCATCGGCGCCTTGCCGCGCACCTGATCGACCTTGACATCGCTGATCTCCTTTGAGGCGCGAAGCTGGTCGAGCATCTTGAGGAACGCCTGGTTGTCTCGCGCAACGCCCGAGCAAGTCACGGTCGAAAGTTCACGGATTTCCACCGTCTTCGCCGTGACCGCGCCTTCCTCCGGGAACGCTTCGGTGAGCTTGCGCAGGATGCTCAAACTGGCGTAAGACTCGTCAAACCATGGGCGGAACTTCTTGATTCGCTGCTGCAAGTTGTCGAGCTCCCTGACATTGGCCTCCATCGCACCCCATTGGCGCTGCAGACGCGAGAGCTCCCACTGCTGCCAGCCGAAGGCCCCGCCAACGAGCAGAGCAATGGCCGCCGCCGCGGCGCCTGCCCACGCCAGTTTGCGCGATGAAAGGCGAGACGTGAGTTGCTGCAAGGCAGTCGTTTTCGGCGGCAGACAATCGATCGCCGGCCCGATGCTGGTCAGGTATCGCGCCGCCAGGCTGAGCGCAGGCGAAACCTCCGCTTCGGGCGGGAGCTTCTTTGGAAATTCGTTTTCGGTGTAACGCTCGATCCAACGAACACTCAAACCCATCGCCGCCAGGCCAGGCATCACCTCCTGGACAAAGTCGCGCACGGCGTCGCCGCGTCCGAATACCCGCACTTCCCTGAGCGCCTCGCGAATGTCGGCGGGCAACTGACCAAGCGTAATCTTTATCTCGCGAGCGAGGAACCCAGCCGAGAGATGCTTTTCCAGTTCCTCCGTCGCGAACGCTTCGTCGAGCGAGCGCAGCGACGCGACGCCTCCTCCACAACTGATCTGCAAATCGACCGTGTTTTCGCCAATCGCCAGCGCGAGCACCCCTGCCTTGCCCTCGGGGCTCTGCAGCGCCGCGATGTTAAGTGAAAAGCACAATGGCTTGAGCTGCGCCGCCTTTAAGGCGCGCTCGAGGTGGAGGACGTGGTTCCTGGGCAGCGCGATAGAGAGCGCGAATTGCTTTCCACCGGGAGTCGCGAATCGGCTCGTCGCGGTCGTCAGAGCTTCGAGCCCATAGGGAAAGCCACGCTCTGCTTCGATCTGGAGAAAGCTGGGCACATCCTCCTCGGGCATCTCGGGTATTTCGGTCAGCAGCGTCAGCACGGAGTTCAGCGGCAGGCCCAGCAGGCAACGGCGCTCGCGGATACCGGCCTGGTTAAGGTGATTGCGAATCTCGCGCCCGACGAGCTCCGGATCGGCCGTCAAGGGATTCAACGCCAGTGACACCGAGAGCGCCTTTTGAGTGTGCAGAGAGCCATTGGACCGGCGAACCACGACTCCTTCGAGCCGGCCGCCGTCCAGCGCCAGGCTCAACACCGACGACGCGCGCTGTTTGACCTTAATCATCGCAAATTCCTCGCTAATTCAATGTTCCTCCGGACATTCAGCCCAAGGGCCCAGCCATAGTGCGTCAAGTCCTGCCGATACCGCACTTTGGGAGCGCCATCTGACGTGTCAAAAACAAGCTTTGCGCGCTGGTAGCCTCGCCCGAAACGGCCTACGGCGGCGACATCCGCGGTGAACTGATAGCTGCGCCCTGTGATCCACGGTCCCGCCTGGCGCGCGTTTTGTTCGTCAAGCGCATCCTTGACCCACGCGACTGTATTGAGTTTGTCAGGGTTGGATTGTCGGTAGGCAATCAGTGTGGAGGCTTTCTCGCTGCCGATTCCGGGGAGGCACGCCAGCACGGCCTCGCTGGCGGTATTCACGTTGACAAGCCCGATCGTATTCGTGCCGACCAGACTGCCTTCAATCTGGACGAATTCCTCACGCGTCAGCCCGCTCCGCATATAAAATTGCAGCACGTTGCCGCTGTCAGTGCCCACCCGGGCCAGAATCTGGTTGGCGCGCTCGGTCCCAAATTTCTCCTGCAGCAGGGGAGCCAGTTGTTGCGGTTGATTGACGTTGGTGCCTGTCACCGGATGTCGGCTGTAAACAGTCAGCCAGACAAGGATCCCCGCGTCGAGGCGCCCGTCCTGGTTATCGCTGGGAGGGGAGATATCGCCGTCGTTTTCGTTCGGATCTAGGACGCCGTTCAAGTTCGCGTCCTCGCCATACAGAACGTCGAGGTAGGCGCCATTGAGCAGGCGCAGTTCGTCGAGCGACTCGAAATTCGCATTCTTGCAGCGGTACGCCGGGCTTCGACGCAGGTAGGTCTGGGACTCCGCGCCGGCCTCACTGACTTCATCATTGGAATCGCGCCAGTCGATGATCGCCCCTGCAAGCTCCGCGGTCATGCGGGGCAGGCCTTGAAGCATGTCGAGCGACACGGTGTTGACGTTGAGTTTGCCACTCTCGTCAACCAGGCCGAAGTAAGGCTCGCCTATCTGCGTTTGCTGCTCGTCACCCTGGCCGATGAGCCAGAACGTCGCGCTGCCAAC
>JAKEEH010000463.1 GCA_022616725.1 Limisphaerales bacterium | reverse complement strand
TTGCGCGCATACGCATCACACGCTTTGCGGATGGCGATTGGATCATTTTCGGTCCGTCCGGCTTTGCGCAGATCCTGGCTGACCTTGAATTCGATCGGCAGGCCATGGCAGTCCCACCCCGGAACATAAGGAGCATGCCGGCCCCGCAGCGTGTGATACTTCACTATAAAATCCTTCAGGATTTTGTTCAGCGCGGTGCCGATATGAACGTCGCCGTTGGCAAAGGGCGGTCCGTCGTGGAGGACAAACTTTTCACCGCCGGCGCGCGCCGCCTGAATGCGTTCGTACAGGCGCGTGGCAGCCCATTTTTCCAGGCGCTGGGGCTCGCGGGCAACGAGCTCCGCCTTCATGGGGAAGTCGGTGCGTGGCAGGTTCAGGGTGTTCTTATAATCCATCTTCACACGGACGGGTTAGCGTATCGTCGTGAGAAGCTGGACGCAAGCGGTGAAGGGGGTATTGAGCGGGTATTGACGGGTATTGAAAGCGGCAGAGGACAGCCGCACTCCACAACCTGGCGGAAATTCAGAGGCCGTTGACCGCGCGCGGCAGCGTCATGGAGTGCGGCTGTCTTCCGCCGCTTTCGAATCTTTACTTTCACGGGCGGCGTAAAAAGTCTTCACACACGCATCATCCCTCTCCTGTGTGGCGATTCGCTTTTGCTGTTGGCGTGGCGATTGCGATTCGCAGAGTCGCGCAGCCCGGGCAAACCGCTCGCGCCTGCAAAATGCCAGCCTTTATCTGTTTCACCTGCGGTCATCAGCGCCCGAGCACGTTACGACACTGCCTTGCAACATCACGGCCTTCAACCGAAAAGACCGAAACGGCAGTTTGTGAGTGCCGGAGCCGGTTCGGCCTCCGGCACACCAACATAATCAAGTGTTCTTCATCGCCGATCCTACATCCACAACCGCCGGTCAGTAAGCGGAACTGAATCGTTTCGGAGAGGGCGTTGGCGGTGACCACTTTAAGAACCTTGATCGTTAGGGCCCATGCGTTTAGGTGTCTTGTCCGTCGTCACGCCTTGAGCAACTCCAGGGTTACCGGCTCCAACCCCCAAACATCTTCAGTTCTTTGCCGCCCATGCGCGCGTTGCAAGTGACGTTCTTACGGTCGAGCATGCACCAGGCCGCGGAGCGAATTGGCTTGAGGTCGTGGCGCCGCCTTTCCTTGACTTGGGGAGAAGTGGTCAACAAGGCGATCCAACGCCTCACGTCCAAACACCTGGTGACCGCGAGTGGTGGGATGAACCATGTCCCAAAACAGGAATTCAGATGGATCGCCGCCTGTAGAGAGGAACGAAGTCGTGACATTTGTGAAATCAAAATCTGCGGGCGAAGTCACCATCGCTTGAAGCGTCGCGAAAGCATCGACAAAGATCGTTTGGACATCGGCATGGGCCAGGTTCTGCAGAGCGGTGCCGAGCAGGTGGTTGTAAGCCGCAGCTAGTTGAGTAATGGCCGCGCTCCTGCCCGAGGCAAGGCCGGACGGTGTCAGCCCCAGGTCCGGTACATTCACAACCATGATGTGCGCGGCGCCGGCGCTCCAGAGAAGGTGCACAGCCCGAACGGTATTCGAAACGCCGCCCGCAATCATTGTCGCGGGATCCACCCCCCCTTCTAACGCGAGAAAGAAGTCATTTGCTCCGGCCCAGATGACATAGAGCGCCTCAGGATCTGCCCCGCTGGGTTGTCTCGCTGCAAGGAATGCCGCGATTTGATCCTGCAAACCTGGGAGGTTCAAGCCAAAGACAGGCCCATTCACGTTGACCGAGCCTGTCGTCGCGCCGCCGACCGCGTAATTATCTTCCGGCAATAAGTCCATGCCAAGATCTTCGGCCAGGTACTCGATCCACAGCTCCCCGTTCGAAAAGCGTCCCTCGACATACGGAGGTGGGGGAAAGCCCTCGGTCAGCCGGTGAAGATTCCCTATATCTGACAAGCTGTCGCCGAACACAGTTATCCGACTAAAGGGGGTGGATTTCGCCTCAGCAGCGAGCGATCCTGCGAGCACAACCCCAAAGGCCAGGCCGAGGGCAGCACCCAGTTTTAATCTGTTTAGTAGTTTATCGGTTATTTTGGTTATTCTGTTCATAGCAGCTCCGTGTGTTTCTGGTTTGTTTTGAGTTCATGTGAAAATCTGGAGCAGCAGTCCACGTGATTAATGGAGCGCAACGCATGTTCAAGAGGACGCATGCGAGCAAAACCACGAACATTGGGATAACTGCACGGTCTGCTTCGACGATCGGCTTCTTGAAGCGGCACCCTGAGAGAAAAAGGTTCATCGAGATGGCACCCCGCAAAGCGGAGCTTTAACAAAAAGATTATTGAATCCATGAGCCACCACCCTAAGCCCCGGGACGCTCGGAGAGTTAATCGAAAAATTTAATCCCGCCATTCACTATTTCGATGAACAGGAATGCGAAAAGGAAAAAGGCGGTTGGAATGCGAAAAGGAAGAGGCGGTTGTTGTGAGCGGCCGAGCAAAGCGGACTATGACATAGCTGCGGCACCAATGCATGCCGCATGATTCAGGTCATTGCGGCCGGACGCCGGCTTACTACACTGACTCAATTCTCAGTCAGTTCGTGTGACTCAGCTCGACTCAGTCTCACACCCACAACTGCCGGTCCAGCGACCGGAATTGAATCGCTTCAGAGACGTCATCAGCGCTGACCTGTTCCCGGCCTGCGAGGTCGGCAATCGTGCGCGCTACTTTCAGAATCCGATCGTAGGCGCGCGCGCTCAGGTTCATGTCCGTCATCGCGTTTTTGAGCAGTTCGAGAGTCGCGGACTCCAGCGCGCAAAACATCTTCAGTTCTTTGCCTCCCATGCGCGCGTTGCAGGTGACGCTTTTGCGGTCGGCGAAGCGGGCGTGCTGGCGCTTGCGCGCGCTCACGACGCGCTCGCGAATCTGTGCCGAGGATTCGCCGGTTTTCGCCGCCGAGATCTCCCGAAACTTTACCGCCGGGACTTCGACGTGGAGGTCGATTCGATCGAGCAGCGGTCCGGAAATGCGTCCAAGATAATTCTGAATTTCGCGCGGCGTGGAGCGCGATTCGCCCGGCATTTTGCCGTCCGGACTCGGGTTCATCGCCGCCACCAACATGAACTGCGAAGGAAACGTCATCGATCCTGCCGCCCGCGAAATCGTGACGCGCCCTTCTTCGAGCGGCTGGCGCAGCGTTTCCAGCACGTTGCGCTTAAACTCCGGCAGCTCGTCAAGAAACAATACCCCATTGTGCGCAATCGAAATCTCGCCGGGGGTCGGGATCGCCTGGCCGCCCAAAAGCCCGGCGTCGCTGGTGGTGTGGTGCGGCGCCCGGAATGGCCGCTGCGTCACCAGCGCCTGCCCCGGCGCCAGCAGTCCCACGATGCTGTGGACCTTGGTTGTTTCGAGGGCTTCTTCCAGGGTCAACGGCGGCAGGATCGTTGGGAGCCGTTTGGCCATCATCGATTTGCCCGTGCCCGGCGGCCCGATGAGCAGCACGTTGTGTCCGCCGGCCGCGGCGATCTCGAGGGCGCGCTTGACCGATTCCTGGCCCTTTACGTCTGCAAAATCCAGGTCGTCGTCGCGCCACTGATCGAGGATTCGCTCGATGTCCACTTTTACCGGGGCAATCTTCTCTTCGCCTTCGAGGAAATTCGCCGCTTGTCGAAGATTCTGGATCGGGATGACGCGCAAGCCGTCCACGACCGCTGCTTCAGGGGCATTCTCAACCGGCACGAGCAGGCCCGCCTTGCGTTCGGCCCGGGCGCGAATCGCAATCGGCAGCACTCCCTTGACAGGCCGGATCCCGCCGGTAAGCGCCAACTCGCCGACGACAATAAAATTGTCCAATTGATCGGTTTCGAGTTGCTCGTTGGCCGCCAGCAGCCCCAGCGCAATCGGCAAGTCAAAGCTCGGCCCCTCCTTCTTTACATCCGCAGGCGCGAGATTGATCGTGAACCGGCCAATGGGAAACCTAAACCCGGAATTCATCAGCGCGGTGATCACCCGATCCTTTGACTCTTTGACCGCGGCGTCCGGGAGGCCGACGACCACCACCTGGAAATCACCATGCCCGCCGTTCACCTCGACTTCCACTGGAAAGGCTTCAATGCCATTGACTGCGGCGGAACAGACTTTGGAAAGCATCGGCCATTTCTATACCACGAACCCGGTTCCGCAAAAACCATTTTGTTGCGGGCTTGGAAGGCGCATAGGACTAGCGCAACGTTGTGAAAGAATTGGAGCCTCGTTGCGCCCATGAAGCCATACCTGGTAGGACAGTCGTGTGTGAAAGTTCGCGAAGCAGGTCCAGAGGCAGCATCACATCTTTTTCCAAAGGCCACTTCGAATATTCCGGCTGACGTTTTCTCCAAGCGTCCTATAGTCAGTGCGGTGAGCAACATCAAAATGGTCTTCCGCTTCGGGTGGCTTTATCTCCGCCGTTATTGGACGCGGCTGCTCGCGGGAGTGTTGTTCGGGATCGCGTTTGGCCTCTCAAACGCGAGCTTCGTCTGGGCGACCAAGACACTGATGGAGCGCTTCGAACCACCGACAGTGCGGGACAAGGTTGATACTGCCAGGAAGAAGATCGGATTTTTCGATAGCCAGGCGGCGACATTGCAGCGGAAGGCCAAAGAACTCATCGATCCATGGCTGCCGCGGGCGGGGGTGGAGCTGGATTGGCGGATGGTCCTGGGCGGGCTGCTGTTCCTGGCGGTGCTGGTGTCGATCCGCAGCGGGACCGATTATGGCAGCAGCTATTGCATGGGCTGGGTCAGCGAACGGGTTGTGAACGATCTCCGGCTCGATGTCATGCAAAAGCTGAGTACGTTGTCTCTTGGTTTCTTCACCCGCTCCAGCACCGGAGATTTGCTGACCCGCATCAACGCGGACACGGCGAAATTGCAGCGCGCGCTCAAACAAGGTTGCGCTGACCTGGTGAAGGAATCGATCGGGATGGCGGCTTTGCTCGTGGCGCTGCTATGGGTGAATTGGAGACTGACGGCCCTGACGTTCATTTTCATGCCGCTGTGCCTGGGGCCGTTGCTGGTGCTCGGACGCAAGGCGCGGCGGGCGGCGCGGGCGACGCGCACGGTTGAAACGCTGCAGACGAGCCAGCTTGTGGAATTGCTCGGCAGCATCCGCGTGGTCAAGGCCTACAATCTCGAAGCGAGCCAGATGGAGCGTTACCGCAAGCTCTCGCATGAACTGGTTCGGCATGGGATGAAAGGCGTGCAAGCCAAGGAATTGCTGAACCCGATCCTGGAAGTGATTTCAATGTTTGGACTGGGCGTGCTGGTGGTCTTCATCTTCAGGACGCAGACGACGGTGGGCGATTTTGTCGGTTTCCTGACGGCCGTGATGCTGTTGTTTTTGTCCATCAAAAAGCTCGCGGGCGTGCACATCTTTTTCGAGCAGGCCAACCCGAGTGTGACACGGTTGGAGGAAATCCTGCGCGAGGAACCAACAGTGAGGGAGCCGCTGACGCCAAAGCCCATCCAGGCTTTCAAGAGGGAAATCCGATTCGATCACGTTGCGTTCGCCTACGAGAAGGACCGGCCGGTGCTGGAAAAGTTCAGCCTGGCCATTCCGCGGGGCGCGAAAGTCGGCATCGCGGGGCCGAGCGGTTCGGGAAAGAGCACGCTGGTGAACCTGATGCTGCGCTTTTATGATCCGGTCTCTGGAAAGATATCCATTGATGGCATTGACCTGCGCGAGATGAGTTTTCGCGACCTGCGGCAGTTGCTCGCGCTGGTCAGCCAGGAGATTGTGCTGTTCGACACAACGGTGGCCGAAAACATCGCCCAGGGCAAAGCGGAGGCGACGACGGCGGAAATCGAGACAGCGTCGCGTGACGCGTATGCGCACGAGTTCATCACGCAATTGCCGCAGGGATACAACACCCCGGTGGGCGAACGTGGCGTGACGCTCTCAGGCGGCCAACGGCAACGGATTGCGATCGCCCGGGCGTTCATTCGAAACGCGCCGATTCTCGTCCTCGATGAAGCGACGGCATCGCTGGACTCTCAAGCGGAGGCGGAAGTGCAACGCGCCATCGATCATCTCTCCGAGAATCGGACGGTGATTTCGGTCGCCCACCGCTTGTCCACGCTGAGCAACTGCGACACGATTGTCGTGTTATCGCAGGGGCGGATCATCGAACAAGGAGGCTTTGTCGAACTGCTCAAGGCCAACGGTGCTTTCGCCGCAATGGCCCGAAGGCAGGGAATCTCGAATCATTGACTCGATACCTTACCGTTTGGCTTTTGGACGGGGTCGCCGAAGTTGACCAGTCTTATCCATGGCTCCGCAAAGGAGTCGGTGTCCAAGCCTGATCTGTTCACGATGGGCAAAACGGCGCAGGAATTTGTGCCAGTTTGCGATGCGGCGTTGCTGGGGCCGGCCTGGGAAGGTCTCGAGAGCCACGCGAATCAAGAGGTTTTGACCGCCGTTCGAAAGCGATTTCACGCCGTTGCGCATTGGTGTTGCGACGAAAACAAAAGCTATTCATCGGCTCATACAAAACAATTCATGAGGCTTTGACCTCCCGAAAGAAGCGGGTTGGCATTGCGGCGGCTAAAGGCCGCGCCATGGACGAAGCAGTTTTGTTCCAAATTCAGAGTGCAAAGTGCAAAGTGCTGAATTCTCCACTTTGCACTCACAACTCTGCACTTCCAAGATGAGCAAGGGGCCATCAGGCGCATTCACAGTTTCGCAGAAGACTGCTCCTTTGCGCATTGGCTTTGCGCCCGTCAATGATTGCGCGCCGATCATCATGGCCCGGGAGTTGGGGTTATTTGCGCGCTACGGACTCGAAGTTGAACTCAAGCGGGAGATCAGTTGGAGCGCCGTCCAAAGCAAGGTGATGGACGGAGCGCTGGACGCGGCGCACGCTCCGGCAGCGATGCCTTTCGCGGCGAACCTGAGTTGCGAGAGGCCGAAGGACCATTGCGTCACAGGGCTGGTGTTAAGCTTGCAGGGAACGGCAATCACGTTGTCGCGGGCCGTGTGGGAACAGGCGGAACGCAGTTGTGACAAGCTTCACGAGCAGATTCTGAACTCGCGCCGGAGGCGCCCCTATACGTTCGCGGCGGTGTTCCCGTATTCGTCGCAGCATTTCTTGCTTCGGCAATGGCTGAAGTCGATCGGTGTGAACCCGGACACCGACGTGCGGATCGTGATGGTGCCACCGGACCAGATGTTTCCGAGCCTGACGCTGGGTTATCTCGACGGCTACTGCGCCGGAGAGCCCTGGACTTCGCTGGCAGTGGAAGCGCGCGTTGGGTGGTGCGTGGCCACGAGCGCGGAGCTGGCGCCCCTGCATCCGGAAAAGGTGTTAATGGTGCGGCGAGATTTCGCCGAGAAGAGGGCGGAGGAACACGGCGCGCTGATCGCGGCTTTGATGGAAGCGTGCGCATTTTGTGATCAGCGCAGCAACCGGGTGCACCTGAGCCGCACGCTGGCGGATTCGCGGTACGTGAACGCGCCGGCGTCGTGTTTGAACGCCGCCTTTGTGGGACCGTTTGAATTCGGCGACGAACGTCGGGAGCCACTGGGCGATTTTGTCCTGTTTTCACGGTTCAACACCAACGAGCCGACGGCGGACAAGGCGCTGTGGATCGCAGGCCGGCTCGCGGAGATGGGCGCGATCACCGATCCGCTCTTGTTGCAGAATCCCGCCATCAGCCGGGTATTTCGCGCGGACATTTTCCACAAAGCGAACCGCCTGCTGATCGGTCAAGCCAACCAAATCCAGTCAGAAATCAAACAATATGAAGACCAATTCACATCATCCGGGCTTAAAGCCGCGGGATAACGTAACGCGGCGGAGCTTTCTATGCTCCGCTGCGAAGGGACTTGGCGTCACTGCCCTTGTGGGCGCAGTTCCGCGGGGATGGGTCGGGAGCGTGTATGCCAGCGACGCGCCCGAGACGGCGACCATGCGCTTTGGAATGATCGCGTTGACAGATTGTTCGCCCATTGTCATCGCGCATGAGAAGGGATTTTTCAAAAAATACGGCATCAATTCGACGGTCGCCAAGGGAGCAAATTGGGCAGCGATCCGCGATTCGCTGTCCAGCGGAGACAACCAGGGCACCCACATGCTGCTCGGCATGCCGATTGCCAGCAGCATGGGGTTGCTGGGTTCGCCAAAGAAACCGATGGTCATCCCATGGCTGCTCAATCGCAACGGCCAGGCCATTACGCTCAAGGCGGAGTGGAAGGGAAAGGTGGGCGCAGACCCGAAGGCGCTTCAGCCATTCGTTGACAAAGCGAAGAAGCTCGGCGAACCGCTGACATTTGCGATGACCTTTCCGCCGGGCACGCACGCGATGTGGATGCGGTATTATTTGGCCGCCGGGGGCATCAACCCCGACAAGGACGTCGCGCTGATCACGATCCCGCCACCGCAGATGGTGGCCAATATGAAAATCGGGAAAATGGACGGTTTCTGCGTCGGCGAGCCATGGAATGCGCGCGCAATCGCAGACAAGATTGGGTTCACATCTGTGACGACGCAGGACATGTGGAAGGACCACGTGGAAAAGGCGTGCGCGTTCACGGCTGAGTTTGCGGATAAAAATCCAAAAACGGTCAAAGCCGTGCTCAAGGCGCTGCACGAAGCCAGCGTGTGGCTCGATGACATGAACAATCGTCCGGAGCAGTGCGCGATTGTCAGCAGGCCAACCTACATCAATTGCGATAAAGACATCATTCTCGGCCGGTTACTGGGGAGACTCGATTATGGAGATGGCCGGTCAACCACAGACGACTTCCCGATGCATTTCAGCAAACGAAACTGCAATTACCCGCAGCCGGCCTACGCGAAATGGTGGCTGACGCAATTCCGGCGCTGGGGAATGGTCACAGGCGCGCCGGATTACGAGGGCATCGTGAAGCAGGTGATGCGCACGGACCTCTATGAGGAGGCGATGAAGGAGATCGGTTATGCGCATGGCGGCCAGGACGACAGCGCATGGACGATGCTTGACGGCGTGAAATTCGACCCGAAAGGAGACCTGGAGGCGTATGCAAAGAGTTTCCCGGTTCACAATGTCAAAGGCTAACCGAAGCGCCAGCAGTTCCTAACCACGGCTATGAGATCGAACACTCGGCGTGCGCTCTGGCGGCAGGCGTTTCGTCAGCGGTCGGTATGGGCGCGGGCGGCGAAGCTCGGACTGAGCGTCGGGCTGCTGCAAGCGACTCTCAACCAGGGCGATCATTGGATTTATCGCTCCGTGGACAGCACGATCATTTTGAAATCCATTGTCTCGCCGGTCATCGGTTTCACGCTGGTGCTGGTTTCCGCGGCGGAGACATGGGTGCAGCGGACTCTGGAACAACAACGATGAAAGACTCAAAATTCAAGAAACTTGACTGGCTGATTCTCCCCATCCTCGGGGTGGGCGCTGTGCTGATTCTCTGGCAGGTGGTGAGCGCGTCAGTATCCAAGGAACTTCCGAATCCGGGCAAGACCTGGGCGGCGAGCAAGGCCTACGTGGTCGAGCCGTTTGCCAAGCGCGGCGAAATGGATCAGGGGATACTGCGCTTCACATGGTACTCCCTGGTACTTGTGGCAAAGGGCTACGCGCTGGCGTTGCTCATTGGAACGCCGCTTGGGTTTTGCCTCGGACTCTCCAAAACGTTCGCCAAGACCTTTGACCCGATTATCCAGATTTTGCGCCCGGTTTCGCCCCTGGCTTGGTTGCCGCTCGGCCTAGTCCTGTTTCTCGGCGCGGGCAAGCAGGCATCGGAACTGGGCGCGCTCTTTACCATTGCGGTCTGCGCGATGTGGCCAACCGTGCTCAACACTGCGGTGGGCGTGCGGGCCGTGCCGCAGGATTATCTGAACGTCGCACGTGTCCTGAAGCTCTCGCGGACGAAAACACTGTTTAAGGTGCTGATCCCGGCGACGCTGCCTTATATGTTCACCGGATTCCGCCTCAGCCTGGGCATCGCCTGGCTGGTGATCGTGGCCGCGGAAATGTTAACAGGACGCCCTGGCGTTGGGGGATTTCTGTGGCAGGAATACAATGCCTTGGTTTATGAGCATATCATCCTGTGCATTATCACCATTGGCATCGTCGGTTTTGTGCTGGATCGGCTCATGAGTGTCATCGAACGCAGGTTCAAAACAGCATGAGACCTGCGTTTCTCGAAGTTCAAAGCGTTTCCAAAGCTTACGGCGCGAATGGTTCGCGGACGGAGGTTTTGCGAGACATCAACCTTTCGATTGAAGAGGGCGAGTTCGTAGCCATCGTGGGCTACAGCGGCGCCGGCAAGACGACACTAATGTCGATTCTGGCCGGACTACTGCAGCCAGACGCCGGCGAAGTGAAGTTAGAAGGCCAGCCTGTGCGCAGCCCAGGCCCGGATCGCGGGCTCGTGTTTCAGAACTATTCGCTGCTCCCGTGGTTGAACGTATTCGAGAACGTAAAGCTGGCTGTCGACGAGGTCTTTCCAGCAAAGTCTGAGGCAGAACGGGTAGCACACACCGAGGAGTTCGTTGAAATGGTGAATCTGACCGCAGCTCATGATAAAAAGCCAAGCGAACTTTCTGGCGGTATGCGACAACGCGTAAGCGTCGCCCGGACACTGGCGATGCACCCCAAGATCCTTTTGTGCGACGAACCGCTGAGCGCGCTGGACGCACTGACGCGCGCGAACCTGCAGGACGAGATCGCCCGCCTCAGCGCGACGCACAAACAGACTGTCGTCCTAATCACAAATGATCCGGACGAGGCGATCCTGCTGGCGGACCGTGTCATTCCATTGACGGCGGGACCAAATGCCACTCTTGGTCCGTCGTTTCGCGTGGACATTGCCCGGCCGCGGGATCGCCGCGCTTTAAACCACGACCCGCAATTCAAACAGATTCGGCGGGAGGTGATCGAATTCCTTCTGCGCTCGCGAAAACACCGCCAGGCTTCCGTCACGAGAAAACTCGTGCTGCCGGAGATCGAGCCTGAAGACCTGAGCGTGCACCGGCCAAAGATCGGCGCGCGTCGCCGGCCGATTCGGCGCAGTGAAGTTCAACGAGAAGAAATTCAGATTGACCCATGAGCCACTACGTAGAGCTGTCGAACCTGACAAAAATCTATGACACGCCGAAGGGCCCGGCGGTCATCGTCCGCGACTTCAACCTGACGATTGCCAAGGGCGAATTTGTCACGCTCATCGGGCACTCTGGGTGCGGCAAATCGACCGTGCTTTCGATGCTGGCCGGGCTGAACCCGATCAGCGGCGGCGGAATTGTACTGGCGGGACGGGAACTCGTCGGTCCGGGACCGGATCGAGGCATGGTTTTTCAGTCACCTTCGCTGCTTCCATGGCTGACCGCATATGAAAACGTCATGCTCGGAGTGGATCAGGTTTTCTATACGGCTGACCCTGAGGAGCGCAGGGACATCGCGGAATATTATCTGACTGTGGTTGGCCTCGGCGATGCAATGCACAAGAAGCCGGGCGAATTGAGTCAGGGAATGCGCCAACGAGTGGGAATCGCCCGGGCTTTCGCCTTGAAGCCGAAAATGCTTTTGCTCGACGAACCTTTCGGCATGCTCGACTCGCTTACGCGGTATGAGCTCCAGGCGGTTCTGCTGGAGTTGTGGCGAAAAAACCAGATGACCGCTCTTATGGTCACGCACGACGTGGACGAAGCGCTCTATCTCAGCGATCGCGTGGTTTGCATGACGAATGGTCCTGAAGCTGAAGTCGGCGAGATTGTCTCCGTCCATTTTCCACGCCCGCGCGACCGCAAGGCGGTCATGGAACACCCGGATTACTATCCCTTGCGAGAGCGCCTGATTGAATTCCTTGAAGTTCATGCGCATCGAGGGCTTTCACGGGGCGAGGCAGGCGGTCCGCCTGGCCATCCCGGGAATGGATCGCCGCGCCCCAGTCCCAAAGCAGAACTTCTTTTGAACCCTGCGTGACTCTGTTTTGTCAACAAAATTCCATCCAATGCCAAGCAACTCCAAAAGCACTCTATCCGCGAGCGCCATCGTACTCGCAGCCGCAACCCAACTTTATGGCCAATACGCTCCGCCGCCACCACCGGCGCCGTTCCAAGGGTTCATCAATGAATGGCTGCGCAAAGACGATCCTTACATGCAGAAATGGGATTTCGGCGGATCCGCCCGCGTGCGTTACGAGCTGCGGGATAATTTCGGAATCGCCGGCTCCGGCGCAGGCCCGACAACCTCGCTGGATTTCCGCAAGGACGGCGCGGACGTGGACAACGCTTATCTGCTCGAGCGTCTCCGCGTCCGCGCTGGTTACACCGACAAATGGTTCAGCGCGCTGGTCGAAGGCCGCAGCAGCCTCGCGCAAGGGGACGAGCGCTTTGCCTCGACCGGACCCGTGCCGAAGAAAGGGGAAGGACCGGAACAGGACAGCATCGATCTGCATCAGGCGTACTTCACCGTCGGCAACCACAAGGAATTTCCACTGTCGCTGAAGGTGGGCCGGCAGGAACTGTCCTACGGCGAAGAACGGCTGGTCGGGGCATTCGCCTGGAACAACATCGGGCGCGTGTTCGACGCTGCGAAGTTGCGCTGGCAAAATGAATGGTTTGGCGCCGACTTCTTCACCAGTCGCGTGGTCATTCCCGAGGACGGCCGATTCAATGTCGCCAATGACTACGATTGGTTCTCGGGTGTTTACGCGACGAGCCCAAAGATCCCTAAACACAGTCTTGATATCTATTTTCTCTCCCGCAATGCCAGCCCCGAAGCGGCAATCGCCGAGCCGCATCCGCAATTCCCGCAACCGAGCGCGCGGGATATTTACACATTTGGAGCGCGGTTGAAGTCCAATCCGGGACAGATTGGGAATTGGGACTACACGATCGACTTGATCGGGCAGCTTGGGAACTTTCGCGATCCGCGCGCAGGTGCGCCAGCAGCACGGCTTGACCACGAGGCGTATGCAGTGGTGCTGCAGGGCGGTTATACTTTCAAAGATGCATGGGCCACGCCACGGCTGGGTGTCGAATACGCGCACGGCTCGGGCGACAGTGATCCCACCGACGACAAACACAGCACGTTCGAAAACCTCTTTCCGACCAACCACAAGTTCTACGGCTACATGGATTTGTTCTCGCTGCAAAACATCCATGATGTGCGTGGCATTTTTCAACTAAAGCCGCATCCGCGGCTGAGCGTCGCGGTGGAGGGCCATTCCTTCTGGCTCGCGGATACTTCAGACAGCCTCTACAACGCCGGCGGTGTGGCCCGGGGTGGCGTCAACACGAACGTCGGCAATGGCAACGGCTACGGCGTGAATTCTACTTATGACAGCTATGTCGGCAGTGAAGTCGATGTAGTGGCGGGCTATGCTGTGACGCGATTCGCGCAACTCGAAGCTGGCTACGGGCACTTTTTTGTGGGCGATTACGTCGAGGACTCGCTGTCGAACCCCACGCGTGGTTCGACCGACGCGGACTGGGTTTACGTCCAATTGAGCCTCAACTTTTGATCTGCGGTCGAATCTCCTTCCCCGACCGCGCCGACTCATAACAGGCAAAGACAAGGCGGACGGTCTTGAGGTTATCGTCCGCCGTCGTTTCTGCTTTATGCCCGCCTTGGAGCGCCCCCAGGATGTTTGCGTTGCACGGCACAATGCTGGCGTGAACAACATCGTAAGCTGGATCGGCCCATAAGTAGCGTGCCGGGGGATAGCGCTTCGCGTGCGTGCCTGACTCTGTTGTCACGCGAATCCAATAGTCGGGAGCCAATTCGATCGAGCCTTTCTGCCCTTCAATGAAAATGCAGGTCTCCGGAAAGCGATCCCGTTCCAGAAAATTCTCCGCGTAAGCCATCTGGCAAAGGACGGTCGCTCCGGCGCGCGTGCGCTGCATGATGGTAGCGACATCCTCGCCCTTGATGTTCTTGTGGACGCGCTGAGTCTGGCAATAAACCGTCTCGGCTTCGCCGAAGAGGAAGCGAGCGACGTCAAGTATATGACTGCCTAAGTCTGTGATGATGAATTGCTCAAGCTCGCGCAGGAAAGGTTGGTTTTTGAAGACCGGGAATCCTGAAATCAGGTCCATCCGCGCGCGGAACGGCTTGCCGATTTTCCCTTCGTCCAGAAAACGTTTCAATAGACGAATTGGTGTTTGCCAGCGCCAGTTTTCATGAATGTAAAAGGGCACACGCGCGCGACGGCACGCCGTGACCATGTTTTCGGCTTCGCCGAGGGTCAGCGCCATCGGTTTCTGGCAGATGACCGGCGTCTTATGCTTTGCCGCGAGGTGAACGAACCGGCTGTGGGTCTCAACGTTCGTAATGACGTCGATAAAGTCCAGGTCTTCTGTCTCCAGAAGCTTGTCGGCATCATCGTAAACCGCCGCGACGCCAAATCGTTCCGCCAGTTTCTCCGCTTTCGCCAGCGTGCGGTTGTAGATGGCGACGCACTCAGCGCCGGGAATCTGCTGCCACGCCGGGAGTTGGTAGTTGGCCCAAAAGCCCGCGCCAAGAATGGCAAAGCGCAGTGGTTTCATCAAAGGAACAAGTCGATGTTCTCTCGCGTGATAACGAATGTCCCCGTGCTGTAGTTCACGGGGATGGGAGAGATTCCGGCACGGCGATCATCAGCGGTAAAACGGACTGGCGAATGGACAACATCGAACAGAGCCCTGACGCCCTGATAGGTAAAGAGTTTCCGCTTTTGCATCACGGCCGCGGTCATCAGGCCTTCCTTGATGAAACGCAGCACCTGGCCTTCGGCCTGGACAGTCGTGCCGACAATCTTCCCACCCTTGCCGGCTTCCTTGACGGCCTGCCCTATGCCGGGGCCGCTTTCGGAATCGAACCCGGCCATGCCGACAAGGTCCGGTGTTCCCTGAATGATGGCTGCGGCGACGCGGGTGGCTTCGGCCTGATTGCCTTTATCCTGTTGAGGCTCCATCACGTGCAAGCCGGCAGGCGCCGCAACCGAGCGGAAGCCTTCAAATGCCTGTTGATCGATGGTTTGCTCGATCAGCCCCAGCAACGCTACCTTGCCACGGCGATTGCCCAGGGCCTTGAGCATCGCCTGGGCCTGCTGCACGCCGATGTCAAACCACTTCGTGCCGATAAAGGCGAGGCGTTTGCTGGCGGGCACGTCGGCATCGACACACACGACCGGAATCCCGGCATCGATCGCAGCGTTGACAGGCGGCACGAGCGCGGACGGGTCCCACCCGACAACCATCATCCCCGCGGGCCGGCGGGCGGCAGTCTGTTCGACGGCCGTGACAAGGCTCGGAATATCGATGCTGTTTGGTCCCGCGATGCTCACGCGGACGCCAAGTTCATCGCCGGCTTGCTTGAGCGCGGGATGATCGGCGGCGGTGAAAAGTGGAAGATTCGCGTTGGCTGAAAGCCAAACGTATTCTTCGTCGCCGGAACCGCGGGCAACAGTTGCGGTTCGCGGGAAAGGCTTTTGTTCACAGCCGGGGAAAATGCCGACGGCGGCAACTGCCGCTGTCGCTTTGAGTGCATCGCGACGCCGCATAGATCCGCTCATGCGGATTTCAGAAACAAGGCAATGTTCTCGCGCGTGACTGTGTAAGTGCCGGTATTGTAGTTCACTGGGATGGGAATCACACCGGCCGCTTTATCGTCGGATGTGAAACGCACCTTCGAATGGAGTGCTTCGAAGAGTGCTTTGACTCCGACGTAGGTAAAGAGCTCCCGCTTTTGACCGACGGCCGCGGTCAACACACCATCTCTGACCAGGCGCAGGTGTTGTTCTTCGGCATCGACGCACGTCGCAATGATCTTTCCGGCTTTGCCGGCTTCCCTGATCGCCTGGCCCATGCCTGGGCCGCTCTCGGAGTCAAAGCCGGCCATACCAGCGAGATCTGGATGCGCCTGGAGAATGGCTGCTGCGACGCGGGCCGCCTCCGCCTGGTTGCCTTTGTCCTGTTGCGGTTCCAGAACGGTGAGGCCTGCCTTCTCCGCGACAGACCGGAAACCGGCGAAAGCTTGTTGATCGATGGTCTGTTCGATAAGGCCGAGGAGGGCGATCTTGCCCCGTTTGCCGGCAAGGCCTTTCACCATCGCTTCTGCCTGGCGAATGCCCAGATCGTACCAATCCGTCCCGATAAACGCCAACCGCTTGCTGGCGGGCACGTCCGCATCGACGCAAACGACCGGCACGCCGTTTTCGACGGCGTGATTGATGGGGGGCACCAACGCCGACGGATCCCAGCCGACAACCATCATTCCCGCTGGCTTGCGGGCGGCAGTTTGTTCGATCGCAGCCACGAGCCCCGGGATGTCGATGCTGTTGGGTCCGGCAATCTGGACTTTGACGCCCAGTTCTTCACCGGCCAACCGCAACGCCGGATGATCATGCGCAGTGAAAAGCGGGAGATTGGAGTTGGCCGAGACCCAAACATACTCCTCGTTTGCAAAGGAGGATCTCTCGCCCGGCTGTCGCGATTCACCTGTCTGCTGAGGCGCCTTTTCGCAACCGGCCAGCGCAAGCCCGGCTCCGGCTCCCGCCAGCGCGCCTGCGCGGATTGCCTGGCGGCGATTGACTTTCTTTGTCATGCTTTCTTTCGGTTCATGATTGAATCGACGGCCACGGCGAGCACGAGCACCGCGCCAAGGATGATGCCCTGCCATTCCGAGGATACGCGCGAGATAATCAGCACATTCTTCATCAACGCCATAAAAAACACTCCGATCAGCGCACCCCAGATGGTTCCTTTGCCGCCGGTAAGGCTTGCTCCGCCCAGGATCACGGCAGTGATGGCTTGCAACTCCGCTCCGACGCCGACGGTCGATGTCGCTGTTGCGATGCGCGAGGCATACACTATGCCCGCCAGTCCGGCAATCGTTCCCATGATCGTAAAAGACAGCATTTGCAGCCGCTCGACACTGATCCCGGACAAGTGTGCGGCTTTGGGATTGCTGCCAATATAGTAATACTGCCGGAAGAAGCGCGTGTGAGCGAGGCAGTATTGGGCTATGATCGCCAACGCGAGCATGACCAGCACAGGGGCTTGAATCCCGCCGACTTCGGCCTGGCCGAATCTCGTAAAGGATTCGGGCAAAAATGTGATTCCAGGGCCGCCAATCAACAGAGCAACGCCCTGGAACACGCCCATCGTTCCGAGGGTCGTAATTAGAGCGTTAACTCGGACTTTCGCGACAATGAAGCCGTTCAAAAAGCCACCCGCCGCCGCCACCAGCAGCCCCGTCACAATCGCCAACGGAACCGGCCAGCCGGCGTTTTTCATCAGCCAACCCGTGATGACGCCGATCATCGACGCCATCGCGCCAACTGACAGGTCAAAAACTCCGCCGACCAGCATGAGCATCATGCCGATGGCGAGAATTCCTTCGAAGGCGAGATTTCGCAGGATCGCATTGAAGTTGGCCGCGGATTTGAAGGTGTATGGGTAGAGGATGGAGAAGAGGAGGATAATTAACAGTGTGAGCGCAGCCAGGCCTATTTCTCGCGAGAACGCAGGGAGGCGAAGCTTCCGCGGCGCGGTGTCAACCGGCAGCGTTGCTGGTGCTGGAGCTACTTCGGGCATTTCACGCTGGGACGTGGAGCGAAGCATAGCGCATGATCGCTTCCTCAGTCGCGTCCTCGCCCTTGAATTCTCCTGTGATCCGGCCTTCGCGCATCACCAGGATCCGGTCTGCAAGAGCAAGAACTTCGGGCAATTCCGACGAGATGACGATCACGGCTGTGCCCTTCCGCGCCAACTGGCGCAGCAGCGCGTGCACCTCGGCCTTCGCGCCCACATCGATGCCACGCGTTGGTTCGTCCACAATCAGGACCGTTGGCTGGATCAGCAGCCATTTGGCCAAAACGACTTTCTGCTGATTGCCGCCGCTCAGGGTTTGCACCGCTTGTTTAACTCCGTGGCTCGTCACGCGCAATTGCTTTCGGAACTCTTCGGCGGCGGCTTCGCCGCGCGCATCGCTGAACCACCACGAACCAAAGTCCTTCAGCCGGGCTGCGGCAACGTTTTGCGCAATGGTCATATCGAGGAAAAGGCCAGCGTCCTTGCGATCCTCGGGTAAGTACGCGATCCCGGCGGCAATCGCATCGGCCGGAGAGTCGATATCAACCACTTGACCGTCAATTAAAATCTCTCCCGACTCGCGCGGCCGCGCTCCAAAGATGGCCAGCGCCAGTTCAGTGCGTCCCGCGCCGCAAAGCCCCGCCAGGGCCAGCACTTCGCCCTTTCGAGCCTGGAAGCTGATGCCGCGCAAGCGAGTTCGCACTTCGCCTTCGAGGCTGAGGTCGGTCAGGTTCCGCACTTCGAGCACCACTGGCCCGTACCGGGCTCCGCCGTCGGCCCTGGCAAACGAGAGGGCGCGGCCCACCATGCGGTTGATCAGGTCGTCGGTCGTGATTTGCGCTACGGCGAACGTGCCTTGCCAAGTCCCATCTTTGAGCACAGTAACGCAATCTCCAATCTTGAATATCTCCTCGAGGCGATGCGAGATGTAGATGATCGCCACATCAGCCGCTTTCAATTGGGCAATGACGCTGAAGAGCGCCGTCGTTTCGGTTTCCGTGAGCGCGGCAGTCGGTTCGTCAAAGATGATCAACTTCGCGTCAAGGGAGAGCGCCTTGGCGATTTCGACCATCTGCTGCTGTGCGGAGGACAGCTCACTCAAAGGGGTTCCCGGGTCGCAAGCCAGCCCAACTCGGCGGAGCAGCGCGGCGCTGTTCGCGCGCAACGCGCGCCGGTCAATCGCGCCCCACCTCGAAACAGGCTGGCGGCCCGCAAAAATATTTTCCGCGACGCTCAGCGAACTGAACAAACTTCGCTCCTGGAAGACGATGGCTATGCCCAAGCGTTGCGCCGCGTGCTCGTTCGCGATGACCACGTGCTGCTTTCCATCCCAGGAGATGCTCCCTTCGTCGGGCTGATGAACCCCGGCGAGGATATGCATCAACGTGCTCTTGCCGGCGCCGTTTTCACCCACCAGCGCATGCACTTCGCCGGAGCGCACTTCCAGATTGACACCGTTGAGCGCCTGCACTCCGCCGAAGCGCTTGCGGATGTCGTGCATCGCCAGAAGGGGCGCACTCATTTCACGGGATTCTCCAACACGCCGATGCCCTCCGCTTCGAGGCGTACCACGTCGCCTGGTTTTAGAAACACCGGCGGCTTACGAAACACGCCGACCCCGGCGGGGGTGCCCGTGCTGACTATGTCGCCAGCTTCGAGAGTCATGATGCCGGACAGAAAACTCAGCAGCTTCGGCAAAGAGAACACCCAATCGGCCGTATTACCGTCCTGCATCAGTTTGCCGTTCACAAAGCTGCGGAGACGCACCTTGGCGGGCTGGGGAAGTTCGTCTTTGGTGACGATGCAAGGTCCAAGCGGGCAAAAGGTATCGAAATTCTTCCCCAACGTAATCTGGCTGTCCTTGAACTGCACATCCCGAGCGGAGACATCGTGCAGGATCGTATATCCCGCGATGCAATCCATGACTGCAGACTCAGGAGCGCGCTTCATAGCACGTCCAATCACAACGGCAAACTCCACTTCGTAGTCCAGTTGCTCGGTTTGCGAAGGCTTGATAATGGGTTCGCCCGGGCCAATCACGGACGACGGCAGTTTGGAAAAGAAAAACGGCTCGCTCGGCATTTTCGCGTCGGGATTTTCGGCCTTGTGGCCGCGATAGTTGATACCGGAACAGAGAATTTTTCCGGGACGGGGCAAGGGCGCGAGAATTTTCACTTCTTCGTGCGCATAAGTGAGCCGTTCGCCGACAGGCACCACGGGGCGCCGCGCTATAAACTTGATAACGTCACGTGCCGCCTCCAGAGCCGGCTCGCCCAATCGAAGGAACTCGAGCATGTCGGTCGGCAGTCGGTGGGGCGCAGCGGGTTTTGTCGCGTGGATACCTGTCATGACCATGTACGCGGCAACCAGATTGATCAATTGACCGTCGGAACCTGCTCCGATCCAGCGCCGCCCTTCTACTTCAAACGTGTAAAGCTTCATCCGAACTCAATCAATCACTAGCACGCCTTTGTGCATCGACGCCGGGTCGTTCACCAATTTCTCAAACACTGCGGGCGCCTCCCACATGCTCAATTGGGTGGCGACTTTCGGATACTGGATTTTCCCGCTGGCGAGTAATTGCAGGGCTTCTGGAAAACAGTTCACCGAAGCGCGCGAACCGAGCAGCGTCATCTCCTTGCGCGTGATGTCGAGACCCGGAATCGAAATATTCACGCCTTTCCTGACGAGACCAACAATTACGATGCGGCCCCCGCTGGCGACCAACTCGACTGTTTGCTCCATGGCTTCGGGATTGCCCGTCGCTTCGATCACGACGGCTGCACCTTCGCCGTTGGTTTGCTCGAGGACTTTCCGCGTCAGCTCTTTGTCAGCTTTCAGAACCTCCGCGCCAAGGGTGCGGGCGAAAGCGAGCCGCGATTCGGAAACGTCGGCGGCGACCACGCGCGCACCGCGGGCTTTGGCGACTTCGATCAATGCCAAGCCAATAGGACCGCAACCGAGGATCAGCACGTCTTCGCCTGGCTTCACTTCGGCGCGGCGACAGGCTTGCACGCCAATGGCAAGGGGCTCGGCGAATGAGGCGATCACTGGCGGCAAGCCGGCTGGCACCGGGTGAATGTTGCGCGCCGGGGCCACGACAAATTCAGCGTAGCCGCCGGGAAGGTTGGTGCCGATGAGGCCAAGGTTCGCGCAGCAATTGGATTTGCCGACGCGGCATGGGTAACACTTGCCGCAGCCGATGAATGGCTCAACGACCACTACACTCCCCTGCGAAATTCCCGAGACCTCCGGCCCGACCTTCTCCACCGTTCCGCAGATTTCGTGGCCGGCGATGCGCGGGTAATTGGCATAAGGATTTTTGCCCACGTAAATGTATAAATCACCAGCGCAAATGCCCGCGGCGCGCACGCGCACGACCACTTCGCCACGCCCCGGCTCGGGGGCGTTGCACTCGCCAACGCGCATCCGTCGGGGAGCGTCAATGATCGCGGCTTTCATCGGAGGCAGGAGCACGCCGCATGCGTTTGGCGCCTGGAGTTGCGCAAGGAAAAGGCTTCACGCTTGATTTGTCGCGTAACCGGAGGTCATCCGCAACTCGAATTCAATGCCGGCGCCCTGGCGGCATTTGCCCTCTCCCTGACCTTCTGCCCGAGGAAGAAGGAACGTTCGCAGTGCGGGGCAAAAAACCGACAGGTCGGGACGAAAGTTGCGAATTCCTTAGGAAAATGGCCTCAGACCGACTCTCGACCGGTCGGAAATGGTTCTGACGATGCGCTGGTTCCACGGATTTGATTGCTTTGCGTTGCATCTGGCGATTCATCGATGAAGGAAGGTTCGACGAAGAGCTGGTTGAGTTGCTTGCGGGTGTCGGCGACGACGCGCTGGAGTTCATGAGACGTTTACAGCTTGGCATTGGTTGACAAGGTACGCGCGAAACAAGGAAGGGATTGGGTGCGTCTGCGCCGCGGTGCGGCAGCGGTGCCCCCGCGCCGCCTCCATCTCGCAGTCCAAAAATGACAATTCGTGTCATACCTAAACAGTTTGCGATAATTTGGAGGTGAATTCACTGGCAAGATTTGTCCACAAAACTTTCCAGTGACATTGGCGCGGAGCATGCCTGAGCCGTGAAAACAGAAGGTTTGATTGAGGTCAGCGCAATTTTTCTGATGCGCTTGAACTGGCGAACCTGCGAACAACGCTCAAAGGAGAGAGACAGTTTGGAATCAGTGAAGTCGCTGCTGCGAGAATGGGTGAGGCCAAGTCAAGCAGGACAACTTTGGAACCAGCGCTGAATTCTTCCATTACTCCCCGACCCGCAGCAAGCCGTCCACCGGGGCGAAATCGTCCGTCAACAGCGGGCTGCGGAGGTGGTTGGCAGGGGGCGCGGTGCGAAAGGAATAGAGCCGGTTGCGAAATGTATCGAGAGTTATCCGCCGCGAATTGATCAGGGCGGTGGCTCGAGCGTAAAGCGTTGCCGACACCATTGGTTCGGGCGACCGCGTTGCCACCACCACCACATTGCGTGATTCCCTCGCCGGAAAAAAATACACCTGCGGAAAAACCGTTTTCAAAGTCGTGTAAATCGCGCCGACCAGATCCGCCTTCCAGCCGTCCATCGTGCCGATGATGTTGTAACATAAGACGCCGTTGGTCGGCAGATGCCGTGCCGCCAGCTCGAAGAATTCCTTCGTCGCGAGGTGATATGGAATCGATGAGCCGTAACGATTCTCGACGTAGGCATCCATCAAAATCGCCCCGTAAATCTTCTCCGTCCGCCGCAGGAATACCCGCCCGTCCGACACGTGCACCTTTTGCCGGGGCGACTCCTTGAAATGAAAATAGTTCGAAGCGACCTGCACCACCATCGGGTCGATCTCCACCGTCTCCACGGTCAAATAAGGATAGTAATGCGAATAGGAGCGCTGCGTGCTTCCCCCGCCCAGGCCGATCATGAGGATGTTCGTCATCTGGTTGTTCCAGATCCAGGGCACGTGAAAGAATTCGGTGTATTCAAAATGCCCTCGGAGCGGGTAACGCAGCGACATTTTCGTTTCCATTGACCCGTCGAAACTCAAAACGCGAATACCGTCCTGATCGTAAACGATGATGTTATGATAGGCCGACGTCGTTTCAAATACCGTCACCGGCGGCGCAGCCTCGACGCGCGCTGCCATCCAGCAGAGCAACATCCACGTCGCGGTCCAAAACGCTTTGGCCATCGCCTCAAGTTAAGACATCAGCATGTTGAGGCGAATGGAAAATGAGGCTGGCGCGCGATACGGTGAAAAGAACAGAAATGAACGCTTTTGGGGGTGGGGGCCGAAACGCCAACGGACGCAACCCTGGACGAGGTCAGGCAAAAACCGACCAGAATTGAAAGAAATTGAAAGGAAGTGAAAAAAATGACGAGGGTCGCTTCAATACCAATGCCGTTGCCGCGGCGTGTCGCCCGCGGTTGCCCGGCCTTGCCATTTCCAGCCCGCTTTTGCAGACTGAGGTAGCACCCGGCAAGCGGAGCGCCTTGCACCGCGGGGAGAGCAACATGACTGAACTGAGTGGATCGGCGGAAGGAGCGCGGGCGGTCTCGCCCCTGTCCGTTTACCGGCGGCGGTCGCACGCGGGGCGGAGTGCCCTCGCGTCGGTCACGGCAATATTTTTAGGGTTCAGTCTTGTCGGGCCACACGATTCAACCGCGGCGACTCCGGATATTCGACGGGATGCAGTGGTGGATGCCGTGCAACTGGTCATGCCCGCAGTCGTGAATATCGCCACAGAGACGGTGGTGGAGGTGAGAAATCCGGTCGAGGACTTGTTCCGTGAATTTTTTGGGCCCTATTATCGGCGGCGTCCGCCCAATACCGCGCACAGCCTTGGCTCGGGGGTGATTATCGACGAGGAAGGATTC
This sequence comes from Limisphaerales bacterium, assembly GCA_022616725.1. Lineage (GTDB taxonomy): Bacteria > Verrucomicrobiota > Verrucomicrobiia > Limisphaerales > JAKEEH01 > JAKEEH01. The sequence goes on along the minus strand of JAKEEH010000463.1, from coordinate 32,970 downwards.
GTCTTGACGAACTATCACGTGGTTGGACGAGCGACGCGCATCACAATCAAAACCATGGACGGGCGCGAGTATGAGGCGGACGCGATGAATTTCAGCTCGCTGACGGACGTCGCGCTTTTGAAAATCAGAACTACCAACCAGGTGAAGTTCAAAGCGGTAAAATTTGCCGCCGATGACGATCTGCTGCTCGGCGAGACTGTGCTCGCTCTCGGCAACCCGTTCGGGCTTGGCGGTTCGGTGAGCCGGGGCATTCTCAGCTCGAAAAGCCGTCGGCCACCGGCGGAAGGTGAACCGATGGACGTGTTGGATTGGCTTCAGACTGATGCCGCCATCAACCCCGGCAACAGCGGAGGACCGCTGGTGAACCTTCGGGGAGAACTGATCGGAATTAACGTCGCGATTTATCGCGAAGGCCAGGGCATCGGTTTCGCCATTCCGGTTAAGCGCGTGTCCGCGGCTATTTCAGAAATCTATTCGCCGGAAGGCCTGGAGTCGCTGTGGTTTGGCGCGCGGGTCCGGCCCGGCGGTTCGCCATTGCAGGTGATGTCAGTGCAGAACGAGAGCCCGGCCGGCAAGGCCGGCTTGAAACCGGGCGATGAGATCCTGCAGGTAAATGGAAAGAAACCACGCAGTTTCATGGACTTTATCGAGGAATTGCGACGGACGGATGCATCGTCGAAAGAGGGCGACACGACAACGCAAACCAGGAAAGTCAAACTCACGGTAGCACGGGGTGATAGCCAAAAGCGCATTGACGTGCGCATGGTGCCCGAACGGAGCTTTTTCAATGCGGAATTGATTCGCGCTCGCACGGGTGCATCGGTCCAGGAATTGACGCCGGAGCTGGCACAAAGCTTCGGATTTCCCCGGGTGGAAGGCTTGCTTGTGGCGGGGGTCGAGCGCGGGAGTCCCGCGGCAGAGCTGCAAAAAGGGATGGTGATCAGCCGGATCGATGGCCAGGCATCGACCAGTGTCTTGGCGACCGCGAAGCAACTCTATGCCAAGGCAAAGGGCGAGAAGGCGCAACTGGACATTATCTATCCACGGCGCCGCGGGCCCTACCTTGAACTGGTGCAACAAACCGTGGAGATGAGGCTGCGGTGACAGGAATGTGCGCGGGCGAGTACGCTCGCAAAATCGAGTTTTTATTGGCTCTGTTGTTTTTCGCTGGCTAGACTGTGGTTTGAGCCATGGGCGATGGACTGATGATACAAGTTGAGAACCTTACGAAACGGTATGCCGGACACACCGCCGTGACCGATGTGTCGTTCAACGTCTCGCGTGGTGAAATCGTCGGCCTGCTCGGCCCGAATGGCGCGGGCAAGAGCACGATCATGCGTATTCTCTCGTGCTACATGCCTGCTAGCGCCGGCACCGTTCGCGTGGCGGAGCACGACGTTTTTACCGAGGCTGACGAGGTCCGGCGGCGCATCGGCTACATGCCCGAAAACAACCCGCTGCACCGGGACATGCGCGTGCGCGAGTACCTGCGGTTTCGCGGGGCTTTGAAGGGCTTAACTCGCAACCGCTGCCGGGAACGGGCAGAGATCGTGATGCAGCAGTGCGGATTGGCGGAAGTGCACCGCAAAATCATCGGCCACCTCTCGAAAGGTTACCAGCAGCGCGTGGGCCTGGCCGACGCGCTGATTCACGAGCCGGAACTAATTATCCTTGATGAACCCACTATTGGGCTGGACCCAAACCAGATTCGCGCCGTGCGTCAATTGATCAAGGACCTCGGACAGAAGCACACGGTGCTGATCTCAACGCATATTCTCCCGGAAGTCGAGATGACGTGCAACCGGGTCCTGATTTTGCACCAGGGCCGAATACTTGCTGCGGACACGACGGAGAATCTGCAACACCTCATGAGCGATCGCGGGCAGGTCATCGCAGAGATTGCTGCGCCCGTGGCCGAACTGAAAGCCTGCTGGGAACAGATGCCGGAAATTGAACATTTCGACCTTGCCCCTGTGGACGGAGATTATATCCGGTGCTCTCTGACCGGGCAGCCGGGCGTCGATTTGCGCCCGCAAGTCTTTGCCTCGGTCTGCGCGCAAGGGTGGCAGATGCGTGAGTTGACACGCAGCCGCCATTCGCTGGAAGACATCTTCGTGCGCGTGACGCACGGCGAAAAAGAGGAGGAAGCGAGTTGATGCAAGTGTATTGGACGCTGATTCGACGTGAATTGAGCTCGCATTTTTGTTCGTGGACAGGTTACGTGGTGATCGCGTGCGCCGCTTTTCTCTTCGGCGCCAGCTTCAACAATCTAATCGTCGCATTGAAAGCCCAAGCCACCGACCGCCCGGTTACCGAGCTGTTCTATGGCACTATTTATTTCTGGATGATCGTCCTGCTGGCCCCGCCGGTGATTACGATGCGTTCGTTTGCGATGGAAAAGTCGTCGGGAACGTTCGAGACATTGATGACCGCGCCGGTCAGCGACGCGCAGGTCGTGCTGGCGAAATTCACCGGAGCGCTGATATTTTATATTCTTCTTTGGTTGCCCTCGCTCGGCAGTCTGGCGGTGGTGCGCTACTACAGCCGCGATACGACGCTGCTGGACCCGGCGACGATCGGAACGACCTTCCTCGGAGTAGTGCTGCTGGGCTTTTTGTATATGTCAATGGGCTGCTTCGCTTCGGCAATGACGCGCAATCAGATTATTGCCGCCATGGTTAGCATCGCTGGCGGCGCGGCGTTGTTTCTGATGAGCTTTATCGCCATGGTGTTTTCGACTCAAACCGGCTGGGAAGCGCAGTTGCTGAGCCACGTCGGTTTAATTGAGCACATGAAGGATTTCGCCCGGGGCGTGATCGATACGCGGCCACTGGTATTTTACCTGAGCCTCACTGCGTTGTTTTTGTTCCTGACCTTCAAGGTCATAGAAAGCCGCCGCTGGAAATGAGCATGAAGTCGAAATCGCCGCCGCCCAGCTTTTCCCTGGCTCGCCGATGGACGATCAGCCTGAATGTGTTCCTGTCGGTGCTGGCCCTGATTGCCGTAGTGACCATGGCCAACTATTTAGGGGCCAGACATTACCGGCGCATTCCGATCTCCAATTTCGCGCAGAACGAACTGAGCCCCCAAACCAAGCGGATTCTGCAATCGGTGACGAACAATATTCACGTCATAGTTTATTACGATCGCCAGGACACCTCGTCGTTATACGACATGGTCAATGATCTGTTGCAGGAATATAAGTTTGCCAACGGGCGCATCGGAGTGGAGACGGTCGATTACACCCGAGATCCCGCCGGGGCACAATTGGTGAAACTCAAATATAAGCTCTCCGGGCCCACGGATAAGAACATTGTGATCTTCGATTGCAATGGCCGCTACAAGATCGTCCATGAAAGGGAACTGTCCGACCTGGACCTTGAGCCGCTGATGTCGGGCAAGAGCCGGGAAGTGCGGCGCAGTTCTTTTAAGGGCGAACTGCTGTTTACGTCCGCCATTTACAGCATCACCAGCGCGCGTTCGCTCAAGGCCTATTTTTTGACCGGGCACGGGGAACACGTGGTGGAAGGGCGTGACGGCACCGATTCGCAGATGGGCTTTTCGAAGTTTGCCGGAATTTTGAAGGACAATAACGTCGAATGGTCCGTTTTCTCCACGTTGGGGACGAATGACATTCCCTCCGATTGCAGTCTCTTGATAATCGCGGGCCCGAGACACCGCTTGAGCGAGCCAGAACTCGAAAGAATACAAGCTTATCTGAACAACGGCGGGCGGGCGCTGGTGATGTTCAACATATTTTCGGCGACGCGGGACATCGGACTGGAGCGCGTGCTGGGCGAATGGGGGGTTTTGGTCGGGCGCGACGCCGCGCGGGACATTGCGCATTCCGTGGATGGCAACGACCTGAGGATCAGTGATTTCAGCACACACCCCATCACGGCGCCGCTGGTCAACTCCAGTCTGCACGTGATGCTGCCGCGCTCGTTGCGTAAATCGGACCGCGTTGCCACCAAAGCCGGTGCGCCGGTTGTGACCGAGGTGGTTTTCACGTCTTCCAGCGCCACTCTAAACACTGACTTTGACAAAAATGGCATTCCGATGCCAAGCCCCGGCGATCTGCGGACCAATATCTCCATCGCGGTGGCGGTGGAGAAGGGCAAGCTCCCGGGGCTGACCTCAGAGCGAGGCACCACGCGGATGGTCGCGGTGGGCGACTCAATTTTCCTGGGAAACAACATGCTGGATTCAGCGGCCAATCGCGATTTTGCCACGCTGGCAATCAATTGGCTCCTCGACCGGTCGGAATTGCTGGGATCGCTCGCCGCCAAGCCCATCCCGGAATTTCGATTAATCATGACTAAATCGCAGGTGACTGCGGCGCGTCTAATGTTGTTGTTAGGGATGCCTGGGACGGTTTTGTTGTTGGGCGCCATCGTTTGGGTCCAGCGCCGTCATTGAGCCATGAACTGGAAGACGACTTGCGCGCTGCTTGTTTGCGCCGGACTGCTGTTCGGTTTCATTTACTTTTACGAGGAACGACACAAGAGCACGGCCAATCCGGCCGCTCCCCCGGCGCTGGTGCCTGTGAAGGCTACCGAGGTCTCGGCGATTCAGATTCGGCGCACGAACCAGTTTCTGCTCCGCGTCGAGCGCACGAACGGCCTCTGGAGTCTCACCGCGCCGCTGGCTTATTCTGCCCAACCCCATACCATTGAAGCGTTCCTTCGCTCCCTCTCCAGTTTGCGGAGCCAGACTCTGATTTCGCTCGAGGAGTTGGCCCAGGCCAAACGCTCCGTGGCCGCTTACGGCCTGGATGTGCCTGTGGCCACGATCACGCTCCAGCAGGGTGCCCAGCGCCTCGAAATCCTGTTCGGCTCGAAAACCGCGGTCGGGGATCAGATTTATGTGCAGGTTAATAATTCACCGGGCGTGCATGTGGTTGGCGCCGATATCCTCGATCAGATCCCTCGGGTCGCCAACGACTGGCGGGACCCGACGCTGATCACATTTGCGGGATTGAATTTTGACCGGATTGAGGTGCGGTCCGCGGCGCGCAGTTTTGCCATACAGGCTGATCCGACGAATAAGATTTATTTGCTGACAAAGCCTATTCTGGCGCGCGCGCATACGGCCAAAGTGCTTCATTTGATTCAAAACATTCGGGCTGCGCGAATTTCTCAATACGTGAGTGATCACCCGCGCGACGATTTTGACACCTTTGGACTGCAGCCGCCCGAGACGGAGTTGGTTTTCGGGTTGGGTACGAACGACGCGGCTGTATTTCAATTCGGCAAGAGTCCGACGAATGACGCGGCGCAGGTGTTTTTCCGGCGCGCAGGCCGCCCTCACGTAATGCTCGTGCCGAAATCGGTCGTGGACGCCCTGCAGATTCCGGCGGCCGAATTGCGCGATCGACGGTTGGTTTCGGTCGCGCCAGAAGCGGTCGATACAGTGGAGGTGGCGAATGCCGGCGGCGAAACCTTCAGCGTGCGGCGGCAGTTCAACGGCGCGTGGGTCGTCCTGGATGCTCACGGCACGCTTGCCGACTCGGACATCATGAGAGATTGCTTGATCCGGCTGGGCAAGCTGGAAGGCACCGTCGAAAAGGATGTCGTGACGGACTTTGCCACCTACGGGCTGGAGCCATTCGCCCGCCGCTATTCTCTGAAAAGCACCATCACTAATTTGTCGGGCCAGGTTACCAACCGTCTACTGGCTCAGCTTGACCTTGGGATGAAACGAGGAGACGCGGTGTACGCGCGCGGGGCGGAAGACAAGTCGGTCTATACCGTTCCGGTTTCCGAGGTGGCGGCAGTGCCGTATGCCTCCTGGCAATTGCGCGACCGTCGCGTGTGGTCGTTCAGCACGAACCAGGTTACGCGCGTCAGTGTCCGGCATAACGGCTACACACGGCAATTGGTGCGGAACGCTGCAGGCGCATGGACACTGGCGCCGGGATCAGAAGGAGTGATCGTCAGTGAAGCGGTGGATGAAGCATTGCACCAGCTCAGCGAATTGCGCGCGACCGTATGGGTCGCCCGCGGTGACGAACAGAAGGCGGAGTTTGGTTTTACGGGAGAAGGATATAAAATCACCCTCGAATTGAAGAATGGAGACAAGCCACAGAATCTGGCTGTGGAGTTTGGCGGCAAGGCTCCCTCACTGTATCCTTATGCGCTGGCGGCGATTGACGGTCAGAACTGGATTTTTGAGTTTCCGCTGGCGGTATATCTTGGACTCATTCGTGATCTGAGCAATCCGCCGCCTCGATCGAGCCAGGCCGCCGTGGATCAGTAAAAAGCGCTGGCGAGCAATTCGGGACCATGGGAAGTACGATAAGTGAAGCGAAAGTGCGCGAACGTTGAGCCGCTCGCCCGCCGCCCGAAGTGGAAGCGTATTCTGAGAACAAGCTTCCGGTGGTTTCGAATCCTGGTGCTCCTGGCGGCTTTCCTGGTTGTATTGACGGGTTTCTTCCTGAACAAGGTCGGTCTGCCGGAGTTTCTCAAGCAGCGACTCATCAACCAGGCGCGGGCGACGGGATGGGAGATCGAGTTCAGCCGCGTGCGCCTGCTCTGGCCCCAAGGCATCGTGGCGGACGACCTGCACTTGCGCCGCACCAACGGTCTGCAAGGACCCAATCTGTTCGTGCAGCGCGCCGAGTGCGGGCTGAATTTTGAGGCCTTCACTCACCTGAAGCTCGATGTAAACTCATTTCGTTTGGCGGGTGGCCGCCTGGTGTGGCCTCTCAGCCGGCCGGGCGAAACGCGTCGGCCGTTCACACTGAATGACGTTGCTGGCGAGTTGAGTTTTTTGCCGAACGACGAATGGCGTCTGCGGTTTCTCGAAGGGAATTTGCTGGGCGCGCAGGTCAGTTTTAACGGCGTAATCACGAATGGTTCCCTGATCCGGGATTGGCGCATCCGGCGTCCTCGGCGGCCGCGCCCGCCCGGGCCGGATCTTTGGGAAAAGATCGTTCGCATTGCCGCGCAGTTGAACTTTGCCGAGCAACCGGAAATCGAGGGCACTTTTCGAGGTGACGCCGCAGATTTGCGCAGCTTCGAGGCAAATCTTACGTTTAACGCGCCGGGGGTTGCATCGCCGTGGGGCTCTGGAACCAACCTTGTGTTGGCAGCCCGTTTGTTTCCGGGGAAAGCGTCCCGCGACCCTGGTCAGGCCGACCTGGCCTTGACCGCAGGCTGGGCAGGCACGAAATGGGGAGAGGCATCCGAGGTGCGCCTGAACCTCGAAGTGGCGCCCGAATATGCGAGGAGCTGGCCAACGAACGCCAACCTGAGGATCGAATTGAAGAACGCCAAAACACTGTGGGCGACCGGCGAATACGCTTTTGTCACCTCGCGGCTGACACTCTGTCCGACAAACGCTGCCCTGGCGCAAAGCGAGGCAAAGGCGCTCGTGAAGGGTTTCAAAGCGGGCTCGCGATCGGTTGGGACCGCTGAAATGAAGCTGTTAGCGACGCATCCGTTCACCAATTGGCTTCCCGCCACCGTGGGAGCCCAGTGCCAATTTGTTGCTCCAAGCTCTGAATGGGGGCGAGCGGAGGCGGTGGCTCTTAAGCTCGGCTGTACACTACCGGAAAAAACCAACTTGTGCCTCCTGACCACAAATCTCGCCTGGCCGGAGCGGCTGCGGTCGATAACTTTGGCAGCGCAGAGCTCGATATCGAACCTTTCCAGCGATCGGTTGGAGGCTGATCGCGTTCATCTGAAGGTTGATTGGTCATGGCCGGAGTTGATGACGACGTTTGAGGGTGGGCTTTACGGCGGTGACGCGCTGGCGAAGGCAAGAGTGGAGGTTGAGTCTCGTAAGTTAGCCTTTGAGGGCTCGAGCAGCTTTGACGTGCATCGCATCGCGCCGCTGTTGACCACGAACGCGCAAAAGTTCCTCAGCAGTTACTCGTGGGAGAGCCCGCCGAAGCTTCGCGCCAACGGGAGCCTGACGCTGCCGCCCTGGACCAATTGGAGCGCGGACGCGCGTGCGCAAAAGGAGTTACTGGCGAGCGTTTCGCTGGCAGGGGACTTCGACGTCGGCGCCGGTTCTTATAAAGATGTCAGCTTCAGTGCTGCCGGAGCGCCGTTTCATTACACGAACCAAATCTGGCATATCGACGGGTTGCGGTTGCGGCGGCCCGAAGGTGAATTCGTTGGGGATTACACGTCCACGCCGGCCACCAAAGATTTTCACTGGAAACTGCGCAGCCGGATCGACCCGAATGCGTTTAAACCGCTTTTCAAGAAAGATTCCGAGCAAAAGGCGTTTGAATTTTTCGCCTTTACGACACCGCCGTTTGTCGAAGGCGAGGTTTGGGGGAACTGGCGAAAGCCCGAACACATCGGGGTAGTGGCAAAAGTCGCGGCCAGGGATTTCAAGTTTCGCGGCGAAGCGATCGGCGAAGCCTCAACGGATTTGGTCTTCACGAATATGTTCCTCGCGCTGCTCAACCCGCAGATCAAAAGGCCTCCGAATGAGCAAGGCGTTGCGCCCGGGATCGGGATTGATTTCCGGCAACTGCGAGTGTGGCTTACGAATGCTTTTGGCAATTTGAACCCCCACGCGGTGGCGCGCACGATTGGCAGGAAAACGGGGCTGATGATGGAGGATTACGTGTTCGACGTTTCACCGACGATTCGGCTGAACGGGTCGGTCGATTTGAAGAAGGGGAGCGATGAGGATGATTTGCACTTTGAGATCTCCGGCGGGACGTTTCACTGGCGGCAATTCAATTTTCAGCAAATCGCCGGAAATATTCATTGGATCGGGCGGACGATGTCGATGACCAACATGCACGGCATATTCCATGGAGGCCGCGCGATGGGTTATGCAAATTTCAGCTTTCCACGCAAACGGGGAACCGATTTTTCGTTCAGAGTCTCACTCGCGGAAGTGGATTTTCATTCCTTCATGACCGATGTCAGAGGCAGCACTAATCAGTTGGAGGGAATGCTCAATGGCGAACTGACGGTTGTGTCCGCCAACTCGGATGAGCGGAACAGTTGGACGGGGTACGGGAACGTTCACCTGCGGGATGGATTGATCTGGGACATCCCGGTGTTCGGGTTGTTCTCGCCGATCCTGAATGCGTTCGTCCCCGGGCTGGGCAACAGCCGCGCCTCGCAGGCGGTCGCGAATTTACTCATCACCAACAGCATCATCTCGACGCGGGATCTGGAGATTCGCGCGACCGGGATGCGAATGAAAGTGCAGGGAACCATCGGTTTTGAACAGAACGTGAATTTGCGGATGGAGGCGGAGTTGCTGCGGGACCTGCCGGCCATCGGCGCGGTCATCAGCAAAGTCTTTTGGCCGGTAACCAAGATGTTCGAGTACGAAGTGACGGGCACGCTGGCGCAGCCCAAAGCGGAGCCGTTGTATATCGTGCCGAAGATCCTGCTCTTCCCATTCCAACCGATCAAGACGATCAAGGATATGTTCCCTGAGCAGCCGAAGCCGCCGGAAAACCAGGGCAAACCGTGACCGGCTCTTCTAGTAGACCTTCCGGAGATTGGAAGGCAGGATGTTCAGTTCGGAGCGATATTTGGCGACGGTGCGGCGGGCAATGACGATTCCTTTCTCGCCGAGGATCTTGACGATCTCCTGATCGGAGAGGGGCTTCTGGGGATTTTCTTTTTTAAACAACTCCGAAATCATGTCCTTGACACTGGTGTTGGACATGCCTTCGCCGGAAGCGGTCTGAATTCCCGAGGTGAAAAAGTATTTCATCTCGAAAATTCCCTGCGGGGTTTGCATGTATTTGCCGGAGACCGCGCGGCTCACGGTGGTTTCATGCACCCCGACGACCTCGGCGACCTGAACCATGGTCATCGGCTTGAGAAACGCGACGCCCTTCTCCATGAACTCACGCTGGCGCTTCACAATCTGCTTGCCGATGTTGAGGATCGTTTGCTGCCGTTGCTGGAGGCTTTTAATGAGAAATTTTCCGGCGCGGATTTTCTCGCGGATGTAATCGCGGACTTCGGTGGAGCTGTCGGCCTGGGCCATCAGGTCCTTGTAAGTGTTGCTGATGCGCAGGTGAGGGATCTGTTCGTTATTGGTGGTGACGGTGAATTCGTCGCCGGCTTTGGTGACGAAGACTTCCGGCATGATGAACTGATCGTTGTCGGGCAGATAAGCGCGGCCGGGACGGGGCTCGAGCAAAGCGATGCGGGCGACGGCTTTCTGGACTTCCTCGATATCCTGGGCGATGCCGCGGGCGATCTCGGGCAGGCGGCGCTTGCCCAACGCGTCCATGAATTCATTAACGATGCGGTACTCGATGGTGTCCTGGCGCTGATCGCGCTCGAGCTGGAGCATGAGGCATTCGCGCAAATCGCGAGCGCCGACGCCGGGAGGATGAAAGGATTGGATGACCTTAAGCACCTCGAGAATCTTTTCCGGCGCGACCCCCGTGGAGAAGGCCAATTCATCGACACTGGTTTTCAGATAGCCGTAGTCGTCGATATTGCCGATGATCATCTCGGCAATGGGCCGCTGCTCTTCGGCGAGGTCGGAGAGCCGGACCTGTTCCATGAGGTTTTCCTGGAGGGAGGTGCCGGCGACGAGCGAGTCGAACATGAACTGGCGCTTCTCTTCGTCTTCGGCGGACTGGCGCATGGGCAGGTTGGTCTGGGCAAAGTGGTCGCGCCATTCCTGGTCGAGTTGGGTCAGGCGCTCGAATTCGGCCTGGAAATCGTCCACGGGGTCATTGCCGCCGTCCTTCTCGGAGGCGGGGTCGTAATTGACATCGGCCGGCGGTTCGGCGGGATCGGCGCGCTCCGTGATGGTGGTGTCGCCTTCGCGATCGGTCTTTTCCTTCTGCTCCATGTCCTCGACCAGGACCTCTTCAAGAACGGGGTTTTGTTGGAGTTCCTGTTCGACGAGGGCTTTGAGTTCGAGGGTGGGGGCCTGCAACAACTGCAAAGACTGCTGGAGCTGTGGGGCCAGCACCTGTTGCAGGGACATCCGCTGCGAAATATATAAGCCTTGTGCCACGACGAGATTAAATTGAACCGCGCGCCATAACTCAAGAATTTAATCGGCACAAGTGATGCTTTTTGAAGTTTGATGCCAACTTTTTTGTGATCTGTCGCGTTGCTGGACAGTGTCTTGGGTTTAAGTGCGGCGTTGAGAGTGAAGACGGAGTCCGTTGGTCAGTACTTGGCTGGCTAAATTGCATCCGCTGGAAGGGTACATGGGCTTGACCTCCCGAGGGATTTCGCTATGCGGGTCGGACGAAGTGTGCTTGGGTTGCGCCGTGAAAGGGCAGCCGTTGGTGATCAAGAGAAAGATCCGATTAAAAGATTTTGATCCCGACTACTGTGGCGGATTCGAAAAGGACGAGACGAAGCAAAAGACAGAGGAATATGCGGAACGGGTCGGTGAGCTGCAGGAACTGCTTTACGCCAACTCACGGCATGCCGTGCTGCTGCTCTTCCAGGGCATGGACGCCAGCGGCAAAGACGGGGCGATCCGTTCTGTGCTTGAGCACGTGAATCCCATTGGGGTGGAGACCGCCAACTTCAAGGTGCCTTCGGAGGAAGAGCGCGCGCACGACTTCCTGTGGCGCGTCCACAAGGCGATTCCGCGTTTCGGAAACTTTGGCGTGTTCAACCGTTCCCATTACGAGGCCGTCCTGGCGGAACGCGTGCTGAAGATCGTGCCTGAAGGAGTCTGGCGAAAGCGTTACGGCCAGATTGTGGACTTCGAGCGAATGCTGGTCGAAAACCAGGTCGTGCTGCTGAAGTTCTATTTGCACATAAGCAAAGAAGAGCAGGCCGAGCGGCTGAGGGAGCGCCTGGCGGAACCGCATAAGCTTTGGAAGTTTTCGGCGGCTGACTTGAAGACGCGTGAGCGATGGGACGATTACATGCAGGCGTACGAGGATATGATCAACGCGACGAGCCACAAACAGGCGCCGTGGCACATCGTGCCGGCAAATCGCAATTGGTACCGCGATTTTGTCATTGGCAGGACCGTCGTGGCGGCCGTGACCAGGCTGAGGATGAAGTGGCCCGGACTGCGAGAAGATGTTTCGAAACTGAAGATCACCTGACGTGCGTTCCGGCGATTTTGGGGCATAGAGGCAGCACGGCGGGCTTGCGTTTCTTGCGTCGTGATGGAAACAATCGCGGCATGAACAAGACTCCATTGACGTTGGTTCTCGCATTGATCACTGCTTCGGCTTTTTCGGCAGACTCGAAAAAGCCCGGTTACAAGGACACGCCGATCATTCCCGGCACCAAGTGGCACGTGCATGACAGCGATCGCCCGCATCCGCCCATCGTGAAACCGGGCGCGAGATTCACTCATGATGCTCCGCCGCCGTCGGACGCGATTGTGCTCTTCGACGGCAAAGACTTTTCAAAATGGAAATCCGCCAAAGGCAGTGAAGTGACGTGGAAGATCGAAAACGGTTACATGGAGGTGACGCCGAAATCCGGAATCATCCGAACGAAGGACGAGTTTGGCGATTTTCAACTGCACCTGGAGTGGGCGACGCCGTCCAGGGTGGAAAGTGAAGGACAGGGACGCGGTAACAACGGCGTCAACATTTTCGGTTTGTACGAGGTGCAAATCCTCGATTCCTACGACAACGTGACATATGCCGACGGGCAGGCGGGCGCGCTCTATGGCCAGTTTCCCCCGCGCATGAACTCATCGAAGCCGCCCGGCGAATGGCAAACTTACGACATTATTTTCGAGAGCCCGCGTTGGGATGATTCGGGCAAGTTGCTGCGCAAGGCCGCGATCACGGTGATACATAATGGCTGCGTGTTGCATCACCGCACGGAGTTGGTTGGCCGCACAGGCCATCGCCAATTTGGCAATTACGACAAGCCGCACCCGCCGAAAGGCCCCATCGAACTCTACGAGCATGGTAATCCCGTGCGGTTCCGCAACATTTGGATTCGGCCGCTGGGCGAATACGACCAGGGGAAGTCGTAAATCAAGTGAGCGGCAGAGCCGCGTAGGTGAGCCGCCCGTTAACAATCTGCGCGGCGGATGTATAAGGGTGTTCCTCGATCTTGCCGCCGGGCAGAATGTGCCAGACCGTGATGCCGCGAACTTTGAAGTAGTCGGCTATCAACCCGCGGTGACACTGCCACCAGAGCGCTTCGGCGCACATCACGGCGGTACGCTTTTCTGCCGCTGTGGTTGCCAGACGGTTAATTGCCAGGTCGAATTCCGGACTTGTCATATAATCGGCATAGCCGCGGAACGCGTCGTTGCGCCAGGCGGTATTGGGCGAATTAGGTTTTGGCACACGACGCCCGCCCAGGTCGGCGAAATGTTTGTAACCAATCCCAGCCTTCGCAAGCGATGCCTTAAGGGCTTCGCGGTTAAAATGAGGATAGCGCCGCGACCCCGGAAACTGCCGCACGTCGGCCAGCAACTCGATGCGCTGGGCCTGCAGGAGAGAGACGAAATCGTCGGCGCTGTGAGTCGAATGGCCTATGGTCCAGAGTTCAATTCCCATCATGGGGCAATTTGACTCTTGCCGAGCCTGGCCGCAATAGGAGTGAAACCGGCTGCGGCATGGCCGGGTCATGAAGAAGTGAAGTGCCGTTGGTGTATTTTGTTTTAGCTGGGCACCGACAACCAGCTAATCAGTTCTAAATGCGATGAGGACTTGGCGGCTGGACAGCCCAGCTAAAACAGAATGCATATGGACGTGAGAGGGTGGATCAGCCTCGTGATGGTCGGGATTATGTGCTGTACTGCGGCAGCCCAGGAGTCGCGGAACCGCAAGCAATTCAAGAACATCGGCGTGGAGGAGTTCGACAAACTACGCAGGCATACCAATACAGTGGTCCTCGATGTGCGAACCCCCAGGGAATTTGCGGAGGGCCATATCAGCGGCGCAACCAATCTCAATTGGAACAGCGCCGACTTTGAAAAGAGGGTCGCCGGGCTGGATAAGAGCAAAACTTATCTTGTGAATTGCGCCGTTGGCGGACGAAGCGCGAAAGCGTCGGAGAAGCTGGCCAGTCTGCAATTGACAAATGTTTATAATCTCGAAGGCGGGATCAAAGCGTGGGAAAAGGCGGGCAAGCCGGTGGAGAAGTGAGGTTTCTCAATAGAAGGCGCGGCCACTGAGCCACCAATCGAGCAGGCGATGGCCGCCAAAGACCCAGATCGCGGCGGCGAAGGCGATATAGGGTCCATAAGGAATTTTGCTGGACCATTCCTGGCGGCGGAAAAGGATCAGGACGAGGCCGACCAGCGCGCCGATCATCGAGCTGAGCAGGAGTGAAAAGAGGGTCGCCTTGACGCCGAGGAACGCGCCGATTGCGGCCATGAACTTTACGTCGCCGAACCCCATGGCTTCGCGGGGCAACACCATTTTGTCGGCAACGACTTCCCAGTGCTTGACGGGCTCGGGATCGAAGGTGTCTTCACCAATTTGCAGGCGGTCCGGAGTGATGCGAATCGGAACAGAGCCGTAACAGCGGTCGATCATTTCGACGGACTTGGCCTCAAGCGCGATAACATCTGATTTCCGGTAGAAGATATCTTCGTAGGGGATTTCGCGATTGGGCAGGATCAAGGTTGTCTCGGTAAAGATGATGCGGCTGTTGGGGTCGAGGTTGATCTTTTCACGGCCAAACAGAAGCTTACCAATGCGCAGAATCGCGTAGATGACGCCACCGCCGACGGCCATTCCGAAAATGCTGCTTTGAAGGGCTTGTTTGGCGTTGGCAGCGCTGTGCAGGATGGGGATGGCGAAAGATAAGATGAAGCCGGCGACCATACCACCAATCGTAATCGCATCGGGAATGATAAAGTGCTCAAAGTCGATGAAGGTCGCCACGACGAGGCCGGAAAGAAAGATACAGTAGGCGATCGTGAGCCACACCGAAGTGCGGCCTGCTACCAGCCAACTGCCAAGGAACAGCAGCCCTGTGAGCAACTCCACGAGGAAATAACGGATTGAAATCGGAGCCCGGCAGTTGGCGCATTTGCCGCGCAAATAAAGCCATGTCACGAGCGGGATGTTCAGAAACCAGGGGATGGAGTAATTGCAGGCCGGACAGTGCGACGGGGGCGAGACCACACTTTGGCCGCGAGGCATGCGGTGAATGCAGACGTTGAGGAAGCTGCCCGTGATGCAACCGAAGACAAAAAAGACGCCGGACCAAAAGTGGAACGGGACGGCTTTCCAGGCTTCGAGTGAGGTCATAAACAGGATTTGCGATTTACGATTTGCGATTGAAGATTGGGCAATCGTAAATCCGAAATCGCCAATCGTAAATTATTGGGCACCATAAACTTCTCGAACCAACGCTTCGCGCATAATACTTATCGGCGCTTTTTTGCCGGTCCAAAGCTCCAGCGCCTTCGCGCCTTGAAATAACAGCATTCCGATACCGTTCGCCACACGGCAGCCGGCCGCCTTCGCGCCGCGGAGAAACAGCGTTTCGGCAGGCCGGTAGATCATATCGTAGGCCATATCGGCGTGCCGAAATTGGAACCGGGTCTCATCGAGCGGCAGGGGATCGTCCGGCTGCAAACCCAGCGAGGTCGCGTTGAGCAGTAAATCAACCTTATCGGAGGGATATTTTGTTTGGACGGCGACATGCCCAAAGCGTTCACGAATCTCTTCCGCGACCACCTCGGCGCGGATCAAGGTGCGATTGACCAACGATAACTCACTCACGCCGGCGGCGGCCAGACGCAGCGCGGCGACGCGGCCAGCGCCGCCGGCCCCGAGCACGAGGACTCGCTTTCGCTCTGGCTCGAAGCCAAGGTCCTCCCGCAGCGCCTGGATGATTGCGTCGGCGTCGGTGTTGAAACCGTGGGTGCGCACTTCGTGTGGCGCGACGGAGAATTCGGACACAGACTTCCATGTCCCGAACGGGTCGCAGCCCTCGAAGCGAATCGTATTCACAGCGCCCCAAGAGCGCGCGCTTTCGTCCAGAGCATCGACCATGTCCATCGCCAGGAGTTTGTGCGGCACGGTCAGGTTCAGGCCGACGAACCCCATTACCTTCGCCCCGAAAATCGCGTCGCGCAGCCTTTCGGGATCGACCTCGAAGGCGATGTAGCGCCAGTTCAGGCCGAGCGCCGCGATCCCCGCGTTTTGCAGGGCAGGCGACGCCGAATGGCGGATCGGGTGTCCAAAGACTGCGCAGTAACGCGTGCTTGCATCGATTGGCGCTGTGAAGGACGCGGCCATGGGCCTTTATAGGTGCAAGGCGTTTCAATGGCAAAGAAGGAATGAGAGCGGGGGAGAGCGAGTGAGAATGGGCGCCCGTCGCAACAAACACTTGAACGCGCTAAAACCATTGCCGTAAATTCGTCTTGTGGACTTTGGCGCTTACGTCTTCACCGCCGCGACGGCTTACTTGCTCGGGTCTGTTCCCACGGGATTCGTTGTCGGCAAAGCCAAAGGCATTGACATCCGCACCGTCGGCAGCGGCAATATCGGCGCGACAAACGTCTTCCGCATCCTGGGCAAACCGGCGGGCATTTTCGTGCTCGTCTTCGACGGACTCAAGGGTTACGCGGCATGCGGTTGGTTGCCCGACCTTGTATTCCAATACGTTACGAACCGCTTCACGGGCGCCGATCGCACCACTCACGAGGCGCTTCGCATCATCGGTGGGATTAGCGCTATCCTCGGCCACAATTACACCTGCTGGCTGAAATTTAGAGGGGGCAAAGGCATCGCCACGTCTGCCGGCGTCCTGGCGGCACTCGTGCCCGCCGCGCTGATTATCATTTTTATCATTTGGGTCGTTGTTTTTGCCACGACACGTTACGTCTCGCTGAGCTCGATTTCGGCGTCCGTCGCCCTGCCGTTCGCGGCATATTTCACGCGCAACAGCTTGACAATTGTTGGTGTCACCGCCGCCATGGCCGCGCTGGCCGTTTACAAACATCGCTCGAACATCCAGCGCCTTCTCAACGGCACCGAGAGCCGCTTCGCGCGCAAGCCCAAGGAACAAAGCCCGTGAAGGTCGCTGTCCTCGGCGCCGGGGCGTGGGGAACGGCGCTGGCCAAACTGCTTCAGGAAAGCAACGGCAGCGCGGCCGTAACGCTGTGGGCGCATGAACCGCAACGGCTCAAGGAGATCGAGCGTAACGGCGCGAACGAGCGTTATCTGCCCGGCATCAACCTTCCGAAAAGTTTGCGCCTCGAACCTGATGCCGGGCGCGCGATTGCCGGCACCGAATGCGTTGTCGTGGCCGTTCCGTCAAAGGCCTTTCGCGAAGTCACGGCTTCGCTCCGCGATTATCACGGGCTGGTTGTCAGCGTCACGAAGGGTATCGAATTCGAAACCGGTCTAACCATGTGCGCTGTGCTCCGCGAGACGGCCCCTCATGCGCGGCGAGTGGCCCTTTCCGGCCCCACGCTTGCTCTGGAGGTTGCCAAAGGTGTTCCGACCGCGATCGTCGCTGCCAGCGACGACGCGAACGCCGCGCAAACCGTCCAGCAACTTTTCCATCGCCCAAGATTTCGAGTTTACACCAGCGCCGATCCGCTGGGTGTGGAGCTGGGCGGCGCGCTCAAAAACGTGGTCGCGATTGCAGCCGGCGTGGGTGACGGCCTCGGTTTCGGCGACAACTCGAAAGCCGCCCTGATCACTCGCGGTATTGTGGAAATCCGCCGGCTCGGCGTCGCGCGCGGGGCGCAGCCAGAAACGTTCTCGGGTCTCAGCGGCCTTGGGGACCTGACGGTGACCTGTTACTCGCGGCTCAGCCGTAACCGCGCGTTCGGCGAACGACTCGGCCGGGGCGAAAGTGTCGAAAAAATCCTCGCAAGCACGGTCGCGATCGCCGAAGGCTACCCCACCGCTCGCTCGGCTTATCGTCTGGCGCAACAGCTCAACGTCAGCACACCCATCATCGACGAAGTTCACGCCGTCCTTTACGAGGGCAAAAACGTCGCCCAGGCGCTCCTCGACTTGACCACACGCGAATCCAAGCCCGAACAATAAAAGAGTGGGATACTTGACAGGTTGAGCCAACCATTGCGCCATTAGCTTTTCCCATACACTGGCAGCGCGACGCCATTAATCGCGCGCGCCGCGTCCGAGGCCAGGAAAAGAATTACATCGGCTATGGCCGAGGGCTCGACCCATTTGCTGAAGTCGGCATCGGGCTGGGCGGCACGATTCTGCGGGGTGTCGATGGTGCTCGGGAGAATGCAATTTACATTCACATTCGACGCTTTCACCTCTTCCGCCAAAGACTCGGTCAAGCGCAGCACGGCACTTTTGGAGGCGCTATAGGCAGCATAGCCCGCACTGCCTTTCAGGCCATCGCGACTTGCAATGTTGATGATTCTGCCTCGTGCCTGCTTCAGCATATGAGGAATCACTGCGCGGCAGCACAGAAGCGTCGTGCGAAGGTTCACGCTAAAGAGGAAGTCCCAATCCGCCAGGTCGGTTTCATGAACAGGTTTGCCGCCGCGCCATGCCCCAACCGTGTGAACGAGCGTATCAATGCGCCCGAAGCGGGAGAGCGTGTCATCGACAAGTTTCGCGAGGGAGGCCGGCTCGGAAAGATCGACGCCGCCCGCAAGCCAGTGGTCCGCCGAGCCGGCAACGTCGGAAAACGTCGTCTGGAGCTTTTCCTGGGAGCGATCAACCAACACGGTTCTCTCGCGCGCCAATTGAAATGCGCGCGCGGTGGCCGCGCCAAGGTTTCCAACGGCCCCAGTGATGATAACGACACGTGAAGAGCTTTGCATACGCTTACTTGGCTAAAATGAGTTCTTCCGAAGCGCGAGAAAACCTTGGCTCAGTCGGGGCGCTCGCTTCGGTTTTCGCGCCCAGGCGTTCCAGCAAGTGATCACCGACACGCAAAGCGTTGGCAATGATCGTCAGGGTGGGATTCACCGCGCCGCTCGAAATAAAAAAGCTTCCGTCCACGACATAGAGGTTATCAACATCGTGAGCGCGACAATTCAGGTCAAGAACCGACGTTTTCGGGTCGTCGCCAAATTTGCATGTGCCCGTCTGGTGCCCCAGGCTCTGCATCGGCATCTTGGTCGAGAAGTAACCGCTCTTCGGTGAGAAGTAGGATTTCTGCGGCAGGATATGACAGCCGCAACCGATCTGGCCCAGGATTCCTTTCCAGCGATTGACCAGCCGTTCAAACGGTTCGGAATTGTTTTCGGTGTAGTCGATGATGATGCGCTCAGCATCCACCGTCACGCGGTTGTTCGGAGCCGGAAGGTCTTCAGTAGTGAGCCACCAGTCGATGGAGCTGTCGGCGACCTGCTGGATGGTCAGCGGTGCATATTTGTCCTCGTGACCTTTGAGTCCTTCTAGAACGGTCTTGCCCATCAACTGGATGTTGCCCATGGGAAAGTCGTAGCCGGGCTCGCCCCAGTAAAAATCATTGATTGCCATCGTCTTTTGGAATTTCGAGGGGTTGGGCTTGACAGTGGACACGCCGACGAGCGACCCGAGCACGTGCTTCATCAAATTGCGCCCGACCTGGTCAGAAGAGTTCGCCAGTCCATTTGGATATTTGTCATTTCCAGAACGAAGCAACAGAGCCGCCGAATTCACTGCGCCGCAAGAGACCACGACGACGTCGCCGGAGAACATTTTCAACTCGCCCTTTACATCCGCGACTACGCCCGTGACCTCGCGCCCGGAAGCGTTCGTGTGCAGCCGTACGACCTTCGCTTCGGTCACCAGCGTGATGTTCGGCTGCTGCATAACGGGCCGGACGGCGCTGACTTCGGAATCGGACTTCGCGTGCACCATGCATGGGTAGCCGTCGCACGTGTCGCAACGGATGCACGGGCTGAGGTGCATGAGCGCTTCGTTGATGCGGATGCCCATCGGCGCCGGATACGGACGCAACCCGCGCGCAGTTAGGACCTCGAATACTTCCTTGATGCGTGGCTCGTGGCTGATCGGCGGAAATGGATACGGCCCGGAGTGCCATGGCTCGGTCGGGTCTTCGCCCGCTTTGCCGTGAACCTGATACATTTTTTCCGCTTCGGTATAGTAAGGCTCGAAGTCCCGATACTTCAGCGGCCATTCGGGCGAAATGCCATCGCGATGCTGAAATTTCTCAAAGTCGCGCTCACGCAAACGGAACAGCGCCGCGCCATAAACTTTCGTGTTACCCCCGACATAATAACAGAACCCCGGATAAATCTCCCCGCCATCCTTATTGTACATCGCTTCCGAGGAATAATATTTGAACGACCCATGATAACTCCAATTGTCCTTTTCCCGCAGCAGGAACGGTCCGCGCTCCAGCACTAGGATGCGCTTCCCGCTCGGCGCAATGCGGTTCAAGAGCGTGCCGCCGCCCGCGCCGGTGCCAATGATGATCACATCGTAGTGGTCGGACATACGTGGGTTGGTCGGGAATTGAGCGAATTCCTTACACCGCGTCGCGGAAACGTTCCCGTCGCTTGTGGTTAGCGATTGATTTGGCTAATCGCGTACAGCCAGGGGGACTACCGTCTGACTTCCCTCACAATGTCGGGAACCCAAAAGATTGATTGTCATGGGTATGGCCGTCTTCATGGGCTGGGGTGAGGGGCAGATTTTATCGAGACCTTTCACCTTGGCTTGGATTCGGACGCGAGGCGGAGAGATTCCAGTTCCTCCCAGCGGGCGTAAAGTTCCGCCAGATTTGATTTGGCGGCGGCGAGTTCGGCGTTGAGCGCGTTGGTTTGGAGCGCGTGCGTGCGATGGAAATCGGGCGAGGCAAAAAGGTCCTCGATGCGCGCAATCCCGCTTTCGACGTTCAGGATACGCGCCTCCATGCCTTCGAGTTCTTTGATTTCCTTCCAGGTGATCTTGCGGGGCCGGAGAATTCGTTGCAGCCTGGTTGGGGATTCCGGCTTGCGCGTCGCGGCTTCCGGCTTGTCCGTTCCCGGTTGCGAACGGCGGGCGCGCTTCTCAAGATAATAGTCGTAATCACCCGCGCTGTGCGTGATGCGCTCGTCCCCTTCAAAAGCCAGGATATCCGTGCACACGCGGTTAAGGAAATAGCGGTCGTGGCTGACGACCAGGACCACACCCGGGAAAGCAATCAGCGCTTCCTCCAGCACGCGCAGCGTCGGCAGATCGAGGTCATTCGTCGGCTCGTCGAGGATCAGGAAGTTGCCGCCCTGTTTCAAAATGCGCGCTAGCAGCAGCCGGCTGCGTTCCCCGCCGGAGAGGTGCTTCACCAGGCGGCCGATACGATCATCCGCGAAAAGGAAGCGTTTCAAGTATGCGCGCACCGAGAGCCGTGCCTGGCCCCACATGACCCACTCGGCCCCGTCGCTCACTTCCTCAAGCGCCGTGCGTTCCTCGCGTAACCGCAAGCGGTCCTGATCGACGTAGTTGAACCTGGTGAGCTGGCCGACTTTGACCGTGCCTTCGGTCGGTGCGACGTCGCCAATGATCGTCTTGAGCAGCGTCGTCTTGCCAAGGCCATTGCGCCCAGCCACGCCCACGCGTTGGCCGTTCTCGAACGTGAAATTGAAACCGCCGAATAACCTGCATCCGCCCACGGCGACCCCGAGATTGCTGCACTCCACAACGCGATTGCCAAGCGGGGGTGGCGGCGGCACGCAAAGCTCGACTTCCTCTTCCACTGTCGGCGCAGCCTGGCTTTCCACTTCGTAAAACTTTTCGAAACGCACTTTGGACTTCGTGCGCTGCGCGGGCGGCCCGCGCCGCACCCACTCTAACTCCCGGCGGAGGAACATCTGCCGTTTGTGCTCCACGACCGCGTCGGCGGCCTGGCGCTCCGCCTTGTCGAGCAGGTAATCCGTGTAATTGCCGTCGTGCGCGAAGAACCGTCCCTCGGCCAGCTCGACCATGCGGCGCACCACACGATCGAGAAAGTAACGGTCGTGCGTGACCACCAGAAATGCGCCGCGAAAATTTTCAAGGAAGTCCGCCACCCAATCGATCGATTCAGGGTCGAGATGGTTGGTCGGCTCGTCGAGGATAAGAAACTCGGGCTGCGACACGATCGCGCGCGCCATGGCGACGCGCCGCTTCTCCCCGCCGGAAAGAGAATCGATGCCACGCTCGCCGTCGGGGCAATTCAAATGCGACAGAGTCGTCTCGATGCGGCGCTCGACCGACCAGCCATCGAGAGCCACGATTCGTTCCTCGAGTTCGGCGTGGCGCCGCGATTCGGCGGGCAACCCTTCGAACTCGGCGATGCAATCGAGCACGTGCCGCGCGCCCGCGCGCACGTTCTCCCGAACACTCTTGTCGGAGTCGAGCGTGAAATCCTGGGAGAGATAACTGACCACGAGGTCACGGCGCTTTGTCACAGCGCCGCTGTCCGGCGTTTGCAGGCCGGCGAGCACCCTGAGAAACGTCGTTTTGCCGGAACCGTTGCGTCCGACCAGCCCGATACGATCCTTTTCCTCGATGCCGAGCGTGGCGCCGTTGAGCACGACCTGCTCGTTATATCGCACGACGACATCAGTAGCGGTGACTATGGCCGACATTTCCAACTTGAAGATGGGGCAGCCACTTGAAAATTGAAAGTGGACTCGTGAAGTAAGCTTCTTAAAGACTGAATCAATAACCAGAGCTTCCGATGGCACTGCTCGGGCCGCTTAATGAACCTCCGGCGTAGTGGCGACGGGACCGGAGTCCATCTGTTCCATCGAACGAAATTCTAGAATATCGCCAGGCTGACATTCCAAATACTGGCAGATGGCTTCCAGGGTGGAAAAGCGGACGGCTCGCGCGCGACCGGTCTTGAGCACGCTGAGATTCTGCGGCGTGATCCCGACCGCTTCAGCAAGATCGTTCAGGCGGCGCTTTCGCTTCGCCAGCATGACGTCCAGATTCACGATGATCGGCATTTGCTATTTGCGATTGGCGATTGGCGATTTTGGATTATGCGAGAGAGACACGAATTTCACGAATTAGTGGGAAACGCGTGGCCAGCTCATCTGCCTCACACGGTCAGGCTCTGCTCTTCCTGCAACTTCCTGCCTTCGTCCATGATCCACGCCAGCAGGAGTACCAGCACCCCGCCAACGAAATAACCGTCCAGAGTAAATATGAAATTCATCGCATTGGTGTTCTGGAGGTACTGCAGCAACTGGATCGGCATGGAAATCACCCACGCGCCAATCATCCAGTAGCCGAGCCATTTGATGTAACGCACGTTGGCCTCGCCGAACATCACTCCCCGGCTGTAAAGGCCGAACAAGCGATACAACAGCCAGACAAACGTGGCGGGAATTGTCAGCAGAACAACAATGAGCGGGCGCTTGAGCCAGGCATATTCAGGCTTGAATTTTTCCATCCTGAAGTCACCGAATGTGAGTCCGATTTCATCCGGCTTGAAAATGGTCATGATCAGCGCCCCCAGGAGCACGACCATGCCGAGCAAACACAGGAATCTAAAGCTTTTCGCTACAACCTGAATTCTCCTCAACCGCCGTGCAGATTCATCTTTCATGGCGGCAGTATCGCACGTCATGTCGCGTAAGTCAATACTTTATTATCGATAAACGATAAATACATCTCGACCTACTGCATCCAGTTGTGAGAGTTTGATTGGGGCAATGTCGATTCCTGTAGACAGCGTTACCGCATGTGGTATTTCTATTACCACAATCATAAACGATATGTTTGGAACCTTCGTCAAAGAACTGCGGGCGCGACAACGGCTTGGCCTGCGTGAATTCTGCCAGAAACACGGCCACGACCCCAGCAACTGGAGCAAGATCGAACGCGGGGTGCTCGCGCCGCCGCGCGACGAGGAGACGCTGCGCACCTGGGCGAAGCAACTTGGCCTTAAGCAGGGCTCCGAGGACTGGCTCAAATTCTTCGATTACGCCGCCGTCGACGCCGGGCGCATCCCGGATTACGTGCTGAAGGATCAGAAACTCGTCACCCAGCTTCCCGTGTTTTTTCGCACTCTCTCCGGCCAAAAACCCTCGCGCGACGATTTGGAAAAGCTGCTCGAAATCATCAATCGCGCTCGCCATCTGTGACTGATCCGCGCAAATTCAAAACCCTTTCAGATGTTTGCTTCTGCGGCTCGGTGTGGGCATTTCGCAAAATGGAATTTCATTGCCTGAAATTTTCTATCGCTGTTTGCGCTGTCGCATTCTTAGAGAAAGACTCATTCGCCGGGTGCACTTTGCACTGCACTCAAACGACTTAGCTTGCCCGGGCCTCTATTGACGCCTTAAGGTGACGCAGGAATGATTGAACGCGATTTCGATGTACCGTTTGTTGCTGAGCTCGCCCTCCGTGAAAAGCAAATCCAACAGAATTACCGGCCTGTGATCGCCGTTCATAAGTGGTTCGCTCGCCGGCCGGGAACACTGTTTCGGGCCGTGCTTCTTTCCGAGTTCACCCATGAGCCACTGCGGCAGACATTTTACCAGGGGCACTCGTTTCCACAAATCCGGGTCCTCGACCCATTTATGGGTGGTGGGACGACATTGATTGAGGCAAATCGGACCGGCTGCGGTGTGACCGGACTTGATGTTAACCCGATGTCATGGTGGATCGTTCGGCAGGAACTCGGTGCATTGGACGTTGCGGCTTACGTGGGCGCAGCAAATCGGCTGCGCGACGAACTGGAACAGGAAGTGGGCGATTTGTACCGAACTCAGTGCAAGCTCTGTCACTCGAGCGACGCGAAGGTGAAATACTTCCTTTGGGTAAAGACAGTGCAGTGCACCAGATGTGAGCAACGGATTGATTTGTTTCCGAATTACATGCTTTCCGAGGACGTGCGCCATCCAACGAATGTGTTCGTGTGCCGAAAATGTGGAGAACTCTACGACAGCAAATCGCGAAAGCAGCCCAAGTCATGCTCACACTGCGGAGGTGAGTTCAGCACGGAGTTCACGGCACGGCACAACCGGGTTAAGTGCTGCCACTGCGGCGTGTCGAACAGCTATCCATCAGGCATTGCGCCTCGGCACCGGCTTTTCGCCATTGAGTATTATTGCGAGGAGTGTTTCTCGAAAACACCTGGGCGGCTTTTCAAGAAACCGGACGCGGACGACATCGAAAAATATCATCAAGCCGAGAGACGACTCGCAAAAGCGAAGATTCGACACGTGCCTGACGAAGAAATCCCCGCTGGTGATGAGACTGAGCGATTACACCGCTGGGGCTATCATTACTACCGCGAACTGTTCAATGCCCGACAGCTCCTTGGGTTGGAATTGAGCTGCCGCGCGATTCGGATCGTTCGTGACAGATCTCTTCAGGAAGCGCTGGCGACCAATCTCTCCGACCTGCTGCGCTACCAAAACATGCACTGCCGATATGACACGATGGCTCTCAAGTCGATGGACATCTTCTCGGTCCACGGCTTTCCGGTTAGCCTTATCCAATGCGAATCTAATCTTCTCGGCGTTTCGAGTCCTCGGAAGTCCGGCCCCATCGGCAGCGGCGGTTGGCTGAACATCGTTGGGAAATTCGCCAAAGCGAAACGGTACTGTGAGCATCCTTTTGAGGTTCAACAAACGGGCCATCGAAAGAAAGAGATCCCAATCGAGAGTGAATGGATCGGCGAACATCGCAATGGCAACTCAGAAGCAGCCGTTCGAGAAGTTCGTCTCCGGTGTGAGGATGCTGCCAAAGCACGGTTCAACGGCGATTCGTTTGACGCTGTCCTGACCGACCCGCCCTATTTTGGAAACGTCCAGTACGCTGAGCTAATGGATTTCTGTTACGTGTGGCTTCGTGGATTGGTCGGCCAATCTCACCCCGAGTTCACAAAGGGGTCAACACGCCACATCAACGAACTCACTGGAAACATCAGCATGGGGCGAGACCTTGAACATTTTGCGGAGGGCCTCTCCGACGCTTTCAAGCGGGCAGCTACCGTTCTCAAGCGCGGTGGGCCGTTCGTGTTCACATTTCACCACAATAATATGGAAGCTTACGTACCGGTAGCCGTTGCCATTCTTGATGCTTCCCTGGTCTGCTCGGCATCCCTTCCGTGCCCCGCCGAAATGGGGGCTTCCATTCACATCAATGGCACCACTTCATCCATCGTGGACACCGTGTTCGTGTGCCGCGCGACTGGCCGATTTCCTCGTCGCTGGTTGGCGATGAATGCTAAAGAATTGGCAGATCTGATCCACGATGACGCCAGCAAACTCGTTGAAGCTGGTCTAGGACCTACACAAGGGGATCTGCGTTGCATCACCTATGGGCATCTCGTGCGGCTTGCCGTATGGAACTTGAAAGCTAAATGGAGCGTCAAACACTGTATCTCTGAACGCCTAAAGCTGGTGATGTCATGGATCGAGAAGTTCGGCGGTCCGGCAGCAGTGTTGAACGAACTCGGCGAGAAGTTCACGCGGGCCAGTCGGAACCAGTGTTGGGAACTCTCCGAATCTGCCGTCAAATATGGAAAGGGAACTGATGAGGTTGCCTTTTGAGGCCGACTTCGCGGAGATCCTTGCTGCTCCTGACCAGTTCGTGGATGCGGTGTTTTCCAGCCTGGCCTCTGAGTTTCTTGTGCTCCCCAAGGGCGGCGGCTTCGTTGAGTATCCCGACTTCGAAGCCGGTTACGAAGCTTTGAAGAGAACCACCGAAGGCTTTGCCTCCCTCCCCAAGCAGAAATTGATCGAACTCGTCAGCAGCACTCCGATTTGTTTCATCGTGCTGCGAACGATGCTTGGGTTTACGCCACCGGAATGGGCGTACGTCACGACTCAAAGAAAGCAGGTGGCCGTCCTACAGGGATTCGCTCGCACGTTGGACAGACGCATTCGAATGGAACCACTGAGGCCCTTGCGCCCGCAAGGCGAAGTAAAGATGCGGATCGCGGCGATGATCGAAACCGCCTGCGAACTGCTCGAAGAGGGCTGTCCGACTGTTCCCGCCGGCAGCATCCATCGGCTTCAGAAGGCTGACACCGTTGGTGGATTGATTGCCGTCCGGAACCTAGCCGGCATGGGCGTACCATACGCGATGCTCCTGTACGAGCGGTTTCTCGGACGCCCTTTTGCTGGCCATCGCGACTCTGTCAGTGAGTTGGTTGGCGATGTAATGGAATCGGCTGTTGAGGAAATCTTAGCGCGAAGTACGATCAGCTTCAGAAAGACGCGGCGGGCGGAACGAATTTCCGGCTTTGATCAAGCGCCCGACTTCATTGTACCAGACGAGTTCAATCCGAAGGTCGTTATTGAAGCCAAAATCACTGAAGACGACGGCACGGCTCGAGACAAAGTCACGCGCATCCAGCATCTTGGCGCGTTGAGCATGGCCGCCATTCAGGGAGACGAGCCGAAGTTTCAGGTTATCGCATGTATCGCAGGGCGGGGATTTGGAATTCGGCGCGAAGACATGAAAAAGCTCTTGCTGGCGACGCGAGGAAAAGTTTTCACACTTAAGACACTTGACCGACTCGTTGATTGCTCGAAGCTGAAAGAATTTCGGCCGGCGAAATGACTGACTACGAATGAGCATGAGCCAGGAGTCGATATCACACGTCGAGATTTACACGGATGGCGGATGCGAACCTAATCCGGGGCCGGGCGGTTATGGCGTGGTGTTGTTGCATCCCAGGAAACGCGCGGAGATCAGTGGCGGATTTCGGAAGACCACGAACAACCGGATGGAAATCTATGCGGCCATTGCTGGGCTGGAATTGTTGAAGCAGCCGTGCAAGGTCACGGTTTACAGCGATTCGCAGTATCTGGTGAAAGCGATGATGGAAGGCTGGGTTGTGGCGTGGAAGAAGAAGGATTGGTGGCGCACCAACACGGAACGGCCGGAGAATGTTGATCTTTGGCGGAGGCTCGACCAGTTGTGCGAAATGCATCAGGTGGAATTCCGCTGGGTTAGGGGACACGCAGGGAATCTGGAAAATGAGTGTTGCGATCAACTCTCGATGGCTGCGTTGCGCCAGTCCAATCTTCCGGCGGATGAAGGCTACGAGAACAAACCGGAAAGCGAGGACGTACGGCCTGCTTTGCAGGAAGGCGAACCATGCCGGAAGTGTTCAACTCCGGTCATCAAGCAGACGCCGCGCAAGAAGCCGAAGCACAACTTTTATTACGAGTATTACCTCTTGTGTCCGAATCCGAACTGCAAGACCACCTACACGGTGGAAGAAGCCAAACGGTTCGTAGAGCAAGGGCCGTCGTTGTTGTAGCAACGGAGCCGCGCCATCACGGCTTTGGCGTGGCGCCCATGTGAATGAATTCGTCGCGGCCGAGGAGCCGGTCTTTGCCGAACATTTGAGATTTGAAAGGCGTAGAACGCTTATGCCTTCACGCTAATGTCCATTGATTCGATTGCGGAGTGGCCGGACTTTTGGAAGGGGCGGGGCTTGGGAATGCGCAGCACACCACGGCGGGAACGGACGGCGGGCGATCTCGAGTTGAGAGTTGATGGTTGAGGTTGAGGGCCCAGTGGGGAGTGCAAGGTACAAAGTGCAGAGTTCAAAGAGTGGGGCCGCCTTGTTGAGGGCGGGTTGCAGCCGACGCCCGCAGTTAAATGGAGAGTTCAATCGGTGAATGAGAATCGAGAGCGCCGCCGGATTTGATGGTCATCTTGAAAAGGGGCCTTTGCGGCGTTTGGGGGTTGCAGCGGGCGCGGTGGTGAGGCGGAACTCGACCTGTTTTTTGAACGTGTCCACTTTGGCGACCTGGACTTCGACGCGGTCGCCCAGGCGGATGATGCGGCGGGTGCGGCGGCCCACAAGGTGGTTGCGCGCCGGTTCGAAAACAAAGAAGTCATCGACGAGCGATGACAAAGGGACAAGGCCGCTCATGGCCAGGCCGGGGACATCGACGAAGAAACCGAAATTGCGCACATCGATGACAAGCGCGGGATAAGACTGCGGCCGGCCGGACGCGAGTTGCGCATTGAGGAACGCGAAGAGTTTCACGTCTTTGCTGTCGCGTTCGGCATCCGCGGAATTGCGTTCGGTATCGGAAATGTGATCAGCCGTCTCGCGAAGCTGCTGGCCGAAAGCCTTGTCCTGGCCGAACAAAACGCGGTGGACGACGAGATCGGCATAGCGGCGGATGGGCGACGTGAAGTGGGTGTATTTGCCCTTGGCCAAACCGTAATGGCCGAGCGGTTCGACGGCGTAGCGGGCGCGCATGAGGGATTTGAGAAAGCCGATTTTTAGCGCGGGGCCGATGGGCAGCGTGCCAAGCTTTTCGAGAAGCTTCTGTACCTCGCTGCGCCGGCTGAGGTTCCCGCACGGAATATTGTGACTTAATACGTCTTCGCGAAACTCCTGCAAGCGCCGCTCGTCAGGAGGCTCGTGGACACGGAAGATCGCAGAACGATTCAGGGCGAGGAGGCGGGTCGCGACGGCCTCGTTGGCCAGGAGCATATATTCCTCGATCAATTGATGGGAAATGTCGTTCTCGACTTTCTCGATCCGGGCGACGCGGCCGCGTTCATCGAGACGAATTTTCATTTCCGGGAAATCGAGGTCGAGAGAACCGGCCTTGAAACGCAGGCGACGAATGCGTTGGGCGAGGTCATTGGCGTGGTGGATCATCTGCTCGATAGGCCCGGAGGGTTTGCGCTGGAGAATGGCGAGCACTTCCGGGTAAGCGAAGCGGCGTTGCGAGTGGATGACGGCGGAGTAAAACCGGCGCGCCAGCACGCGGCCATCGTTCGAGAGGAGGAACTCAACGCATTTGGTGAGGCGATTGGTGTCCGGCTTGAGCGAGCAGAGTTCGTTGCTGAGGGCCTCGGGGAGCATGGGGATGACGCGGTCCACGAGGTAGGTGGAGTTGCCGCGTTTGCGAGCTTCAAGATCGAGCGGTCTGCCCGGCTTGACGTAGTGCGACACGTCCGCGATGTGGACCCAAAGTTTCCATTGGTCGCGCGAAACGCGCTGGAGGCAGATGGCGTCATCAAAATCCTTCGCATCGTCGGGATCGATAGTGATGACGCGGTGAGCCCGGCAATCTTCGCGTCCGGCCAGTTCGTGCGGGCGCACCGCAGCGCCAAAGGAACGGGCTTCATGGAGGGCCGGTTTTGGAAAATGGAGCGGCAGGTCGTATTGGCGCAGGACCGACAGCATGTCCACGCCTTCGGCATCGGGCGCACCGAGCACCTCGATGATTTCACCTTCGGGACTGGTGTGGCGCGACTGCCAGTCGCGCAGTTCGACGACTACCTTGTCACCAACGTGAGCGGGCCGGCCCACGTCACGCGGTTCGGGCACATAAATGTCGTGCGGAACGCGAGGGTCATCCGGGATAACGTAGAGGAATTGGCGGCTGCGCTGGAGGGTGCCGACAATTTGGGTGCGCCGCCGGGCCAAAACGCGGATGACTTTTCCGGTGTTGTCCTCGGGCGCATGCGCGCGCGCGCCGCGGGGCCGAACGTCACGGCGCACGAGCACGTGATCCTCGTGCAGAGCAGTGGAGGTGGCGCTTTCGGGAATGGTGATCTCCTTGAGATCGGCGTCATCCGGGAGCAGGATTCCTTTTCCCTGGCGGTTGATGCGAATGCGTCCCGGAATGAGGTCGGCCTCGCGGGGACGGATGTAACGATTGCCTTTGATGCGGGCGATTGTGCCGCCATGTTCGAGTTCGCGGAGAACGTGCTGGAGTTCCTGCTGCTGGTTGGGCCTCAGGCGCAGCAGCCGGAGCAACTGGGGCACATTCGCCGGCACGTAATCGCTGCGGCCTAAAAGTTTCAAAAGGTTATCCCTCACCGGAGGAACACTAACGGGGGAAGCGAGTTGGTGGAAGCCGATTCGTTTCTACTCGAGTCTTTCGCGATCTCCCCGGATCGCTCAAATCTGGTTTCTGGCGCGCTTACGCCTTCACGGTAATGTCCACGGATTCGATCGCGGAGTGGCCGGACTTTTGGAAGGGGCGGGGCAAAGGTTGAGCGACGCCTTTGCCGTCGATCGTGCGGCTGCGCAAGGTGTACTCGCCCGGCGGAAGACCGGGCAGGAGAGCCGCCCAATGAACTCTCGTCAGTCGCATCGGCCACGCAAGCGGTTGGCCGGTCGCCGGGTCAAAGCCGATCGTGCTCTTCAGAATCCTTTCATCTGCCAGAGCGCCCCAATGTTTCGGTGGCGGTAGGATTTGAGCGTCGGTCCACGGTGCCGTCGCAAAGTATTTGTCGCGGGGCGGGCGTTGGGCGGCGTTGGATTGAATCCAGATCTGAACTTTGGAGAGGCCGGAGATGCCGACCTGGGCGTAGCCAGTAATGGGGATCGGTTGGTTGGGTTTGACGTTGCCGGGGACAGAGAGTGTCGCGGCGAAGGTTTTGAGCGCGCTGTCCACGTCGTTGTTGCCGTCGGCGTAAGTGTCGTTGGCGTGATAGAGGTTTGTGAGCAGGATGCGCGTGAGCCACTTGATGGATTTGAAGCCGTAGGCCTCCGGCACGACCATGCGGACCGGACCGCCCCGCTCGCTCTCGAGCCATTGGCCGTTGAGCTTGTAGCACAAGATGACCGGCGGGAGGTCGAATGGATCTTCCAGCACGCGGTCGATCGGCAGGGAGCTGCGGAACATCTGCTGCGGATCGTCGTTATGGTAGCCGTGGTAAAAAACGCGGCGCAGGTTCTCACGCGGTTGAGTGAGCCAGACGAGTTCGCGCAGGGGCACCCCTTCCCAAATTCCTGTGCCAAGCGGGCAGCCAATGTTCAGGCAGGTCATGGACTTGGCGAAACGGACGGAATGTTTTTCGCCCAGCTTGAGGAGACCGGGGAAATCGAGCGCGGTGCCGTCCTTCTTTGTTAGCGGGTTGCGAATGGAAGCCGGGCGGTCGGGATCGGAGATGACCTCCAGTTTCCAGGTTTCACGAGTGAGACCGACCTCGCGCTTTTTATCGTCGGGCAAGGAATGTGGCAGAGGCTTGCCGCGCGAGACATCGCGGAATTTGTCCTGTGGAGTGAAGTACGGTTCGAGATCGGGCGGGGCAAGATGATTTCCGGACGCTTCGGGCCCCGGATCACCGGGCGCGCCGCTTAATGGCCAAAACCCCATGGTGGCGGCACCCACGACGCCGAGGCGAAGGAAATATCGGCGCGTTAACTCCTGATGTTCGAAGAGGAAATTGTTTTTCATAAGCGGCGACGCGAATGATCGAAGGAAAGGCTAATCGCTGGAGCGATTCTCACAATGAATTTCCGATCACCGGTTCACTCGTCACCGCTTCAACTCTTCAACCCTTCAACTGCTCACGTGTTTTCACGTGTTTTTCCCCAAAATACGCAACAACTATTTTGCCCGCGTCTGACCGGACAGGACCGGACAGGATCGGACATTCGCCTTTTCCCCAAAAATCGTGCCCTATGCTGTTTGTGTCGGGAAAATCCCGGCCAGGGCAGCAGCCGAACCAATCTCCTGCCGGCGTCAGCTCCGTTTGCTGACGCCACCAACAAACCGATCACGATCACCGATGTAACGATTCAACGATGCACCGATTCGCGCCTTTAACCATTCAAGCCTGTGAAAAACCGGCCCAAAAATCGGTTTTGTCAAAGGCTATTTTTACCCGCCGTTGCACGCACTTGCATGCAATTGCATGCAACGCCGTACACTGAGAACCCTCCCGCCAAAAACATGTGCGAGGTTTCGTGGTCCGCATCGCTGTCGGTGCGGCAAACGAACTCAAAAGATATTATGAAATCCGACAACGCCACCAAACCCCGCGCAACCCACGCAAGCCCTATTTTGTCGGGTCTTGTCGGCTCTTGTCGCGACAAGACCCGTCAGGAGCCGCCACTGCCAGTTTTCCAGAAAAATCGTGCCCTATACTGTTTATGTCGGGAAAGTTTTCCGACGCAGCTCCCGGGCGGAGCGAAAAACCGCCCGGGGCGAACAGAAAAAATGAAACGATATGCCGAACGACGTTCTTATTAACACCCTTGCTTCAGCGCAGGGTGGCCCGAGTCACTGCACCGTGCTCACTTCACCGATCACTGACCTACTGAAAGACCGCCCGACCGAAACACTGAAGCACCGATCACTGACTCATGCCCTTCAACCTTTCACCGCTTTAACCCTTCAACCCGCATCGACGGCCCGTTTCAACAACTCGCCATTTTTAACTATTTTAACCATTTAACTGCTTCGACT